>NZ_JBEYJD010000077.1:0-24471 GCF_040636125.1 Streptomyces sp. NPDC006733 | reverse complement strand
GGGATGGTCTGCAGGTCCTCGTCGTTCTTCAGGACCTTCAGCAGGTCGCGGCCGTTCATGCGGGGCATGTTCAGGTCCAGCACGATCAGGTCCGGACGCACGCTGTCGGGTGCACGCAGGTACTCCAGGGCCGCGATGCCGTCGGTGACCTGGACCAGGTTGCGGGCGCCGCGCTCGGAGAGGGCTTCCTCGATGAGCATGGCGTCGGCGACGTCGTCCTCGACGAGCAGGACGTCGAAGGCGCGGGCGGGGGTGGTCATCAGCGGATGCTCCGTGGGTTTGTCGTGCGAATGGTGGAAGAGCCCCGGCCAGCGGCGGCGGGCGCCCTGGCGGGTCATACCGCAGGCGTCGCCGATCTGCGGGTACCCGGCCCCCGCGCGGGCGGCGTCCACGGCCGCGTCCCGCTGGAGCCGTTCGGCGGCCTGCTGGAGCTGGTCCAGTACGTGGAGCAGTGCCAGCGCCTGTGCCCGGTCGTCCGGCGCGGAAGGCGCCGGCGACTGCAGCAGTCGGCGGGCCAGGCGTTGGGCAAGGTCACCGACGGCCGCGTCCGCGAACTCGCCTGTTTCTTGCGGAGTGGTCCGCAATACGAAGTTCTTGCCTGGCATACCCGGCACTTTAGGCCCCTGGAGCAGCCCACGACAACAAACGCTGTCGGGACCCCCTTAGAGTGTGCTGGCCGCATCCGATCGAGGCGGCCCCCACAGCGAGGAGTGCCACACGATGACCGGCGACCAGGAGCAACCGCGTGAGCGGGGGCTCGCCACCTGGACCACCCATCGGTGGCTGCGTGTCGGGGTGTCCGCGTCCCTGGCGTTGCTGACGCTGCTCGGGGTGACGGGCGCCTGGATCCTGGGGCGCAACGAGGCGATCAGCAACGACCTCGTGGACAAGCGCTCGCCCGCGCTGTCGACCGCGATCGGGCTCGAAGCGGCCGTGCTCAACCAGGAGACCGGCATCCGCGGGTACGGGCTCACCGGCGCGTCGGACTTCCTGGACCCCTACCGGCACGGCGTCGCCGTGCAGTCGGCGGACATCACCCGCCTCACGCAGCTGCTCCAGGACGACCGGGGTGCCCTGGCCGACCTGCAGACCGTGCGCACCACCGTGGAGACGTGGCAGGCCAGGTTCGCCCGGCCGATCGCCGCCGCACCGTCCGGCGCGCCCTCACCCCTGGCCACCGAGCGGGCAGCGGAGGGCAAGGCCGCCTTCGACCAGGTGCGGGCCGCGCTGAGCCACCAGCAGGAGCGGCTGCGCGCGGAACGCGACCGGGTACGGGACGACCTGCGGGCCACCACGGGCCTGCGGAACTGGGTGTTCAGCGCCATCGCGCTCCTCATCGTCGCCCTGGCGGCCCTGGTCTTCGAAGGCCTGCGCCGCGGCATCAATCTGCCGCTGGAGCGGCTCAGCGCCGACGCCCGCACCATCACCGGCGGCGACTTCGAGCACCCCATCACCCCGACAGGACCCGCGGACCTGCGCCGCCTGAGCGGCGAGATCGACTCCATGCGGCGGCGCCTGGTGCGCGAGCTGGCCTTCGCCGAGGAGGCCCGGCAGCGGCTGGACGCCCAGGCCGCGGACCTGCAGCGGTCCAACGTCGAGCTGGAGCAGTTCGCCTACGTGGCCTCCCACGACCTCCAGGAGCCGCTGCGCAAGATCTCCAGCTTCACCCAGCTGCTCCGGCGGCGCTACGGAGGGCAGCTCGACGCCCGGGCGGACCAGTACATCGACTTCGCGGTCGACGCGGCCAACCGCATGCAGACCCTCATCAACGACCTGCTCGCCTTCTCCCGCGTCGGCCGGCTCCACAACACCCACCACAGCATCCGCCTGGACCGGGTGGTCGAGCAGACGCTGTCCACGCTGAGCGTCGGCATCGAGGAGACCGGGGCGGTGATCACCCACGACCCGCTGCCGACGCTGGTCGCCGACTCCACGCAGATGGGGATGCTCTTCCAGAACCTGATCGGCAACGCCGTCAAGTTCCACCGCCCCGGCGAGACGCCGAAGATCCACGTCACGGCGGCCCAGGAGGGCGAACTGTGGCGGTTCTCCGTCACCGACAACGGCATCGGCATCGCCCCGGAGTACGCCGACAAGGTCTTCGTGATCTTCCAGCGGCTGCACACCAAGGACACCTACACCGGCAGCGGCATCGGCCTGGCGATGTGCAAGAAGATCGTCGAATTCCACGGCGGCACGATCACCGTCGACCCGGACTACCGCGACGGCACCCGCATCACCTTCACCCTGGCGCCTCAGCCTCCGCACGTTCCCGGCCCGGCCGTCCCCGCCGAGGCGGAGCAGGAACAATGACCGCGCCCCTGGCCGACCCCCTCGACGCGGTCCCCCACGAGCCGGTCTACCGCATCCTGCTGATCGAGGACGATGCGGGCGACGCCCTGCTCGTGGAGGAACTGCTGCACGACACGGCGCTGCGCTTCGAGCTGACCACCAGCACCACGCTGAGCGGTGCCCGCACCGCCCTGGCCGCCCAGCCCATCGACTGCGTCCTGCTGGACCTGCACCTGCCCGACGTGGCGGGCACCGCCGCCGTCACCGCTGTGCGCGCGCTGGCCCCGCACACCGCGGTGATCGTCCTGACCGGGCTGTCCGAAGCCCAGGCAGGCACCGACGCCATGGCGGCCGGCGCCCAGGACTACCTCGTCAAGGGCAAGGTGGAGGCGGACCTGCTGCACCGTGCGGTGCGCTACGCCGTCTACCGCAGCCAGACCGAACGCGCCAGCAGCCAGGCCCAGGCGACCCGGCTGCGGGCGGAGGAGAACGCCCGCCTGGAGCGGGGGCTGCTGCCCCAGCCGATCCTCGACTCCTCCACGGTGACGGTGACCTCCCGGTACCTGCCCGGCGGCGCGATGACCCTGCTCGGCGGGGACTTCCTCGACGTGGTGGAGGGCGACGACGGGCTGGTGCACGCCGTCGTCGGCGACGTCAGCGGCCACGGCCCGGACGCCGCCGCACTGGGCGTGTGCCTGCGCATCGCCTGGCGCTCCCTGGTGCTCGGCGGACACCGCGGCACGGACCTGCTGCACCTGATGGAACGCATCCTGCTCGCGGAACGCGGCACCCGTCCCCTGTTCGCCACCTGCACGCTGCTCACCCTCGACCAGCACGCCGCCACCGCCACCCTGCACCTCGCCGGCCACCACGAACCTCTGCTCACCACCCCCGAGGGCACCCGGGAACTGACCGCCGACCACGGCATCGCGCTGGGCATCGCCGCCGGCCTGCTCCCGGGCCCGGGCAGCTGGCCGGCCACGGTCGTCCCGCTCCCGGCGAGCGGCGCCCTGACCGTCTACACCGACGGCCTCATCGAGGGGCACAACGGCACCACGGGTGAGCGGCTCGGCGTCGAAGGGCTGCTCACGCTGATCGACCGCCTGCCACCGTCCGACCCGGCCGCCCACGTCGACCTCCTCATCAAGGAGACCCACGAGCTCAACGCCGGCCGCCACTTCGACGACGTCGCCGTCCTGCGCCTCGACTGGGACCACCGGCCCACCGCTCGCTGAGCGGCGGGCCGGACGGTACCGGCACTCACTGGCCGCGCAGGCCGGCACTGATCGCCCGGCCGGCGACGCGGACGGCATCGGCGAGCTGCTCCAGGTGGTGGGCGGGATCGGTCAGGACGCACAGCGACGCCACCGGGACACCGCCCGTGCTGTACAGGGGCACCGCCACACAGCACACCCCCGCGGTCACCTGCTCCCGGTCGAACGCGACGCCGCGGTCCCGGATCAGCTCCGCCTCCCGGCGCCAGGCCGCGGGCAGCGGGTCGAGGGGGAGGGCCGGGTGCGCCCCCGCCACCAGGACCTTGCCCGCCGCGGTGAACCACGGCAGGGGGGTGCCCCGGCGGGGCGGGGGCAGCGCCCGGTCCCCGCCGGGAGCCCAGAGCACGACCAGGGTCTCCCCGTTGCACAGCACGCTGATCCCCACCGTCGTACCGGTGGCCGCCGCCAGCCGGCGCACCGGCTCGTCCGCCGCGGCCCGCAGGCCGGGATGCGGCTGCCACTCCTGCCCGAGCCGGAACATCTCCGGGCCCATGCGGTAGCCGGTGCCGCTGCGCTGGACAGCGCCCAGTTCGACCAGCTGCTCCAGCAGCCGGTACGTGGTCGACTTGGGCAGCCCGCTCTGCGTCGCCAGCTGGGTCAGCCGGGCCTCCCCGGCCCGGTCCACCGCCTCCAACAGCCCGAAGGCGCCCTGCAGCACGCCCCGCCCGCCGTCTCCCGGCGGCACCGGGGCCGGCCGCTCCAAGAAGTCGTTCGACTGCCTCACCGATGGGACCCCCGTCTTCATCGTCATCGCTCGGTCGTGACCACCGCGGCGCACGACGCGGCGCGACAGCCCCCGCAGGAGAACCCGCGCGCCGAGCCGGTCCCCGGCGGACCGGCATCCGCCGCCTAGTCCGCAGCGTCCCGCCGCCCCGCGGGGGGACGCACGATCCCCAGCCGGCGGGCGGCCGGGGCCGCGTCGTGCCGCGAGCGGACCCGGAGTTTGCCGAGGACGGCGGCGACGTGGTGCTCCACGGTGCGCACCGACAAGGAGAGCCGCGCGGCGATCTCCACGTTGCGCAGCCCCGCGGCGAGCAGATGCAGCACCTGCAACTGCCGGGCGGTGAGCCGGGCCGCGTCACCGAACGGGGTTGGCCCGGCGGGCAGGCCGGTGCGCTCCACGGCCTGCCCGCCGGATGACTGGACGCCGCCCGCCCCGCTCCCCGCGTTCGCGGCGCTCGCGACCCGCCAGCCGTCCACGACGGCGAAGGGGTCCGGGCGCCCCCGCTCCCCCGGTCGGCGGCCCGCGCGCGGGCGCCGTGGAACATCGCGGGCATCGGTGGGCATCGGGCGAACCTTCCTGCAGCGGACCGCGGTTCTGCGGCGTCACCTCAAGAAGTACCGGCTGACCGGCGTCCGCGGGCCCCGGCAGAACAAGGGCAGAACACACTCCTACCAGCGGCAGACCACCCCCGCAGGCACCGGCCGGCGCCGCAAACGAAAGCACGGACTGCGGTTCCCCCGAACGGGGAATGGGGCAGTCCGGCTGACCGGCTGTCGCCCGGTGCGGCCGCTACTACCCTGGAAACCGCAGCCGGCGCCCGCCGCGCCGCACCCGGGCAGCACCGACGAGGAAAGCGTGCGTGGATATGGGCTCCACGGTGAAGGAACTCCTGGACGTTCTCTACGCGGCAGCGACCGAGGAAGAGCGCCGGGTGTGGGCGGTGGCCTGCGCGCAGGCCCTGGGTCTGGGCGGGATCGCCATCTCCCTCGGGCAGGAACTGGTGTGGTTCAGCGACACGACCAGCGCGCGTCTGGAGGATCTTCAGTTCGTCCTCGGCCAGGGCCCCGGGCTGCTCCACCAGGACGAGGCCGCGGTCCGCGAAGTGCCCGATCTCGGACGGCTGCTGGCCCAGCAGTGGCCGCAGTACACCGCCGAGGCCGAGGAGTTGGGCGTGGCGGCCCTGTTCGTCTGGCCGGTGCACGTCGGCGCCGTGCGGGTCGGCACGATGACCGGCTACCGGCGCACGGCGGGCCCGCTCAGCACGGAGCAGTCCGCGCAGGGCTGGCTGGTCGCCGACGCGCTGGCCCAGCACGTACTCAACCGCTGGCCGTCCAGCACCGAGTCCTGCAACGGCGCCGGGCACGCGGGGGCGGTGGAACTGCACCGGGCGGAGGTGCACCAGGCCACCGGGGTCCTCGCCGTGCGGCTCGGGGTCCCGCTGGCCGAAGCCCTGGCCCGGCTGCGCGCCCGCGCCTACGCCTCCGGCATGACCCTGGCGGCCGCCGCCCACGCCATCATCGAGCAGGAACTACCGCATGACACCCAGTAACCAGGTCACCCGCGCCGGCCACGCCCCGCGCGGAGCGACAAGGAGCACTCGCCTATGAGCAGGGAACAGCACATCGCCCGCACCTTTGTGGAACTGGCTGACACCCTCGTGGAGGATTTCGATGTCATCGACTTCCTGCAGCAGATGACCGTCCGCTGCCAGGAACTCCTCGACGTCACCAGCGCCGCGGTCTTCCTGGCCCACCCCGGCCCCCATCTGCACAGCCCCGCGCCCTGCGACCCCACCCCGCCGCTGCAGCGCGCGCTGGAAGCCGCCTGCGAGGAGGGCCCGGCGGTGGACGCCCACCACACCGCCCAACTGGTCACCGCACACGATGCCGCCGACGCGGCCACCCGCTGGCCGCAGTTCACCCCGCTGCTCCAGCAGGCCGGCTACACCCTCGCCACCGCCCTGCCGATGCGCCTGCGCCAGGACGTCATCGGCAGCCTCCTGCTGCTGCACACCGGGGAGCGGCTGAACGCCGACGACCTCGCGCTCGCCCAGGCGCTCGCCGACGCCGCCACCATCGGGCTGATCCAGGCCCGCACCATTCGCCAGCAGCACACCGTCAACGAGCAACTGCACACCGCCCTGCAGAGCCGCATCGTCATCGAACAGGCCAAGGGCCTGCTCGCGGCGCGCAGCAACATCACGCTCAACCAGGCCTTCGAGGCGCTGCGCCGGCACGCCCGCCAGCACCAGATCCTGCTGAGCACGGTCGCCCACGACGTCATCGACTCCGGGCTCACCCCGGCCGTCGCCCCCGCCCGCGCCCAGGGCAACTCCGCGGACCCCGAGTAGGCCGTCGGGAGCGGCCCTCGCGAGGGCGCCGCCCCGTCCGGCCGGCCGGATCGTGCGATCCCCGCCCGCCGGCCGTGGGGCCATTCGAACGAGGCCACCGCTGACCGGCCGGAACCGGTGGTAGGCATCGGGCATGGACTGGACGCTTCCGGCGCCGATACTCGCCGCCGCCGTGAACGGCCCCCGCTTGCCCGCGCACATGGCGGCGGAACCGAAGTGGGACGGCTACCGGGCGCTGCTGGGCCGCTCCGCCGAGGGGTGGATCGTGATCCGGTCACGGCGCGGCATCGACATGACCTGGGCGTTCCCGGAGATCGCCGAAGCTGCGGGCACGCTGCCCGCGGACGTCGTGCTCGACGGCGAGCTGGTCGTCTGGGAGGACGGGCGACTGGCTTTCGAGCGGCTGCAGGGCCGGCTGAACCGCAGGAAGGCCGCCACGGCCGCGTTCGCCACCCGGTGGCCGGCCCACTTCGTCGCGTTCGACCTGCTGCACCGCGCCGGCAGCGACCTGCTGGACCGGCCCTACGCCGAACGCCGAGCGGCACTGGAACGCCTCTTCGCCGAGAACGAGTTGGGCCCGTCGCTGACCCTGTGTCCGTCGACGACCGATCCGCAGGTCGCGGCGCGGTGGCTGGACTGGTCCGCGGTGGGCATGGAAGGACTGGTCTTCAAGCGCCTCACCCAGAGCTACCGGCCCGGCGAGCGCGGTTGGCAGAAGTACCGCCTGCGCGCCACCACCGAGGCGGTGGTCGGCGCCGTCAGCGGGTCACTGTCCGCGCCCGTCACCGTGCTGCTGGGACGCCTCGACCCGGCGGGCGACCTGCAGTACGTCGGCCGCAGCGCCGTGCTGTCGCGACAGGCCGCCGCGGCGCTGGCCGAGCGGCTCACCCCGCCCGTCGGGCGGCACCCCTGGACGGGGATGGCCTTCTCCACCACCTGGGGCAGCAAGGAGAAGCTGAAGGTCGAGTGGGTGGAGCCGGAGCTCGTGGCGGAGGTGGCGGCCGAGGTGGCGCTGGACGCGTCGGGCCGCTGGCGCCACCCCGTGCGCTGGGCGCGGCTGCGCTCCGACCTCGCACCGGCCGACGTGCCGCTGTTCGAGTGAGAGCGGGGGGCCGGGCGGAACGCACCGCCGCGGCCCCGCTGCGGACGTCACCCTCCGGTGGGCCTCACGCCGGTCCCGGCCGGGCCGGCCGCCACTCGATCAGCAGGATGGTCGCGTCGTCGTTCAACCGGCTCCTCTCGTTGTCGAGCAGCGCGTGGATCAGCCGCCGCAGGGCCTCCGAGGGCAGCTCGCCCGCCGCCGTCGCCCGGATGATGGAGTCGGTGAAGCGCTTCATGCCGAACAGTTCACCGTCCGCGACGCGCGACTCCGTGACCCCGTCGGTGTACAGCAGCACTCGGTCCCCCGGCTCCAGCACCCGCTCGTGCACGGTGCGCGGCTCCTTCAGGAACTGCGCGGGGTAGCCCATCGGAGGTTGCGCCGTGCCTTCCAGGGCGTGTTCGAGCACGCGCTGGTCGCGGATGAGCAGCGGCGGCGGATGGCCGCAGTTGACCCAGCGCAGCGTTCCGCTCGCCAGGTCCAGCTGCGCGAGGATGCCGGTGCAGAACTGGTCGGGCAGCCAGGTGGCCAGGGCGTCGTCGACGGTCTCGACGAGCGCCTGCAGGGACGAGCCCGTACGGCGCGCGTTGCGGCATCCGGCCAGGGCCACGGAGGTGGTCAGGCCCGAGGCGAGGTCGTGGCCCATGGCGTCGAGGATCGTGGCGTGCAGCGTGGTGCGGGTCAGCGAGTGGTCGAACCCGTCCCCGCCGAGCTGGTAGGCCGGTTCCAGGACGGCGGTCGAGATGACCTGGGGGTTGCCGATCGTGCGGGGCGGCAGGAACGCCCGCAGCATCTCCGCGGGCAGCTGCATCGGCTCCGTGCGCACGTGCCGGACCAGGCTGTCGCTGTAGGCGCGGGTGGAGGTGATCACCGTCGCCAGGAGGGAGGCGACGATACGGCAGCGTCGCAGGTACGAGCTGTCCACCGTCGCGCCGCGCACACCGAGGACGCCCAGCCGCTCCGCCCCGTCGACGAGGGGCAGCCACACGGTGAGCACGTCCGGCGGCGCCTCCTCCACGCGCAGGCTCAAGGTGCGGTAGGCCCAGCCGGCCGGCGAGCAGTCCACTCCGAACGCGGTCCGGTCCTCCCCGATCGGGACCAGGTAGCGCTGCTGCAGGTCCGCCAGGTACACCACCACCCGATCCAGCCCGAGCGCGACCGCGCACCGGTCGACCAGCGCCGGGAAGTCCGTGGCGGCCGAGGTGTGGACGTCGTTGAGCAGTTCCTCCCACAGGACCTCGTCGAGCGCTGGCCTCGGGCCCGTGCCTGCCACACCGCTCACCTCCTGGCAGCAGTCTGGCACCGGGGCCGGGACACTGCCCTGCGAGCCGCCGCCCTTGCGGCGTCCGTGCGGCCGTGCGGCGGCTCAGGGCCGATCGGCGGGGACGGCAGCGGGAACGGAGGGGTCCGGCGTCCGCGCGGCGGGATGGGCGAGGAGTTCGGCGCGGGTGATGGCCCGCGTCACCGTGGCCGGCACGGTGCAGGCGTACGCGCCCGCGACCGCGCCGTAGCGGCAGGACTGCCAGGGCGACCGCCCGCTGAGCAGGCCGTAGAGGTACGCCGCCGCGAAGGCGTCGCCCGCCCCGTTGGAGTCGACCACCGGGCCGGGCGGCTCAGCCGCGGGAACGTGCGTCACCGCACCGTCGACCAGCAGGTACGCCCCGTCCGCCCCCGCGGTGGCCACCACCGCCCGGGCCCGTCCGCGCTCCGCGATCTGCCGCATGGTCCGGTGCGGGTCCGCCAGCGCGGTGGCCGACAGGAACACCACGTCCGCCGCGTGGGCGAATGCCTCGTGGTAGGGCGCGACGCCGTCCCAGTCGTGCAGGTCGGTGGAGATGCTCACCCCCGCCCGGCGCAGCACCGGCAGCGCGAGGGCGCACGGCTGGGTGATGGAGACGTGGACGTGGCGGCTCACCGCGGCCAGGGCGTCCAGCTCGTGCGGGGGCAGGCGGTCCGTTTCCTGCGAGCGGGCGGCGTCGTACAACGACAGCCTACGCCCGTCCGGGTCGACGAGGTTGACGGCGCGCTTGGTACCCGAGGCCGACACGGCCTCGGTGAGCGCGATGCCCCGGTCGCGGTGGAACGCCCGGACCAGATCGCCCTCGTGGTCGGCGCCGATCAGGTCGAGGTGGTGCGTGCGCAGGCCCAGCGCGTGCGTTCCCAGCGCCACGAAGTCGCCGGTCTGTCCGGCCCGGGTCGTGATCGCCGGGACCAGGTGGCTGTCGGCGAGGGGAAGCGGCAGCTGCGGGACGTACACGATCGTGTCGACCCCCGCTCCGCCCAGGACGAGAACGTCGATCTCCGGGCTCACCGCGGTGCTCCTCGCTTGATGGGCGCGGGCCCGATCCGGACCGCCGCCGTCGCGGTACGGGCCGGGGCGCGCACGGGCCTCAGGGGGTGAAGTGCAGGCGCAGGGTCAGGCCGGTGGCGGCGGCCCGGATCTCGACCAGGTCGCACAGGTGGTGGATCATCCACAGACCGCGGCCGCCGTGGGTGGAGGCGAGGGCGGGCCGGCTGCGGCCCTTGAGCGGATCGCGCAGGTGCCCGGCGTCCTGGACCTCCACGACGGCGCTGCCGCCCGGGGCGGTCCACAGCCGCAGGGTGCCGCTGCCGCCGCCGTGACGCAGCGAGTTGGTGGTGGCTTCGCTGACGGCCAGCACCAGGTCGCCGGCCCGGGCCCGGTCCAGGGCCGTGCCCGCCGCCCAGTCGGTCGCCAGGTCGCGCACCTCGGCGAGCTGCCCGATCGTGTACTCCACCGTCACGCTGTGGTCGGGCGGGGCGGGAAGCGGCTGGTCGCAGTCCCCGCAGACCACCGAGGCGTCGACGTAGGCGTCGCTGGGACGGTCGTCGCCGTCCACGATGAGCGTGGGATGGGTACGCCGGGCGTCCGCGACCACGTGGTCCGGCAGGCCGGGTACGAAGTAGGGACACAGGATCGTGGCGTGCCGCCGGGCGAACGCGGTGTTGATCAGAGCCTCGTGCCGGGTGGCCTCCAGCAGTTCGGCCGGGGTGCGGGCGGGCCAGATCGGCTCGCCGACGATGCGGGCGGCGCGCCCGTGGTTCTTGTCGGCGAAGGCCTGCAGCGCGGAGAGGATCCTGCCGGGGTTGCGGCCGACGACCGTCATGTCCGCGAACTCGACCTCCCTGGCCGCGTCGCCCAGCACGTCGCGCAGCGGTGCGAGCTTGTCGCCGGGCACCGCGACGAAGGCGGGTTCGTCCGCTTCCACCGCGGCGCGCACGAAGCCCCCCACCTGGCGCACGTACTCGTCCTGGGTGGCGTAGAACAGGGCGGGATGGACGAACGTGCCGGAGGCCGACGGCGTGCTCGACGTGGTCGCGGTGTCCGTCATGCGGCAATCTCCAGAACATCGCACTCGTCGGGGAACATCGCGGCCGCCCGGATCAGGGACGCCGGCGGGCTCTGCAGCACCAGGCGCCGACCCGTCTCCCGCAGGGTCACGGTCGTGGAGACCAGCTGTGCGAGGGCGTCGACGTCCAGGAAGTCCAGCGCCGCCAGGTCCAGGTGCACGACCGGACCAGGCATCCGGGCGACGTTGCGCAGCACCACCGCGAAGGAGGACCGGGTGTCGAGGTCCGCGTGCCCGTGCAGCCGCACGTCACGGCTGTCGGGTGCCACGTTGACCGTCAGCCCCAGGCCCGCCGGCCCCGCGCCGGTCGGGGGCACGAACTGGCGGTGGGCGGCGACGACCAAGGCCGCGTCGGCCGCGGACGCGTCGTCGAAGAAGCACAGGCCCGTCAGCGGGAGATCCGCGAAGACCTCCCGCTCCAGGCGCAGTTCGTACTCCAGGATCCGGTCCGCGCCCGGGACGTCCCGCGTGCACCAGTCCATCTCACCGACGATGCGCAGACCCGGGAAACCCTCCGCCAGCGCCTGCTCGTACGCGCCCCGCATCCCCGCCAGCACCACGTCCGGGTCGAAGGGCAACCGCCGCAGGTACGAGGCGGCCGCCTCCTCGACGAGGAGCTGGCCGCGGCCCATGGCCGCGTCCACGTCCACGCCGTGCTCCCGCAGCACCTCGACGACGGACTGCCGCGAATGGGTATCGGTGTAATAGGCGATGCGCTGCCCGAACGCCAGACCCTCCCGAACGAATGCGGTCGCCATATGCGCCCATTCCCGTTCATCGCCGTAGACACCGCACAGATGTCCCCGCACGGGCATATGTGGATCACTCGAGTCTGCCGCGGACATCTCTTCCCCCAGCCAAGGCCTCGGACGGTGGCCTATCCTACCGGCAGCTCCACAAATGTCCGCGCCGGCCCCGTCCCGCCCGGGCGCGGCGGGGCGCGCCGCCGGAGCGGCGTAGCGGCCGCGTGGCCGGCCCGCACCATGGGGAGGGGACAAACGTGATCGAACTAGCCGAAATGATCGAACAGTTGCGCCGGGAGCTCACCACGGCCGTCGCGGCCGGGCAGGGCGAGGAACTGCGCTTCGAACTCGGCCCGGTGGAACTCGAGGCCGCCGTGTCCCTGGAACGCTCGGGCACGGCCGGGACCAAGATCCGTTTCTGGGTCGCGGAGGCCGGGGCCGAGGGCCGGGTCGCCGACACCGCCACCCACCGGATCAAGCTCACCCTGGACCCGCGGCTCAGCAGCACGGGCCGCAGACCCTGGGTCGCCGACGAGGCCGGCGGCGAACGCTGACCGCCGTGTCCTGCCCGGGAGGTGAGCGATGAGCGAGGGGCTGGACCCGGCACGCGCCGCCGAGGTGCTGGTCGCCCTGCCCGCCGGACGGCCGGGCCGGCGCGGGTCGGGCTACCGGGTGGGCGAGCGCGGGGTGCTGACCGCCGCACACGTCGTCCGCGGCGGTGCGGGCACCACCGTCAGCGTCCGCTTCGACGCCGATCGCGGGACCGAGTGGACCGCCTCGGCCCGGGTCCTGCTGGCCGCGGACAGCGCCGACGTCGCGCTGCTGGAGCTGGCCGGCCCGCTCCGGCCCGGTCCGGCGGTGGAGCCACCGTCCTACGGGCTGGTGCCCGACGCCGACCTGGTCCTGCCGTGCAGTGCCATGGGTTTTCCCCGCTTCAAGCTCCGCGAGGACCGGATGCGGTTCCTCGACGACGGCTCGCCCGCCCAGTACCGGGACTCCTGCCACGCCACGGGCACCATCTCCGTGCTGTCCAACCGGCGCGAGGGCACCCTCGAACTGGCCGTGGGCGCTCCCGGGGCCGATCCGGATCCGGACCGCTCCCCCTGGGCGGGCATGTCCGGTGCCGCCGTCTGGCACGGCGGCACCCTCATCGGCCTCGTCAGCTCCCACCACCGCTCCGACGGCCTCGGCCGGCTCTCCGCGACCCGCACCGACCGCTGGCACGCGCTGCTGACCGCGGCGGAGCTGGACCTCCTGCACCGGCACGCGGGCCTGCCCGCGCCCGCGGGACTCGTCGCGCCCGCCGCACCGGCCACGGGTTCCGCCACCGCGCCGATCAGCCTGTCGCTGCCGGACACCCTTCCGCTGCGCGAACTGGACGGCCTGGTCTCGGCGTTGACCGCCCTGCCGTCCGTGCGCAGCGCCACCGGCCTGGCGCTGCTCCTCGACGGGATCAGTCCCGAGATCGCCGTGCACAGCCCGCGCGCCCCGGCCCTGCGTGTGGACGTGTTCGGGATCGTCCGCACCTGCCTGCGCTACCCCGGCACCCTCGATCAGCTGCTGGAGGCGATCCGCATCACCGAGGGCGACTCCGAGGGCGTGCGGCGGATGAACCAGGAGGCGGCGGAGCTGGCGAGGCGGCACCCTGACCGGAAGTGAGCGGCATGCTGACTGAATACCGAACCACCGTTGACGCGCCGGGTTTCAGTCCCCGCGCACTGGGCCATTATGAGGAGGATGCGCGCCAGCCGGCATCCGGAGCCGGGGGAAGGGGTCAGTGCGCGATGGAGCCGATGGCCGCTGTCGAGTCCGAGCTTGTCGATCTCGCGGGGGTGTCCCTTGAAGCAGTGCTCTGTCTGGACGGCACCGTCCTGGCCGCACCGCTGGCCGACCTGCTGCAGCGGATCGACCATCCCCAGGTCAGCGCCAGCGGCGTCAGCAATCCGGAGGACTCCTCCTGAGACCCCCGGCGGGCCGGTCGCGGCAGGGACCGCGGGTGGACGCTGATCCGGGTCGCCCCGCGACACCGGGCCGGCTGCCCCGCCACGAGGTCCCGCCCGCGCACCTGGTCCCCCTCGCCCGGGGCGACGGCGACCCCGCCACCCTGGAGTGGCTGCGGTCGGCCGAGCGCAGCCGGCGGCTGATGCTGCTGCGGGCCCTGTCCGACGCGTTGGCACGTCATCGACCGCCCGCAGGCCCGCTCGGCCCGGACGGCTCCGCCTGGGAACTGCTGACCCGGGCGGAGAAGCGGGCGCCGGACGCGGTCGACGCCGTACTGATGCATCCGCCGACCGGTACCTGGCTGGCCCTCGTGCTACGTCGGCTGCGGGGCACGGCGCCCGATGAGGCGCCCTTGTGGGCGGTCCTCGGACACCTCGGCGCGCTGGCCGCCGCCGCGGGGGTGCGGGCGGGACTGGATTTCGACGTCGCGGTTCCCGCGCGGCACGGGAGCGTCCCGCTGCCGACACTCGGCTGCGCGGTCCTGCCGGGGGCGGATCACGAGCCCTGGGCCGCCGCCCGGGTGCGGGCCGCCGGCGGCCGGGTGCGCGTCGAGGGATCGCGGCGAGCCGTCCCGCTGCCCGCGGAGCCCGGCGACGACGCGCCGGGGTGGCAGGCGCTGCGCCGCGTCACCGTGGGGCCCGTCGGCCTGCGGCTCGAACTGGCCCTGGACGACCTCGATCCCTATCGGGCCTATCCGCGGCCCACCGAACCGTCCCGCCTGTCCGACCAGGCCCTGTCGCACTGGCGGCGGCTGCTGGCGCAGGCCTGGACCGTGCTGCTGCGGGACGAGCCGCAGACGGCTGCGGCGCTGCGCCGCGGCCTGACCTCGCTCACCCCGACCCGGCCAGGAGAAAGGTTTCGGCCACACAGCATGACGGTCGGCGACGCGTTCGGCGGGATCGTCGCGTCCGAGCCGGACGACGCGGTGCAGCTCGCCGTCACACTCGTGCACGAGTTCCAGCACACCAAGCTGGGCGGGCTGTTGCACCTGGCACCGCTCTGCACGACCGGTCCCGACGCGGAGGCCGAGCTGTTCTACGCACCCTGGCGCGACGACCCCCGGCCGCTCGAAGGCCTGCTGCAGGGCATCTACGCCTTCGCGGGGGTGACCCGCTTCTGGCACGCCCACCGGCGGGCGGACGATCCCGACACCGCCGCCCTGGCGCAGTTCGAGTTCGCGCTGTGGCGCGCACAGGTGGGACACACGCTCCGCACCGTCCACCGGCACGAGCGGCTGACGCCGCTGGGCCTGCGCTTCCTGGACCTGTTGGACCGGCGCTGCGCCGCCTGGTCCGACGAGCCGGTGCCGGCCGCGCTGTCGGAACTCGCGCGGGCCGCCGGAGCGAATCACCGGGCCCGCTGGCGGGCCCACCATCTGCGTCCCGCCGCGCCTGCCGTGGACGCGGCGGTCAGCGCCTGGCGCGGTGGAGCCGACCGCCCGCCGGCCGCGCTCGCCGCCGAACCCGCGCTGGTCCCGGACCTCGCGGCACGCCGGCTGGACAGCGTCGCCACCCTCGCCCGCCACCGCCTCGGCGACCGGGGCGGTCCCGCACCGGCCCGCGTCGCCGGAGCGGTACCGGGCGACACGCACCTCGCCGGCGGCCACCGCACCGCCGCCGCTCGGGCCTACCTCGCCCAACTGGCGGCCGACCCGTGCCACGTCGCGGCCTGGGCCGGCCTGGGCTGCGCCCTGGACAGCGGCGACGGCGACGCGACCCACCGCCGCGCCGCACGCCTGCTGGGCCGTCATCCCGAACGGGCCCTCGCCGTCCAGCGCGCCCTGCTGGCCGCCACCGGCCGGCCCGCGGACCCGCTGGGCCTGGCGGCGTGGCTGGGCGCGGGCCCGGCCGGCACTCCCTAGAGCGCCAGCGGGTCGATGTCGCAGTTGGCCCGTCCCCCGGTGCGTACCTGCTCCGTGGCCGGGTGGGGGCCGGGCTGCCCGAACCGCTGCTTCGGGGCGTCCAGCACGCGCGTCATCCGCGCCAGGGTGTCCTCCCGCAGGGCGGCGCCCTCGTCGGCTGCCCCGGTGGCGATCAGGTCGAGGGAGAGGTTGCCGGCGCAGACCAGCGTCGTCGGATGGTCCTCCCCCAGGCTCGTGCGGCACAGCCCCAGGGTCCGCTGCCCCAGGTCGCGTGCCGCGTCCGCCTCGCCCAGCGCGCTCAGGTCGCTGGCGAGGTTGATGGCGCAGGCCAGCGCCGTCGGGTGGCCCGCTCCCAGCCGATCGGTGAGCGACGCCAGCGCCGCCTCGTCCAGGCGCCGGGCCTCGTCCAGGCGCCCCAGCAACCGCAAGGTGACCGCGAGCCCGACATCGGCCGACAACACGTGCGGGTGCTGCCCGTCGAAGATCCTGCGGTAGCGCTCGCACGCCTTGGAGCCCCGGTCGCGGGCCGCTTCCAGGTCACCGTTCCAGCGCAGCGCCACCGACAGGGCCAGCGCGGCGGCCAGCGACTCCGGGTGGGAGTCGCCGTAGCGGCGGGTGAGCTGTGCGAAGGCCTGCTGGGCGAACTCCAGGGACGCGGCCTGGTCACCCGCCTTGCGGCAGACCTCACTCAGCTGCCGCATCGCCTTGAGGGTGGCCGGGTTGCCCGGCCCCAGCACGCTGCGGTACCCGTCGAGAACGTTCTGCTGCAGTGAGCGGGCGCGGATGTAGTCGCCGCTCTCGCGGACGTCGATCGCGTACCCGTTCTGCGTGATGAGCGTGCGCTGGTCGTCCTGCCCGAACACCCGCATCTTCAGGTTCTGGGTGTGCTGGTCCAGCTCCAGGGCGCGGCGGAACTCGCCGGTGAGCCGCAGGCTCACGCCGAGGTTGTGCGCGGTGTTGAGGGTGGTCGGATCGTCCTCACCGAAGGTCCGCCGGGCCCGGTCGTACGCCATCTCGTCCAGCGGCACACCGGCCGCGAACTCGCCCTGCACCCGGTGCACGGCGGCTTCCAGGTTGAGGGCGTCCAGCGCGTCCTCGCGGGTGTCCTCGCCGTCCGCGGGCGCCGTGCGGCGGAAGATCTCCTTGAGCTGCGCCACGAGCTGTGCCGCGTCGTGGTGCCGGCCCGTCACCACGTAGAGGTAGCCGAGCCAGCGGCCCATCAGTCGGGACTGCTGGTCCTCCGCGCCGAAGACGGCCTGCCAGACCTTCCAGGCCTCCTCGGAGAAGTCGACGGCGACGTCGTGGTCACCCCAGTAGTACAGGTACTGGGAGATGTTCATCACCAGCTGCCGGACCCACGGCTGGTCGGACTCGACCGCGCGGGAGGCGATGACGTGGCCGTACAGCTCGGCGTAACGGGGCCAGTCGGCCGCGTTCCTGGGGGCGTTGGGGTCGGCGGCGGCCAAAAGCGTGTGGGCGCCACGGCGCATGCGGTCCTGCTCCTCGGGGGTCATCCGGTTGATCAGCACGGCCTGGACCAGGCGGTGCATCTCGAGCGAGTTGGTGCGGTGGTCGATCCGGGCGAGCGAGTACCGGTTGATCTCCCTTATGGCACGGGCCAGCCGCATCGGGTCGTTCAGCGCCGCGTCCAGATCGGGATCGATGCTGTTGTTGCCCAGCCCGGCGAAGATGGACCGGGAGATCGGGTCCGGGGCGAAGTAGGAGCACAGCTGCAGCAGGCGCAGCGCGGCGGGACTGCGGGTCTCCAGGTGGTCCAGGGAGACGTTCCAGGCGGCGGCGACCGGCAGCTGGTAGTCGGGCGGCGGCGACACTTCCAGCAGCTCGGCCCGTTTGACGCCGAACAGCCGCAGGTACTCCGAGACCGGCATGCCCGTCTCGGTACGCCAGGCGGCGGCCTGTTCCAGGGCGAGCGGCAGGTCGCCCAGCGCGTCGGCGAGCCGGTCGGCCTCGTCGTCGCGCAGCGGCGGGCCGGAGCGGCGCAGCAGCTCCTTGCTCTCCTCGCGGGTGAAGACGTCGACTTCGAGGGAGCTGCCGACCAGGCCCCAGCGGCGGTTGCGGGAGGTGACGAGGATGGTGCCGCTGCCGCCGGTGGGGAAGTAGTGGCGCACCCGCTCCGGACTCTCCGCGTTGTCGAAGATCAGCAGCCAGCGTGCGTACGGCCGTCCCTCACGCAGCGCCTCCCGCACGGCGGGGCCCGCGCTGTTGGCTTCCCTGGTGGTGTCCAGACCGAGCCGCTGGGCGAGTTCCACCAGGGCCTGGCCGATCTGGCCCGGGCGCTCCGCCGGGATCCACCACACCACGTCGTACTCGGCCTGGTGGCGATAGGCGTACTCGATGGCCAGCTGGGTCTTGCCGACGCCGCCCATGCCGTGGATCGCCTCGGGCAGGACCGTGGTCGTGCCTTCGCGAAGCCTCTGGGAGAGGAGGTCGAGCAGTTCCAGCCGGCCGGTGAAGTTCGGGTTGCGCGGCGGGATGTTGCCCCAGACGCGGGGCTGCGTCGAGCGGGTGCCCTCGCCTTCCGCGGTGGGCTCCGGCACGGTGGTCCGCACCGAGGTTCCTTCTGTCATGGTTGCGCGCCCTCCCGGGTCGCCGTGTTGCGGAGTGTGGGGCGCCTGCTGGGGCGCGGACGGGGCCGGCGGCCGGCCCGGCGGGCGTCGGTTCCTCTTGGCCAGGCTGACGGCGTTCGCGCGGTCGTAGCCGCTGACCACGCCCGCGAGCGCCTTCGCGCGCTGGAGGAACCGGCCGGACAGGGCGCGCAGGGCGGTCAGCTCGACCCGGTGGAACGCTATGTTCCGGTGGGTCACCGCCGGCATGGCCAGGTTGTCCAGCGCTTCGGAGGCGGACGGCAGCAGCGGTGGCCGCTCGTGCTCCGGGTCGTCGCGCAGCAGGGACCGTACGTCGTGCAGCACGCGGGCGGTGTCGCTGCGGCGGCCCAGCGCGAGCAACTCCTCGCGGATCTCGGGCCCGAAGAGGAAGGCGACGTCCGCGCTGCCCTCGCCGGTCCTGCCGCTGGGTCGCACCAGGCCGCTCATCAGCAGTTCGGTGAGGTGGACCGGATCGGCCGCGGGCATCCCGGCCAGCACCGAGCGCATCACGGGAAACGTCAGCGGGGCGGCGGCCAGCCGGGTGGCGAGTTCGAAGGCGACGGGCGAGGCCCCGGCCCGGAACTCCGAGACGCGCTCGCGGGCCGGCACCGCGCTGCCCGGGTCCGGGACGTGGTCGGCCCAGGGCGCCGCGCGGGCGGCGTCGGGGCGCCGCTTCCACTCACGGGCCTGGACGGCGGACATTTCCAGCCCGTCCCCCGACTGCCCGCCGATCAGCGCCACCCAGGCGGAGATCCACCGCTCGGTCGCCTCCAGGACGGGCACGGGCACGCCGGCCGGTTCGGCCTCGGCCTCGTCGTCGAGCGCCTCCAGCGGTGTCTCGCGTAACGCGCACACCAGGCCGGTGTTGGGCACCCAGGGGCGCGGCGCGGCGAGGGTGACCCGCGCCGCGTCCAGGCCGGTGCGGAACCACAGGTGCTGGGGCAGCAGGTGCAGCACCGCGAGCGGGCCGGCCATGGCCCAGGTCCGCAGCAGCGGCAGCACGGCGTCCGAGCGCCAGCCGGCGGCCAGCCCGTTGGTCACCACCAGCACCACCCGGTTGCCGCCGAGGGGGGTCTCGGGGCGCTCCAGCGCGATCCGGCCGGGCTGGGTGTCGTCGGTGCCCAGCAGCTGCACCGTTTCGACGCCGCCCAGGGACTCCAGGCCGGCGAGCTCCTCAGCCGCGGCGGCGATCGTCTCGTCCCAGACCTTCATGCTGATGCAGGAGTCGATGACGAGCAGTACCTCGGGACGGCCCTGGCCGTCGGGCCCCCGGAGCCGGCTCAGGGCTCGGAGGGACTGGAGGGGTGTCGACGGGCCTGCTTGCGGGCCCTGGTCGTTGTCACTGCGCATAAGCGCTCTCACTGCGTCCGGAAGACAGCAATGAGACCGAGGAGTCCCGCGGTCTGCGGGCACGCGTGACGTCCACGTGCAAAGCCTCGCAGCGTGCTGGCGACGGTGCAAGACGCAAAGCCACTCTCGGCGAAGGATGACCCGAAAGCCTTAACCAACCCTCACCTGCGGCGCGAAAAAGCTGTAGATCGGCCAAATTACGACCTCCTTCGTCGGTTGGCCCCACGGACCGTCGTACACACCACTCCACGGGTACAGGTCGATCAGGACTCAACCGGCGTGCGCTCGGGTCCCGGCGGGCCGGGCTTGCGCTCGGGGTCGTCGAGAAGGATGGCCAGATGCCGCCCCACGTGGCCGTCCCATGCCCCCGGCCCCAGAGCGAGCGCCTCTTTGCGCCACTGCGCGGCCCGTTCGGCGAGGCTGCCCAGCCCCCGGTCCTGCACGAGCTGGCTGACCGCCTCCCGGAACAGCGGGTCGGCGCAGTCGCCGCGGTGCCAGATCATGGCGGGCACCCCGGCCCGCAGGCCGGCCAGGAACTCCTGGCGGCCGGTCTCGTCACCGCCCGGCGGCTGGCTGAGCACCAGGCAGACCGCGTGCTCGTCCTCCTTCAACTCCCTTTCCAGGTGGAAGAAGTAGGAGAGGTCGCCGGTCGGACGAGGCCGGTACGCCTCGCTCTCCGCGGGCTGTTCCTTGAGCTGCTCCCACTTCTTGCGCCAGGGCCGGTGCCACGCGGCGCGGCGCAGCCGTTCCAGGCTGCGCACCGCCACCGCGTAGTCCATGACCAGCGGGGTCGGGGAGGCGGAGGAGGATTCCTTGTGCCACCACTCCACGGGCTCGTTGAGCAGCTCCCAGGGGAGGATGAACTCCAGGATCACCGGTTGCCGCAGGTCGGCCCACATCTCCTCGGCGGCGTCGACGAGCTTCTCGACCTCGGCGGGCAGGTCGTCCCGGTGCAGGTGCACGGTCTCGCCCGGGACCGGATGCCACCCCTCCGCGTCGGACTGGCGCCAGTGCGAGAGGTAGTAGCTCTCCGAGTCACCGGCGTCCGGCTCGAACTGGATCATCAGATAGGCCGGGACCAGTGACTGGGGTGCGGGGGTGAATCCGGCCGTCTGCCACTCCGCCATCTCCTTCTCCAGCCCCCACACGCGCGCCTGCCCCGCGTTCCAGCGGCGCAGTTGCTCGGCGGCGTCGCGCTGGCCCTCCTCGACCAGCCAGGCGGCGGTCAGCGTCAAGAAGGCCATGCTCGCCGGCAGTTCGCCCTCCGCCGAGTTGGACCCTGCCAGCCGCAGGAAGACGTGCCATCCCGAATCGCACCAGGGTGGCAGCTCCTGGACCCGCGACCGGCTCGCCCGGCGGGCCAGCGTCGCCAGCCCGCTCGGTCCCACGCTCTGTAACGCCGGCAGCAGCAGCCGCAGGTCGGCGCCGTCGAAGAAGTCGACCGCCTCCCACTCGTCGGCCATGCGCCACATGGCCATGACCGTGGTCGAGCTCTGCTCCACGTAGGCCAGCGAGCGCGCCAGGCACGACAGGCCGTCGCGCACGGTGGCGCACCGCTCGATCAGCCGCAGCAGCCACGGGCGCAGCGCCTCGCCGGTGTACGGCTCCACGGTCTGGGCCAGTTCCTCCGCCAGCATGGAGAGCCACAGCTCGCGGCCGCCCGGCTGGCGCACGGTCTCCGCGTTCTGGAGCACGTCGGCTATCCCGGCCAGCAGCTCGTTGCGGACCCGTGCCGGTCTGCGCCCTTCCACCCCGTTACCTCCAGAAAAGTTTCCGATGGTGCCGACCAGAGTAGAGCTGTCGGTACCCGTGCGGCAGGCGGCTTGGATCAATTGCCCGGGCGGAAACCGGCCGACCGGCGATACGTCCTCGCCACGGCCCTGCGGTGCCCGTCGGCGGCCGGCAGGACTGGAACTGGCGGCAGTGGACAGGAGCCCCTGACGGGGGCGTGGGGGGCTTCGCCGCGCGCGGTGCCCGACGCCCGCCCAGACTGGTGATCCGGTGCCGCACGACGGCCCCCGACACGTCGGCCACGGAGAGACGCATAGGAGAAGCGGCATGTCAGACGCACAGGAGCAGGCGCGACCCCCGATGACGGCGCGGCGCGACCCGGGGCTGGCGCTGCCGGTGGCCGGGCAGGCAGGCTGGGACGACGTGGACGTGCGGGCGGTGGACACCGTCCGGCTGCTGGCCGCCGACGCCGTCCAGAAGGTGGGCAACGGCCACCCCGGCACCGCCATGAGCCTGGCGCCGCTGGCGTACCTGCTCTTCCAGCAGGTCATGCGGCACGACCCGGCCGACGACCAATGGCTGGGCCGGGACCGGTTCGTGCTCTCCTGCGGCCACTCCAGTCTGACGCTGTACATCCAGCTGTACCTGAGCGGGTACGGCCTGGAACTGGAAGATCTCCAGGCGCTCCGCACCTGGGGCTCCGCGACGCCCGGGCACCCCGAGTACCGCCATACCCGCGGGGTGGAGATCACCACCGGACCGCTGGGCCAGGGCCTGGCCTCCGCCGTGGGCATGGCCATGGCCGCCCGCCGCGAGCGCGGCCTGCTGGACCCGGCCGCCGCCCCGGGCGCCAGCCCCTTCGACCACCACGTGTACGTGATCACCTCGGACGGCGACATGATGGAGGGCGTCACCGCCGAGGCCAGTTCCCTCGCCGGCCACCAGGAGCTGGGCAACCTGGTGGTGTTCTACGACTCGAACCAGATCTCCATCGAGGACGACACCGACGTCTCCTTCAGCGAGGACGTCCCCGCCCGGTACGCCGCCTACGGCTGGCATGTGCAGACCGTCGACTGGACACGCACCGGCTCGTACGTCGAGGACGTCGACGCGCTGCTCACCGCGGTCGAGCAGGCCCGGCAGGAGACCTGCCGCCCCTCGCTGATCGTGCTGCGCACCATCATCGGCTGGCCCGCCCCCACCAAGCGCAACACCGGCAAGGCGCACGGGTCCGCGCTGGGTGACGAGGAGGTCGCGGGCACCAAGGAACTGCTCGGCTTCGATCCCCGGCGCGACTTCGTCGTCGAGGACGAGGTGCTGGCCCGCGCCCGGCAGGTGGCCGACCGCGGCCGGGCCGCGCACGCCGAGTGGCAGACCTCCTACGAGGCCTGGCGCGCGGAGCACCCGAAGGAGGCCGCGCTGCTCGACCGCCTCCAGACGCGGGAGCTGCCGCAGGGCTGGTACGACGCGCTGCCGGTGTTCCCCGCCGACGCCAAGGGCATGGCCACCCGTAAGGCCTCCGGTGAGGTGCTGGGCGCGCTCGCCGACGTGCTGCCGGAGCTGTGGGGCGGTTCGGCGGACCTGGCCGGGAGCAACAACACCACCATGGAGGGCGAGCCCTCCTTCCTGCCCACCGACCGGCAGACGGCCCTGTACCAGGGCGGCCCCTACGGGCGCACGCTGCACTTCGGGATCCGCGAGCACGCCATGGGCGCGATCTTGAACGGCATCGCCCTGCAGAGCCTGACCCGGCCCTACGGCGGCACCTTCCTGACGTTCTCCGACTACATGCGCCCCGCCGTCCGGCTGGCCGCGCTGATGAAGCTGCCCGCCGTCTACGTGTGGACCCACGACTCCATCGGGCTGGGCGAGGACGGCCCCACCCACCAGCCCGTCGAGCACCTCGCCGCGCTGCGCGCGATCCCCGGACTCGACGTCGTCCGCCCGGCGGACGCCAACGAGACCACCGCGTGCTGGCGCGCCGTCCTGGAGCACACCGACCGGCCGACCGGACTGGTGCTGACCCGCCAGGACCTGCCGGTCCTGGACCGCGACAGCGGCGAGTACGCCGCTTCCTCCGAGGCCGCGCGCGGCGGCTACGTCCTCACCGACAGCGGCCCCGGCTCCGTGCCGGACGTCATCCTGGTGGCGACGGGTTCGGAGGTGCCGATCGCCCTGGACGCCCGGGAGCTGCTGGCCGCCGACGGGCTGACGGTGCGCGTGGTGTCCATGCCGTGCCGCGAGTGGTTCGCCGAACAGCCGCTGAGCTACCAGGACCAGGTGCTGCCGCCCGCCGTGCGCGCCCGGGTGAGCGTCGAGGCCGCCGTCGGGCAGGGCTGGCGCGAGATCGTCGGGGACGCGGGCCGCATCGTCAGCCTGGAGCACTACGGGGCCTCGGCCGACTACCAGCGGCTGTACACGGAGTTCGGCATCACCGCCGACGCCGTCGCCGCGGCCGCCCGCGACAGCATCGAGGACTCCCGCGGCGCGCCGCGCCCCGGCGGCCGCCAGCACACGTCCGCACCGACCGAAGGCGGTACCGGGGACCGCCCCTGAGGGACCGATACCGGGCGCCGCCGCCGAGTTGCTACCCGAATGGCGTCGCCCGGGATGCCCGTCCCCTCCGGGGGCGTGACGATCAACGGGACCGCCTGGGACCCACCATGGCGGCATCGAAGACATCACAGCAGGAGGCAGACATGCCGCAGACGTCCAGTGCCAAGCGGGTACAGCGCGGGCAGGTCAAGAAGAGCACCCCCAAGCGCGGTCCCGCCAAGGCGAGCACGGCACGCACCGTCCGCACGGCCACGCCGAAGCGCGCCGCGAAGGCGTCCACGCGTACCCCCGCGCGCACTGCGGCCGCTCCCGCGGCACGGCGCGTCAGCCTGCGCTCGCGCACCGGCCCGAGCACCCGCACCTTCGACCAGCTGTACGCGGAGGCCCAGCGCCGCCGCATCGCGGGTCGCTCGTCCATGCGCAAGGCCGAGCTGGAGAAGGCCCTCGCGCGCTGACGACACCACCGGACGGGGTGGGCGGGTCGGGGCGGCACACGCCCTACTTCCTCGCCCCGGC
>NZ_JBEYJD010000076.1:0-25250 GCF_040636125.1 Streptomyces sp. NPDC006733 | reverse complement strand
GCACCGGCCCGGCCCCCGGGCGTCCCGCGGCGCAGGTCACCAGGGGAAGGTCTGCTCCCCGCGGCGGAAGGTCCCGCTGGGGCCGCCGTCCGGCAGGGTGGCCGCGTCCGCGATGTCCCGGGCGGCCTCCTCGGCGGTGCGCTGCGCCTGCGGCATCATGCGGGTCCTGACCGGGCCGGGGTTGACGGAGTTGACCAGCACCCCGGAGCCCTCGGTCTGGGCGGCGAGCATCTGGGTGAGCCCGTTGACCGCCGTCTTCGACACCGAGTAGCCGGGGCTCGCGGTGAACAGGCCGTGGCTGAAGGAGCCGGTGCCGCTGGAGACGAAGACCACCCGGCCCCAGCCGCGCCGCACCATGTCCGGGACGAAGGCCTGCGCTACCCGCCAGCTGCCGATCAGGTTGACGGCGAAGGTGCGCTGCACCAGGTCGAGGGAGACGCTCAGCGGGTCGCTGCCGACGTCCAGCAGCACCCCGGCGTTGGAGACCAGCACGTCGACCGGGCCGATGTCCTCCGCGGCCCGCTTGACGCTCTCGGTGTCGGTCACGTCCAGCGCGTGCGCGGACGCGCCGGCCCCGAGTTCGGCGGCCGCCGCGAGGGCCGCGTCGCCGTCCCGCGCGGTGAGCACCACCCGCAGGCCCCGGCCGAGCAGTTCGGCGGCGACCGCGCGGCCGAGCCCGCGGTTGGCTCCGGTGATCAACGCTGTCCGCTCAATGGTCACTGCGTCCTCCTGGCATCGGGCCGCGGTTGCCGCCGGCTCTCCTGGCGCGGATGCTGACCGGTTGGTCTCAAGCCCGGCACGAGCCGCGACGGACACCGTGGAGCGTCGAGTCACCTATGCGTTTGTCACCCCCTGGAGGCCGCGATGACGGCGTTGTCACCCGCACCACCGAGGGACGCCGAGGAGCTGGCCCGGGCGATCGCCCGGGACGGCGTGGAGTTCCTGCTGGTCATGTTCGTCAACCTGTACGGAAAGCCCTGCGCGAAGCTGGCCCCGGTGCGGACGCTGGACCAGCTGCTGACCGACGGGCTGGGCTTCGCCGGCAACGCGGCGGACGGTCTGGGCCAGTCGTCGGCCGACCCCGACGTCGTCGCGATCCCCGACGTCACCTCGTACGTCAGGGCTCCCCTGCAGGACGGCCTGGGCATCATCCAGTGCGATCTGTACGTCGAGGGGCAGCCCTGGCCGTACGCCCCCCGGCACATCCTGCGCAACCAGCTGCGGCTGCTCGCCGAACAGGGCCGGCAGCTGAAGGTCGGCGCGGAGCCCGAGTACTTCCTGGTGCGGCGGGCCGAGGACGGTTCGATCAGCGTCGCCGACGAGCTCGACACCGCCGACTCGCCCTGCTACGACGCCAACGCCGCCACCCGCGCCTTCGACCACCTGTCCACCATCAGCCGGTCGCTGGACCAGCTGGGCTGGGAGAACTACTCCAACGACCACGAGGACGCCAACGGCCAGTTCGAGCACAACTTCGGCTACGCGGACGCGCTGCGCACCGCCGACCGGGTAATCGTCTTCCGGCACCTGGCGAAGATGGCCGCCCACCGGGCGGGTCTGATCGCGACCTTCATGCCGAAGCCGTTCACCGACCTCACCGGCAGCGGGCTGCACCTGCACGTGTCGCTGTGGGAGGGCGAGCGGTCGCTGTTCGACGACACCGCCGACCCGCGCGGGCTGAACACCTCGCGGCTGGGTTACGGCTTCATCGCCGGGCTGCTGCAGCACGCGCCCGGTCTGATGGCGCTGACCTGCCCCACCGTCAACTCCTACAAGCGGCTCGGCGCCGGCGCCGATACCCTGTCCCGGTCGAGTTGGGCGCCCGGTTACGCCAGCTACGGCGGCAACAACCGCACCCACCTGGTCCGCATCCCGGACACCGGGCGGATCGAGGTGCGCTGCGTGGACGGCGCGGCCAACCCGTACCTGGCCATCGCCGGCATCGCCGCGGCGGGCGCCGACGGGGTCGCGCGCGGCGCCGACCCGGGCGACCCGGTCGCCCGCGACCTGGAGGCCGCCGCCCCCGCCGGGCTGCGCCCGCTGCCGCCCACCCTGCTGCACGCGGTGGACGAGCTGGTCGCCGACGGGGTGCTGCGCGAGGGGCTCGGCAAGGTGCCGAACGGGGCCTACGCGGACTACTACGCCGACGCGAAGCGGGCGGAGTTCGCGCGCTACCACCGGGAGGTCACCGACTGGGAGCTGCGCCGCTACCTGCAGAGCTGAGGACGCGGCTCAGTCCCGCGGGACCTCCTCGATCCACGAGGTCCCGCGGGATCCGTCCGTCCGGGTCCACTCCTCCCGCAGCCGCACCCGCCCGCCGGGCAGCGGCTCGGGGGTGCTCAGCACGCTGCCGCACACCACCCGGCCGTCGTCCAGCACCTGGCTGTAGGCCGCGGTGAGGACGCCGTCGGGCCCGGCCGTACCGACCAGCCGGCCCAGGCGCACCGCGCCGCCGGAGAACTCCGCCCACACCAGGTCGCCGCTCTGGTGGTAGTGCCCGGTGGGCGTCGCGTCCCCGGCGGCGGTCTCCGCCGCCTGCGAGCGGAAGACCCGTCCGTCGTAGCTCACCGGGCGCTGCCGGGGGCGACGTTGTAGTTGGAGCGGAAGAAGTTGTCCGGGTCCAGCCGGCGCTTGAGGGCCGCGAGCCGGCCGTACGCCTCGGGCCCGAAGGTGCGCAGCGCCCGGTCGGCGGCGGGTGCGACGCTGTCGCCGACGTAGTTGATGTAGCCGTCACCCCAGCGGCCGTGCGGCTCCGCGGCGGCGGCGACGGATTTGGCCCACGCGGTCTGCTGCGCGTCGGCCTCCGGGTGCGCGGGGTCCCAGATCGCCATGCCGGTGACGTTGAAGGCCGCGTCGCGGAACGGGACGGCGCTCCCGGCGGAGGAGGCCCTGCGCACCGCGCCGTTGATGGGCTCCAGCAGCACCGTGTCGTTGAACGGGTCGGTGATCCGCGCCTCCTGGAAGCGCGCGGCGACGGTGTCCACCAGGTCGTCGGGCAGGCCGTCGACCAGCCGGGCGCTCCAGTAGTGGCGCAGCCCGAACGGCAGCCGCCCCAGGCACAGCTGCATGGAGACGTAGCTGCGGTGCTCGATCCGCCAGTCGAGGACGTCGATCCTGCGCAGCGTCTTGTCGAGGGTGGCGCGGTACTCCTCGTCGTCGCCCGCGTAGCAGACGCTCATCACGGCCGCGGGCCCCTGGCCGGGGCCGTAGCGCTCCAGGAGCATCGTGCAGGTGAGGTCGTCGGGCGCTTCCAGCATGAGGTCGCGGAAGAGCCGGACGGCGGCGCCCGGGTCGCTGCCCGGGTAGGCCACGTAGCCGCCGTAGACCCGCTCGACGGGGTGCAGCCGGAAGGTGAACTCGGTGACGGCCCCGAAGTTGTGGCCGGCGCCGCGCAGCGCCCAGTCCAGTTCGGGGTCGGTGTGCGGGCTGACGTGCAGCCGCTCGCCGTCGGCGGTGACCAGGACGTACGACTCGACGTTGTCGCAGGCCAGTCCGTGGCGGCCCATGAGGTGGCCGATGCCGCCGCCGAGGGTGAGGCCGCCGACGCCGGTGTCGTCGAACGTGCCGCCGGTGCTGGCCAGCCCGAACCCGGTGGTGGCCAGGTCGAAGTCGGCCCAGGTGGAGCCGCCGCCGGTGCGGGCGAGGCGCTCGACGGGGTCGACCGCGGTCCGGTTCAGCAGCCGCAGGTCGATGACGAGTCCGTCGTCGAGCGAGCCGGAGCCGGCGATGTTGTGGCCGCCGCCGCGGATCGTGGTCGGCAGGCCGGCGTCGCGGGCGGCCCGGACGGCGCCCTGCACCTCGGCGGTGTCGGCCGGCAGGCAGATCAGCCGCGGCCGGTGGTCGTGCATCCCGTTGAACAGCTGCCGCACCCGGTCGTACGCGGGATGGCCGGGGGCGATCACCCGGTCCGGGCAGACGGCCTCCAGGGCGCTGCGCGCGTGGTCGGTCATGAACGCTCCCCCTCGGTGATCGGGATCGGTGCCAGCAGTTCGCCCGCCGCCGCGGACGAGGCGGCGAGCGCGGTCTTCGCGGCTCCGCCGCTGCCTCCGGTGAACGTGAACAGGCCGCTCGGGTAGGGCAGCGCCGCGCGCAGGGCGAGCCGGCCCTCGGGGGCGTAGGCCTCGGACATGGCGGTGAAGTGGTGCGGCGGGTTGAGCGCCAGGCCGGGCAGCCGCAGCGCGGCGGCCTCCCGCACGGCGCGCTCCTCGCGGTCGAGGAAGACCCGCTGGCCGGGGTCGGTGTCCCAGCGGTCGGTGGGCAGTCCCAGCAGCATCCGGCCGGGGCCCGCCGGGCGCCCGTACAGTCCGCTGGTCTCGTCGACGAAGGGCGGCGGGTGGTCGCCCGCCGTGGCGTACAGGGCGCACTGGATGACCTTGGTGCGCAGCTGCGGGGCGGGCAGGCCCAGCCGGGTCAGCAGCCGGCCGGTCCAGCCGCCGGCGGCGAGCACCACCAGGTCGGCCGTGCCGCGCCCGGCGCCGGTGCGGTAGCCGAGCTCGCCGCCCTCCGGCCGGTCGAGCGCCCGCAGGTCGGTGCTGTCCAGCACCCCGCCGCGGGCGGCGAAGTCGGCGCGCGCGCCGTGCCGCAGCGCGTCCGGCGAGATGTACCCGGCGTGCCGTTCCAGCACCGCCGCCGTCTGCTCGGGCAGCCCGCCGAAGCCGTACCGGGCGACCAGTTCGCGGCGGTCGAGGATCAGCACGGAACCGGGCAGGCTGCGGTCCACGTCGATCAGCCGGCGCAGCGGCGGAGCGGCGTGCAGCAGGTACAGCGAGCCGGTCTCCTGGTACTGCGACCATTCGCGCAGCAGCGCGCTGGCGCGCAGTTCCTGCAGGCTGCGCGCGGCCAGTTCGGCGGCCTGCGGGTCGGCCTCGAAGCCGCGCACGAGGCCGCCGGAGACCGCGGTGGAGTCCCGGGTGCCGGGCGCTCCGGTGACCAGGGTGACGCGTACGCCGGGGTGGCGCACCAGCCGCCAGGCGAGCAGCATGCCGGCGAGTCCGCCGCCGACCACGCAGACCCTCATGTCCCGGCCGCCGATCCGCCGCCCGTCAGGACGTCCAGCAGGCTGCCCGGCGGGCCGCCGGAGCCGCCGAGCAGGCAGCGGGCGGCGAGCGCGCTGTCGAACGTCCGCAGGGTCAGGGCCTGTTCGGCGCGGGCGAGCTCGGCGGGGTCGGGGCCGCCGCCCGCGCCCAGGTCCCAGCCGGCCGTGGCGGCGCGGTACCGCGCCCAGGTGAAGTTCGTGGCGTGCGGCGCGGGCCGGTCCCAGCTGAGGAACGCGCGCACCGCCCGGGGGTCCTCCTGCCGCAGCAGCTCGTGGGCCCAGACGGCGTGGCCGCGGCTGGTGGAGAACTTCGCCCCGTCGAGCCGGTAGAACTCGTTGACGACGAGCCCGCCGTGCACGCGCTGCGGTACCCCGGCGGCGGTGAACAGCGCGGGGAACAGGGCGAGGTAGTAGAACGCGTTGTCCAGCCCGAGGAAGGTCCACACGGAGTCGACGCCGTCCCACGCCTTGACGTGCTCGGCGAGTCCGGTGGCGGCCGGCTGCAGTTGCCGGCCGATGGTGTGCAGATAGCCCAGGCCCATCTCGGCCCACACGTCGACGCGCTGGCCGGGGAAGCCGTCCGCCTCGATGCCCCAGTCGGTGGGGTAGCTGAACGGCACGGTCGGCAGCGGCCCGTCGAGCAGCCGCGCGACGAGTTCCCGGGCCCGGGGCGGCAGGGCGGCCCGGTACCAGACGTCCCGCAGCACCTCCCGGTACTCCTCCAGGCGCAGGACGGGTCCGGTCACCGTCCGCGTCTCGGTCGCGGGCTCGCCGCAGCGGGTGCAGCTGGGTTCGACCAGCGCGTCGGCGGGCGTGTAGCTGCCGCACCCCTCGCAGGTGCCGCCGCCGGACGGGCCGTCGCAGTGCGCGCAGCGCCCGCTGACGTAGGCGTGGTGGGCGATGCCGGGGCAGTTCGCGCAGACCGGGGTCCGCCACTCCTCCACCGGCAGCGTGCCGGCCTCCACCAGCTCGCCGAGGAACCCGGCGACCGCCGAGCGGTACTCCGGGTCGTCCAGCGGCTCGGTGAAGCCGTCGTGGCCGACGCCGACGCGGTCGAACACCTCGCGGATCAGCGCGGCGTAGCGGTCGCGCAGCTCGCGGACGCCGGTGTCCTCCTGGCGGGCCTTGGCCAGGACGTAGTTCTGGTGGTCGTCGAGGCCGCACAGCGCGAGCACCCGCTCACCGCGGCGGCGGGCGGCGCGCACCGCGAGGTCGGCGGCCAGGTACGGCCCGGCGAGGTGGCCCAGGTGCAGCGGGCCGTTCGGGGTGGGCGGCGGCGACAGGACGACGGTGGTGCCGGGTTCGCGGTCAGCGGGCATCGGCCGCCGCCGCCTGCTCGGGCTCCGTCCCGGTGGCGGCGGGGCCGTCCGGCAGCCAGTAGATGCTGAGGATCCGCACCGGCTCGTCGCCCGCCGTGATCACATGGCGGTCGCCCGGCGTGAGCAGGATCGCGCTGCCCGCGGGGGCCGCGGTGTCCTCGCCGTTCACCGTGAAGACGGCGTCGCCGCCGACGACCACGGCGAGTTCGACCTCGGGGTGGTGGTCCAGCACGCTGCGCGAGTTGGCGGGAACCTGGCACCACATGGCGCTGAAGGGCAGCCCGGCCGCGGCCGCGTACTGCTCCCAGCGTCCGATGTGGATGCCGTACTCGCTCGTGAGGGCCGAGTCGTCGATGCTGAACTTCTGCACAGGAGTTCTCCCTACGCGCGGGCATGGATCTCTCGGCGCCATCGTCACGCGCGGGGCTCGAAGGGCCCTCAAGGGGAGGTTGGCGGCCGTCGCGCGGCGTGTCACCATCTACCGCCATGACCCCTCAGACGCAGGTCGGCGAGCGCCCGGTCGAGTACCGGCCGCGCGCCCTGAGCACCCTGGCCCCGGAGTCGGAGCACGGCTGGACCGTCAAGCGCTACACCGTCTCGTCGTTCCGCGACGTGCCGGCGCCGGACGTCCTGGAGTTCGCGCGGCGCGGTGTGCGGCTGTCGCTGCCGGACCCGTACCCCGACCTCCCGTCGCACGCGTTCAGCGTCGTGCACGAGGACGAGGACGCCTGCTACGTGGTGGTGGGCTGGTGGAGCCGCAACCGGCTGATCCTGCACACCCGCACCTGGCTCGCCGACTGGGACGCGCTGGCCGCGCCCGTCGAGGCGCCCGCGTACGCCACCGCGTGCATCTGGGAGATGGCCGCGATGGCGCACGAACGGGACGCCTGGGTGCGCCATGTGGTGGCCCCGGAGCGGCCGGACTTCCCGGCCTATCTGGCCTCGGCCGTCTCCGGACCCCACTGACCGGACCGGCCGCCGCTACCCGACGGCGCAGCCCTGGTACGCCCCGACGTTCGGGGATCCGGACGGGACGGGGTTGCCGAAGTAGTCCCGGCCGCCGTTGTCCGCGACCGGTGCGCCGGTGTGCAGCGCCGGCGAGCCGGTGCGCAGCCGGTAGCCGGCGGTGTCGGTGCGCGAGTGCGCGGTGCCCGGTGCGGTCAGCAGCGGATCACCCGTCAGCGGGTCGGCGCCCAGCGGCGATCCCACGGCCACGTTGTGGTACAGGTTGTGGCTGTAGGTGCTGGACGCGTCGCTGATCACCGATCCGGCGGGGCTGCCGACGAAGATGTTGTCGGTCAGCTGCATCGTCGAGGCGCCGTAGACCTGGATCAGGTTCGCGGCGGTCGGCGCGTAGACGGTGTTGTTGTAGATCTTCGTGCCGGGCTCGTCCCCGCAGGGGCTGGTGATGACGCCGAAGAACCCGTCCCCGCGGTCGTTCTGGCTGATGTTGTAGCGGACCACGCCGCCGCTCGCGCTGACGCCCGACGGGCAGATGAACAGGAAGCCCGCGCCGTTGTCGTGGCTGTAGTTGTACTGGTAGAGCGTGTCCGTGCTGCCGCCTTCCAGGTCGAAGGCCATGCCGGGGCTGACGCCTCCGGAGACCTCGTTGAACTGGAACACCGCCCGGTCGGAGTTCCACGCGTAGGCACCGACGTTGTAGTCGGTCGAGCGGGTGTTGTACCCCGCGACGGTGTTGCGCTGCACGAGGGTGTCCACACCGTTGACGACCATGATGCCGTCGCCGCCGGTGTCACTGACGCGGTTCCCCTCGATGAGGACGCGGGTGTTCGGCACGAACTGCGTGCCCGGACCCGTCGGGTTGGTCGCCCGGCGCTGCCAGTGCGAGGCGATGCCGATGCCCGCCCGGTCCACGTGGGTGACCCGGTTGCCCGTCACGCGGATGTCGTCGAAGCCGGTCGGTACCGCGGCGCCGCCCGCGGAGAACACGATGCCGCCGCTGGTGTCGTTGTCGCGGCAGTCGCAGCCGTTGACGTCGTGCACGGTCAGGTTGTCGAGCGTGTAGTGCCGGCCCGTCCCGTAGTCGTCCAGCAGCACGTACACCCCGACGCGCTGCTGGGTCGCCGCGGGCGCGGGACCGGTGTTCGTGACGTCGAGGTGGCGCAGGACGTACCCCTCGACGTTGTGCAGGAAGACGGCCGAAGTGGCGCCCTGGCCATCGATCCGGGCGGCCGAACCTGATCCGTAGGTGTTGACCGTGATCGGATGTTGTGCCGTTCCCGAGCCGCGCGGGGTGAGCGTGCCCCCGCAGCTGGTGCCGGCCTTGAAGCGGATGGTGTCCCCGGGGTGCAGCACCGTGGCGTTGACCTTGGACAGGCTGCGCCAGGCAGTGGTGGTGCTGCTTCCGGCAGCGCTGTCGCTGCCGGCCGCGCAGTCCACGTATCGCGTGGTCCCGGTGGCGCCCGCGGACGCGGGTGCCGCCATCGCGAAGAGCAGGACCGCGGTGAAACAGGCGCCGGTGAGTGTCCGCACCGGCTTGATTCTGGTCATTTCCAACCCCCATTCGAGCCACTGACTGGCCGGATCCTTGCGGTGGTTGCTCGAGCTGCGCTCAAGCCCCTACCGGGACCATGGCCGCCCCGGTTCGTTACGAACTGCCGCCGATGTACGGAGGTGCCCCACCATGACCCGTAGACGCACAGAGGCGTCAGGTCGCCGGCTGCGGTGGCTGGTGCCACTGCTGCTCGTCCTCGGATGGCTACTGGTGAGCGGTGCGACCGGATCGTTCGAGGGCAAGCTCGGCGACGTGGTCACCAACGACGGCGCCGCCTACCTGCCCGCCAAGGCCGAGTCCGTGCACGCCGACAAGCAGCAGGCCCAGTTCTCCGACAACAAGACCTATCCCGCGGTCGTCGTCTACGAGCGCGCGTCCGGCATCACCGCCGCCGATCAGCGGGCGGTCGCCTCGGACGCCGCCGCGGCGGCGAAGCTGAAGGGTGTGACGGGGCAGGTCAGCCCCGTCACACTGGCCAAGGACGGACGGTCGCTGCAGTTCACCGTCCCGCTGGTCAACCAGATCGACCCGGTCACGGACGCGGTGAAGGCACTGCGCGCCAGTGCCGACAGCCATCCCGGACTGACCGGCCACGTGACCGGCCTCGGCGGCATGTACGCCGACTTCGGCGGCGCCTTCAGCAGCATCGACGGCCAACTGCTGGTGGTCGCCGTCGGGCTGGTGATCCTGGTCCTGGTGCTCGTCTACCGCAGTCCCACGCTGCCCGTCCTGGTCCTGCTGGGCATCGCCTTCGCGTCGGGGGTGGCCGCCGCCGTGGTCTACGGGCTGACCCGGCACGGCGGCCTCACGCTGACCGGCCAGAGCCAGGGCGTGCTCTCGGTGCTCGTCGTCGGCGCGACGACGGACTACTCGCTGCTGCTCGTCAGCCGCTACCAGGAGGAGCTGCGCAGGACCGAGAGCAAGTACGACGCGCTGGCCACCGCCTGGCGGGCGGTGCTCAAGCCGGTGCTCGCCTCCGGCGGCACCGTCATCCTGGGCACCTTGTGCCTGCTGTTCAGCAACCTCAACAGCAACCGCAGCATGGGTCCGGTGGCCGCGGTCGGCATCGCCGCCTCCCTGCTGGCCGCGCTCACCTTCGTGCCGGCGGCGCTCGCGCTGCTGGGCCGCGGCGCGTTCTGGCCCTTCCGCCCCGCCTTCGGCACCGCCGAGCGCACCGGCGAAGGGGTGTGGGGCAGGGTCGCCGGCCTGGTCGGCCGCCGGCCGCGCCGCATCTGGATCACCGCGGGCCTGCTGCTGGTGCTGGCCGCGGCCTTCACCACGCAGTTCCGGGCCGACGGGCTCTCGGTGTCGGAGAACTTCACCAAGAAGCCCGACTCGGTGCACGGCCAGCGGGTGCTCAACGCCCACTTCCCGGGCGGCTCGGGCGTCCCGGTCACCATCATCACCAAGGCCGCCACGGCCGAGCAGGTGGCCGCCGCGGCCCGCGGTGTCCCCGGCATCACCTCGGTGACCCGGCTGCCCAAGGAGGTCGGCGGCTACACGGAGCTCGACGCCGTGCTGGCCACCACCCCCGACGCGCCGGCCGCCGTCGACGCGGTCAAGCACCTGCGGGACGTGGTCCACGCGGTGCCCGGCTCCGACTCCAAGGTCGGCGGCTTCACCGCCACCTCGATCGACACCCGGGTCGGCGGGGTCCGCGACTTCAAGGTCGTCGTCCCGCTGGTGCTGATCGCGATCCTGATCGTCCTCGCCCTGCTGCTGCGGTCGCTCATCGCCCCGCTGCTGCTGATCGCCACCGTGGTGCTGTCGTACGCGGCCAGCATGGGGGTGGCGGCCCTGGTGTTCAACCACGTCTTCCACTTCGCCAACGCGGATCCCTCGGTACCGCTGATGGGCTTCGTCTTCCTGGTGGCGTTCGGCGTGGACTACAACATCTTCCTGATGCACCGGGTCAGGGAGGAGGCCCTGCTGCACGGCACGCGCGAGGGGACGCTCTTCGCGCTCCGGCGCACCGGCGGGGTCATCACCTCGGCCGGCGTGGTGCTGGCGGCGACGTTCGCGGCCCTGGCGGTCGTGCCGATGGTGGCCATGGCCGAGCAGGCCTTCATCGTCGCGTTCGGTGTGCTGCTGGACACCATCGTCGTACGGTCGCTGCTGGTGCCGGCCCTGACGCTGGAACTCGGCGACCGCGCGTGGTGGCCGTCGAAGGCCGTCTTCGGCACCCCGGCCCCGGCGACCCGTGCCGGGCGGGCCGAGCCCGAGCGGGAGCCGCAGCCCGCGGGCTGAGCCGCCCGCGCGATCCCTCCGCGCACAGCGGTGAGCCCCCGGGTCCTGATCCAGGACCCGGGGGCTCACTTCGTTGCGGGCGACCCGCGCTGTCAGGCGGGCTTGCGGGCGACGATCAGGGTGTCGTAGTCGCTCAGCGGGGAGACCTCGATGCCGGTGAAGCCGGCGTGCTCGGCGTAGCCGGTCACCTCGGCGGCCGGGTACTCGGAGCCGCCGTCGGTCACCAGCAGCATGTCGAGGCTGATCACCAGGTTCTCGGCGTGCTCCGGCTCGTCGTCGAGCATCCGGTCGTAGACCAGCAGCGCACCACCGGGCAGCACCGCGTCGTAGGCCTTGTGGACCAGGTAGCTGCGCTGGCTGGGGTCCCAGTCGTGCAGGACGTGGCCCAGGACCACCACTTCGGCCTGCGGCAGCGGGTCGTCGAAGAAGCTGCCGCCGTGGAACTCGACCTTGCCGGTCAGGCCCAGTTCGGTGGCGAGCTCCGCGGCGAGCGGCGCCATCGCCGGCAGGTCGAAGACGTGCCCGGCCAGGTGCGGCTGGGCGCGGACGATCTGCGAGCAGAGGTTGCCGCGCGCGCCGCCGACGTCCAGGACCGAGGAGAAGCCGGACCAGTCGAAGGCCTTGACCAGTTCGGCGCCGAGGACGTTGGTGAAGGCGTCCATGCTGCCGACGAACTGGCGCAGGATCGCCGGGTTCTGCGTGACCTGCTCGAAGTCGCTGCCGGACTGCTGCTTGCCGGTCCGCAGGGCTTCTTCGAGCCGGCCCCAGGCCGGGTACAGGTTGCGGCTGGACCGCAGCAGGAAGCCGCCGATGTAGGCGTCCCCTCCGCGGACCAGGTGCCGGGCGGTGCCGGAGGAGTTGCGGTACGCGCCGCCCTCGGCGCGCTCCAGCACCTGAAGGGCCACGAGCAGGTCGAGGAAGTCACTCAGTCCCCGGCCGTGCAGGGACAGCAGTTCCTTCACCTCGTCGGCGGTCGCCTTGCCGCCCGGTGCCTGCTGCAGCTGCGTGAACAGATCGAGTTCCACGGCGGTGAGCAGGGCCTTGGCATCGCAGAACGCGTTGCCGAGCCGGAGGATCCCGGCGGCCGTGCTGACGTCCGGGGGATTGGTCGTCATCGGGCGGACTCCTTCCTGGACGCCTGGCTCCCAGGCGCCGGTGCCATCGCGTGAACTTCGCAGTCCCGCATGGAGCTGACCTCGAAAGGGCCTCGAACCGCAGGCGGCGGGGCGGGCCCGACCCGGATGCCAGGCATCCTCGAGCCCAGGTCAGTACCCCTGACCCTGTGCCGCGGACAGTCCGCATGGCAGTGTTCCTGAGGGGATACACATGTATGACGTGAACATCCCTGTTCTCATCGTGGGAGCCGGGCCGGTCGGCCTGTCCACCGCCCTTTTCAGCGGCCGCCACGGGATCAGCACGATGCTGCTCGAGAAGCGGTCGGCCACCTCGACCCTGCCACGCGCTCCCGGCCTGCAGGCCAGGACCCTGGAGCTGTTCCGCGCCGCCGGGATCCGCGAGGAGATCCGGGCCCTGGAGATGGGTGACTCGCACCCGTTCTTCGAGGGCGGGATCATCCAGGTCGACACCTTCGCCGAGATCGACAAGGCCGTCGTCCTGGAGTCGCCCTCGCTGGACGGCCCCACCGTCAGCCCCGAGCGGGTGATGGGCTGCGGCCAGGACCGCTACGAGAAGGTCCTCGTCGACAAGGCGCGGGAGTTCGGCTCCGACATCCGCTTCGGTACCCGGCTGGTGGAGTTCACCCAGGACGACGAGGGCGTCACCGCCGTCGCCGAGGAACTCGACACCGGCAGGCGCTTCACCATCCGGGCCGGCTACCTGGTCGGCGGGGACGGCGCCAACAGCGCGGTACGCCAGCAGCTCGGCGTGGAACGCAGCGGCCGGGGCACCGTCTTCGACGCCCTGAGCATCTACTTCACCGCCCCGGAACTGGAGGCCATGCTCAAGGACCGCCCGTTCATCCTGTGCTACGCCAACGTGGGCGGGACCCTGATGGGGCTGTCCCGGCTGCACGGCTGCAACCCGTTCCTGGCCGCCCCGATCTACCACCCCGACCAGGGCGAGAAGCCCGAGGACTTCACCGACGAGCGCTGCGTCGAGATCGTCCGGGCGGCCTCCGGGCGGCCCGCGATGGACGTGGAGATCGTCGCGAAGGTCCCGTGGCAGGGCGCCCAGCTGGTCGCCGAGCGTTTCCGCACCGGGCGGGTCTTCCTCGCCGGGGACGCCGCGCACCTGCACCCGCCGGCCGGCGGCTTCGGCGCCAACACCGGCATCCACGACGCGCACAACCTGTCGTGGAAGCTGGCGGCGGTCATCAAGGGCTGGGCCGGGGACAGCCTCCTCGACACCTACCACGACGAGCGGCACGCGGTCGGCTCGGCCATGGCCGAGCAGGCGATGGTCCGCAACCGCATCCGGCACGGCTACGCCTCGGACGAGGACCGGGCGACGATGGTGGACGACATCATCATCACCCTCGGCTACCGGTACGTGTCCACGGCGATCAGCAGTGAGAAGCCGGGACCCGTCCTCACCCCGCACCTGGAACTCACCGGCGAGCCCGGCACCCGGGCACCGCACCTGTGGCTGGAGCGGGACGGTGCCACCCTCTCCACCATCGACCTGTTCTGGGACTCCTACGTGCTGCTCACCGACCCCGCCGGGGCCGCCTGGGCCACGGCGGCCACCCGCGCCGCGGAGGCGCTGGGAGTGCCCCTGAAGGCCCATGTGGTCGGCGCGGAAGCCGAGTTGCGGCCCTGTGACCGCGACGACCGCGACTTCCACAGCGTCTACGGGATCGAGCCCGGCGGCGCCGTACTGGTACGGCCGGACGCGTTCGTCACCTGGCGCTCGGACGGCTCGGCCCAGGACCCCGACGGCGTGCTCGGCGAGGTCCTCGCCCGCGCGGCGGGCCTGGAACCGGTCGCCGCACCTGCCGCGCACTGAGACCGCCGGGGGCGGCCCGTCGCACCTGACGCGACGGGCCGCCCCCGGCATTCCCACCGCGCGCACGGCGGGGCCGCGCACCACGGACAGCACAAGGCCGCGGCCCGGACTCCAGGTCCGGGCCGCGGCCTTTCGCGCGGGGGTGGAACGGCGGCGCGCCTCAGAGAGCCGCCTCCGCCAGCAGGCCGACCTGCTTGAGGTCCGCGGTGCACGGCAGCAGGATCAGCTCGTCGCAGCCGGCCCGCTCGTAGGCGCCCACGGCCTCGCGGATCTGCGCCGGGTCCACCAGCACCCCGGTGGAGGCCCGTTCCGCCTTCACGGTCACGAAGGAGTAGTAGTCGCGCAGGTAGCGGCCCGCCGTCGGTCCGGCGTCCGGGCCGAGGCAGGCGTACACCAGCGAGACCATCCGCGGCCGGTCGGTGCGGCCCGCCGCGGTCCACTCCTCCTTCGCGCGGCGCACCAGCTCGCCGTAGTCCGTGGCGGAGCTGCCACCGGCGATCCAGCCGGTGCCGTACTTCGCCGCACGGCGCATCGCGGCTCGCGAGTGGCCGCCGACCAGCAGCGGGATCCCGTCCGGGCGGCCCGGCCGCGGGCCGATGCCGGGCACCGGGCCCGCACCGTCCCAGGTGGCGCGCAGCTCCTCCAGGAGGGCGTCGAGCCGCGGTCCGCGTCCGGGGTAGTCCGCGCCGGTGGCGTGGTAGTCGTCCTCCCGGCCGCCGGCGGCGACCCCGAGGGTCAGCCGGCCGCCGGAGATCGCGTCGACGGTCGCCGCCTGCTTGGCGAGCAGCGCCGCCCCGCCGCGGTACCCGGCGATGAGGATGGTGCTGGCGAGCTTGATCCGGCTGGTGACCGCGGCGGCCGCGGCCAGCGAGACCAGCGGCTCGAAGTTGTCGTACACCAGCCGGTCCAGCACGCCGAGGCCGGCGAAGCCGGCCTGCTCGGCCTCGCGCGCCCAGGCGGGCAGTTCGGTCCCCGACTTGTCGGGCACGGTGGTGGGCAGACCCAGTCCGATGTCCACGTCACACACCGCCGTCCACGTTGAGCGTGGCGCCCGAGACGTACCGCGAGGTGTCGCCCGCCAGGAAGAGCACCGCGCCGGCGACGTCGTCCGGCTGGCAGATCCGGCCCAGCGCCGTCATCCCGACGATGCGCTCCACGGCCTCCGGCGGCAGCCCGGCGCCCGGTTCGGTCTCGGTGAGGCCGGGGGCGATGGTGTTGACGCGGATGGACCGCGGGCCGAGCTCCTTGCACAGCGCCCGGGTCAGCCCGATCAGCGCGGCCTTGGACGCGGTGTAGTGCACCCCGCGCACCCGGCCGCGCAGCGCGACGGACGACCCGATGTTGATCACCGAGGCGCCGTCCGCGAGCAGGTCGAGCACGGCCTGGGTCACCAGGTAGGCCGAGGTGACGTTGTGGTCGAGGACCCGGTGCCACTCGGTCTCCGGCAGCTCGCCGAACCAGACCTGGCCGTCCACGCCCACGTTGTTCACCAGCACGTCCAGCGTGCCGAACGCCTCCCGCACCTGTTCGGCGAGCCGGCGGACCTCGGGTCCGTCGGTGACGTCGGCCTGGAGCAGCAGATGGCCGTCGCCGAGCTCCTTCAGCTCCCGGGTGAGCGTTTCGGCGTCCTCCCCCGCGCCCCGTGAGACCACCGCGACGCGCGCTCCGGCGCGGGCGAGGGCCAGCGCCGAGGCGCGGCCGATCCCCCGGGTCCCGCCGGTGATCAGGACACGTTTGCCGGCCAGTCCCTGCTCCATCTCCTCCTCCTTCTGTGGGTCCTCAGTACGCGGCGTCGACCTCGTAGATGCCGAAGGGGACGGCGAGCCGGGTGTCGCGGTAGGGCCGCAGCGGCGCGGTGTCGCCGCGGTGCCCGGCCCCCTCCTCCCAGACGCGGAAGGCCGCCAGGTCCGCCCACCGGCTCACCACGACCACGGCGGTCGGGTCGACGGCGGACTGCAGCAGTTCGTTGCCGAGCATGCCCGGCACGTCGGCCAGCCGCTTGCTGACCAGGTGGTACGCCTCCCGCAGCCCGGCCCGCTCGGCCTCGTCGCGCACCTGGTGATGGATCATCACCAGCACTTCACCGGGCATGGGCGGCACCTTCGATGTGCTCCACCACCCGCATCGTGTCGAACGTGGCGGACGCCCGGTAGGCGTGCAGCCGCTCGCGGTGGGCGACGTGGGCCTTGCCGTCCTCGAAGGCGCGGAAGCCCTTCTCGTCGGTCCAGTCGCTGACGATGTAGTACGTGTCCTCGTCGGCGGTGCTGCGGGCCAGCCACTGGCCGATGTTGGCGGGGTGGCCGGTCACCGCGTCGGTGCCGCTGCGCCACTCCTGCTCGAACTCGGCCGCCAGGCCCGGCTTGATCGTCATCTCCAGCATCACCCGGAACGTCCCGCCGGCCATCAGGAGATCCCCCCGTCGACCGAGATCGTGGCGCCGGTGACGTACCGCGACAGGTCGCTGGCGAGCCAGAGGATGGCGCCGGCGACCTCGTCGGGCAGGCCGAGCCGGCCCAGCGCGGTCTTGTTGCTGTACCGCTCGACCAGCTGGTCCCGCGCCTCCTGCGGCAGGGCGTGCAGCGCCTCGGTCTCGATGACCCCGAGGGAGACGACGTTGATGCGGATGCCCTGCGAGCCGAGCTCCTTGGCGAGCGAGCGCGTGAGCCCGATCAGGGCCGACTTCGTCGCCGTGTAGTGCGCCCGCAGCGGTATGCCCGCCTCGGCGCCCTTGGAGCCGATGCTCACGATGGACGAGCCGGCGCCCAGCAGCGGCAGCGCGCCCTGGGTCACCAGGTGGGTGGAGGTGAGGTTGGTGGTGACGATGCGCTGCCACTCCTCGAACGGCAGCTTCGCGTACGGGATGTGGCTGATGGTGCCGGCGTTGTTGACCACCAGGTCGAGGTGGCCGTACAGGGTGCGGACCTGCTCCAGCAGCTCCGTGACCTGAGTGGGGTCGCCGACGTCGGCGCGCAGCACATGGTGGTCGCCGCCGATCTCCTTGAGCTCGCGCTCCAGGGTCGAGACGCGCTCGCCCTCCTGGAGGTAGCAGGTGATGACATCGACCCCGGCCCGGGCCAGCTCGAGCACGATGCCGCGCCCGACCCCCCGGGTACCACCGGTGACCAGCGCTTTCTTCCCTCGTAAACCGAGATCCATCGATATCCTCCTCAAAGAAGCGTGGCCAGCGCCGCGCAGTTGGACAGCAGGGCGAGCATGGTGATCACGCTGCGCCGCGTGTTCCACCGGCCCCACTGGCCGCGGCGCTGGGTCGCGTCGAAGCCGGCGGGCAGGTTGTCCGGGTCGACGGTGCGGATCCACCGGTTGACGGGGACGTTCTTGGCGAACGAGATGACCACGGTGCACAGCGCGAGCAGTGCCGCGGCGGTGAAACAGGTCCGTGCCCAGCCGTCACCGACGGTGGCGGCGAGCACGGCGTCGCCCAGCAGGGTGCCCAGGGTGCAGATGGGCATGTACGGGTCGTAGCGGCCGGAGAAGAACGCGTGCGTCCTGACGTAGCCCTCGTCGGGCAGTCCCGCGAGCAGCGGCCAGCCGCCGAGCAGCGTGCCGAGCATGCACCCGGCCGCCAGCCCGTTCATCAGCAGCACGAGAGGGATGAGCAGAGCGGTCACCGGTGACCTCCGCAGGTGCGTGCGCGGCTACTTCCCGAGGGAGGCGGCCTCGACCTTTTCCTTGATGAGCGCCATCTGGATGGCCGTGTTCCGGTTCAGGTGCGCGGTCATGCCGGCATCGTCGACGGGGGCCTGCGGCTTCATGTGGAAGTCCTGCACCCAGCGCATCCGCACGCCCTCGGGCGTCTCGGTGTACTCCCAGAAGATGTCCATGAACTCGAACGGGCCGGTCTCCACCCGGTGCGCCCGCACCGTGCGGGTGGCCGGGTCCGGGGTGCGCTCCGAGACCCAGCTCCACACCTGGCCGTCGTCGTCCGGGTGCATCGTCAGCCGGAACTTCACGGTCTCCCCGGAGTTCTCCAGGATCTCCGCCTTGGCGTACTCGCTGAACAGATCGGGCCAGTTCGGGACGTCGTTGGTGATGTCCCAGACCGTGTCGATCGGCGCGTTGATCACTATCTCGTTGTCCGTGTGCCCGGCCATCCCACTCTCCCTTGTCTCTCGCCTTCGTCCCGTTCCGCCGTCAGGAGGCGGAACGTCCCAGTACCAGGGCCGCGTTGAACCCGCCGTGTCCCCGGGCGAGGACCAGTGCGGTGCGCAGTGCGGCGGCCCGGGGCTCGCCGAGGACCAGGTCCAGGCCGTACCCGGGGACCGGTGCGTCCGGTCCGACGGTGTGCGGGATGACCTGGTCGCGCAGGGCCAGCGCGGCGGTCGCCACGTCCAGCGCCGCGCCGCCGCCGTACAGCCGCCCGGTCAGCGTCTTGGGCGCGGTGACCGGCACCCCGCGGGGTCCGAACACCGCCCGCAGCGCGGCGGCCTCGGCCGCGTCCTGCTCCGGTACGCCGGACGCGTCCGCGAAGACCACGTCCACGCCGTCGGGGGTCACCCCGGCGTCCGCGAGGGCCGCCTCCAGCGTGCGGCGCAGCGCCGGCGGGCGCTCCGAGCCGGGCGCCGGGTCGAAGCCCGCCGCGTAGCCGAGCACCTGGGCGTAGCCGCCGCCCGCGCCGCGGGCCGCCGCGTCCTCGGCCCGCTCCAGGATCAGCATCGCGCCGCCCTCGCCGGGCACGTAGCCGCTGGCGGCGGCGTCGAACGGCAGGTAGGCCCGGCCGGCGTCGGCGACGGTCGACAGGTTCCCGGTGCTGAGCTGGGCGGTCAGGCCGTACGGGCACAGCGAGGCGTCCGTACCGCCGGTGACCACCAGCCGGGAGGTGCCGCGCAGCAGCCGCCGGCTCTGCCCGACCGCGTCCAGGCCGCCGGCCTGCTCGCAGCAGAGCACCCCGCACGGGCCGCGCATGCCGTGCCGGATGGAGACCTGGCCGGTGGTCGCCGCGTAGAACCAGGCGATCGACTGGTAGGCGCCGACCCAGGACGGGTCGTGCTGGTACAGGTTCTCCATCTCGTGCTGGCCGAACTCGGTGCCCCCGGAGGAGGCCGCGGTGACCACGGCCATCTCGTACTCGGGCAGTTCGGCCGGCACGACCTTCGCGTCGGCCAGCGCCTCCGCGGCGGCGGCCAGCCCCAGGTGGGTCCACCGGTCGGTCTGGGTGATGAGCCGGCTGGGGACCTGCTCCTTGGTGTCGAAGTCCGCCACCTCGCCGGCCAGCTGGACGGGGTAGCTGCTGGGGTCGAAGCGGGTGATCCGCCCGATCGCCGGTTTCCCGGCCAGGACCGCTTCCCAGTGCTCGTCCACGGTCAGTCCGGTCGGCGCGGTGACGCCGAGTCCCGTGATCACCGGGGCGGCTTGCGTCGCGCTGCTCACCGTCAGCTCCTCTCGTACGGGACGGCGCCGGGCCTGGCCAGCACCATCGCGCTCTGGAAGCCGCCGAATCCGCTGCCCACGCTGAGCACCACGTCCATGGCGTGGTCCCGGGCGGTGACCGGCACGTAGTCCAGGTCGCACTCGGCGTCGGGGTTCTTCAGGTTGGCGGTGGGCGGGACGACCTGCCGGTCCAGCGCCAGCGCGCAGGCCGCGACCTCGATGGAGCCGATCGCTCCCAGCGAGTGCCCGACCATGGACTTGATGGAGCTGACGGGCACGTGGTAGGCGTGATCGCCGAGGCTCCGCTTGAACGCGGCCGTCTCGTGGCGGTCGTTCTGCTTGGTGCCGGACCCGTGCGCGTTGATGTAGCCGACGGCGGTGGGGTCGAGCTTCGCCTGGTCCAGGGCGACCCGGATGGCCTCGGCCATCTCGCGGCCCTCGGCCTTGAGTCCGGTCATGTGGAAGGCGTTGCTGCGGCCGGCGAAGCCGACGAACTCACCGTAGATCTTCGCGCCGCGCGCCTCGGCGGCCGACTTCTCCTCCAGGACGAGGACCGCGGAGCCCTCCGCCAGCACGAAGCCGTCGCGGTCCCGGTCGAACGGCCGGGAGGCGTGCTCCGGGTCGGCGTTGTTCGACGTGGTCGCGCGGATCGCGTCGAAGCAGGCGGCGGTGATCGGCGAGAGCGGGGCGTCGGTGGCCCCGGCCAGCACGACGTCGGCCGAGCCCTCCTCGATCAGCTGCACGCCGTGCCCGATCGAGTCCAGCCCCGAGGTGCAGCCGGTGGACACCAGCGCCACCGGCCCCTCGGCGCCGACCGCGTGGGCGACCTCCACGGCCAGGGTGCTGGGCACCATGTAGCCGTACAGATGCGGAACCCCGTAGGTGCTGTCGACGAGCCAGTGCTTGCCGCCGTCGCTGAGGGTGACGTACTCCTCCTCCAGGCCCATCGTGCAGCCGACCGCGCTGCCGATGGAGACCGCGACGCGCTCCGGCGGGAGCGCGGAGAGCTCCGCGCCGCTGTCCTGGAGCGCCTCGCGCGCACAGACCACCGCGAACTGCGCGGCCCGGTCCATCCGGCGGATCTGCTGGGGTGTCAGCCCGGCCGCGACCGGGTCGAAGTCCACTTCCGCGGCCACCTGGGAACGGAACGGCGCGGGATCGAAGAGCGTGATCCGCCGGGTGGCCGTGCGACCGGCGGAGAGCTGGTCCCAGAACCCCTCCCGGCCCACGCTTCCCGGTGCCAGGACGCCGATCCCGGTGACCACCGCACGACGGCTCACGGGGCGCCACCCACGTTCGGGTTGGGCGCCTGCGGGTTCGTCGGCAGTTCGGTGTCCACGTGCCCGAGGTCCGGGCGCGGGGCCAGCGGGGAGAGGTGGAAGGCGCAGTGCGCCGTGACCTCGCCGATGTTGACGAGCCGGTGGCGGACGCCGATGGGCACCAGCAGGGAGTCCCCCGCGCCCAGCTTCAGCGGCTCGCCGTCCAGCGTCATCTCGAGTTCGCCCTCGATGACGTGGATGAACTCCTCGGAGTACGGGTGGTAGTGCTCGGTCACGAACTCGGCGGGGTCCAGGTACATCACTCCGCCGAAGCCCGAGGTCGAGCCCGCCGTCACGGGGCTGAGCGTGACCCGGATGTCGCCTCCGCGCTTGCGGTTGGGCGACACCTCGTCCGCCGAGATCCGCACAGGCTGCGCGGTCATTGGATCCTCCCCTGCTCGGCCGTCCACACGTAGAAGGGCACCGCCATGGCGTCCTTGGGCTCTTTCCAGTTCGGGTCGTAGGGCGACACGCACTCCGCGAGCTTGCGGTTGATGTCGTCGTAGAGCGGGTGGCTGCGCGCCTTGTAGAGGCCGTCGGTAATGTCCTCGTCCGCCTCCACCAGGTGGAAGTACAAGTCATGGAAGGCGAAGAGGGTCCGTCGCGACACGCCAATCATGTGCGGCAGATCCGACGCGTCCGACTCCGCGAAGATCTTCGCGATGTCATCGGCCTTCCCCGGCCGCATCTTCGCCACGATCAAAGTCCGGTGCACCGTCGACCTCCTTCAGTACGAGTTGCTCGGACCAACAGCCGGAACCGTCACAGCACGCTCTAAAGACCTGCTCGAATCGGGCTGCACTTGGACCTGCGGGCGAACGCCCGGCGAACGGCCCGAAACGCGACAGCGCTCCGCGCGTCCCGCCGCAACGGGCGGGACGCGCGGAGCGCCTGCGGGAGAATCCGTCGGCCGTCAGAGCACGGTCACGACTTGGGCTCCAGGGTGTCCACGCTGAGCTGCAGGATGCTGCGCATGGACGCCTTGCGGAAGTACTCGCCGAACGCCTGCGGCGAGGAGGTGTCGCGCTCCTCCAGCAGGTACGGGGCCAGCCGGCTCTCCGCCGCGTGCACACCGGGCTGGGTGGCCATGTGCTTGCCCACCGCCGCCAGGTCGCCCTCGTAGTGGATGCAGCGGACCATGACGTCGTCCTTGATGAACAGCCCGGTGCCGAGGATGCGGCCGGCCTCCGTACCGTCGTCGGTCCGCAGGTCGGCGGTGTCCACCCGGTTGAAGTTCTCGAAGATCTTGGCGATCTCGTCCTCGTGCCCGGGCTTGACCCGGTAGACGATCGCTGCGTACGGCATGCGATTCCTCCCACAGATTCGATCTCGATAGCGGCCGGTCGCCCCAGCCGGCCGGTTGCGCTGTACCGATCAGTCGCGTCGCGGCGACCGTGCCCGCCCGGTGGTGGTCAGCGGCTCTGCGCCGGGCTGGTGTTGATCATCTTCAAGAGGATCCGCGGTGTCTCCGCCTCGACGACCGCGTCGTCCGAGAGGTCGATACTGCGTTCCCGCTTGATCACGCCGGTCACCTGGAGCAGCGCGAGCGAGTCGTAGCCGAGTTCCATGAAAGGGGTGTCCTGGACGTCGCCGTCGAGGTCGACACCGTCGGGCTCGCCCGCGCATTCGCGCAGCTTGGCGGTCAGCTCCTGCAGAGTGAAGTCACTCATCCGGTTTCCTCTCCTCACTGTCGTGAGCCCGCTGAAGGACCCGGACGGCAGCGTGCCCACCGCTCCTCCAGAAGGACTTGAGCCGGAGTGGGACGGGGCCGACGGGGCCGAGCGCTGCGCGACCGGCCTTCTAGCCGGGTTCGACGCGGCCCGGCGATGGTCGGGCGATCCAATGTCCGGTCACTCCAAGGAGGATCATGTGACGACGACCGGAGACCTGCCCGCCACCGCGGAAGTAAGCCCCGGGCCGCTGATCCGGCTCTCCATCGCGGACTGCGGGGCCAAGGTGCTGCAGGGCGCGGTGCGCGTGGGGGTTTTCACCGCCCTGGCGTCCGGCCCCGCCACGGAGTCCGAGATCCGGGAGCGCACCGGTCTGCACCCCCGGTTCGCCGCGGACTTCCTCGACGCTCTGGTCGGCCTGGGCCTGCTGGAGCGGGAGGACGGGGCGTACCGCAACTCCGCCCTGTCCACGGCCTATCTGGTGGAGGAGACCGAGAGTTACCTGGGCGGGTTCATCGAGCTGACCAACGAGACCCTCTACGACACCTGGGGGCGGCTGCCCGACGCGCTGATCAGCGGCGAGCCGCAGACCCTCGACCCGGACAAGGGCGGTTTCTTCGGCGACCGCCACGAGAACCCGGAGAAGATGAAGCGGTTCCTCAAGGGCCTGGACGCCTTCAGCGACCGCATGGGCACCGAGCTGGCCGCGGTCATCGACTGGGGCCCGATCTCCACCTTCACCGACCTCGGCGGCTCGCGCGGCAACCTGTCGTCGGTGCTGGCCCGCACCCACCGGCACCTGACGGGGGTCTGCTTCGACCTGCCGCGCACCCAGCCGCTCTTCGAGGAGCACATGGGCCGGCTCGGACTCACCGACCGGGTGGCGTTCCAGGGCGGCGACTTCTTCGCCGACCCGCTGCCGGGCACCGATGTCGTCGTCCTCGGCCACATCCTGCACGGCTTCGACAGCGAGCACAGCCTGACGCTGCTGCGGCGCATCCACGACAGCCTGCCCGCCGGCGGCCAGGTGCTCATCTACGACCGCATGATCGATGACGACCGGCGGGACTCCGACCGGCTGCTGAGCAGTCTGCACATGAAGCTGGTGAGCCAGAACGGCCAGGAGTACCGGGTCGGCGACTGCGTCCGGTGGCTGCGCGAGGCCGGCTTCGCCGAAGCCTCGGCACAGCCGCTGCTCAGCACCCACACCCTGGTGATCGGACGGAAGGGAGATCGCAGTGGCTGACGAGAACGTGCCGGTGCTCGTCATCGGCGGTGGCCTGACCGGACTTTCGGCGAGTGTCTTCCTGACCCACTTCGGGGTGCGCTCCCTGCTGGTGGAGCGGCACCCGGACACCTCCGGCCACCCCAAGGCGCGGGCCATCAACCCCCGCACCATGGAGATCTTCCGCGCGGTGGGCATGGAGGACGCCATCCGCGCCGAGGAGTCGCCGATCGCCGGGAACGACGTGCTGGTGCACGTGGAGACCCTCGCGGGGCCCGAGCGGGTCCGGATGCCCAGCGCGGCGCCCGAGGACCTCAGCCGGATCACCCCGGCCCGGTGGGCGATGATCGACCAGAACCAGCTGGAGCCGCTGCTGCGCAAGCAGGCGGTGGCGACCGGCGCCGAGGTGCGCTTCGGCACCCAGCTGGTGTCCCTGGAGGAGGACCTCGACGGGGTGCTCGCCACGGTGCACGACCGGTCGACCGGCGTCACCAGCACCATCCACGCCAACTACGTGATCGCCGCCGACGGCAGCCGCAGCCCGGTGCGGCGGATGCTGCGGGTGCCCGACCGGGGCCGCGGCACCATCACCAACCTGGTGAGCTTCTTCTTCCACGCCGACCTGAGTCAGGCCCTGGCCGGCCGCAAGGTCATCGCCGCGTACGTCAACAACCCGGTGGTGCGCGGCACGCTGATCCCCATCGACAACGAGAAGCGCTGGGTGTTCAACGTCTCCTTCTACCCCGAGCAGGGCGAGGGGCCGGAGGACTTCACCGAGCGGCGCTGCCTGGAGCTGCTGCGCAGCGCGGTCGGCATCGACGACCTGCCGGCGGAGATCGAGGACGGCAGGATGCTGCCGTGGGAGATCTCCATGCGGATCGCCGAGCAGTTCCGCGCGGGCCGGGTCTTCATCGCCGGCGACGCCGCGCACGTCATCCCGCCGACCGGCGCGTTCGGGGCGAGCACCGGCATCCAGGACGTGTACAACCTGTCCTGGAAGCTGTCCCTGGTGCTGGCCCGGGCCGCGGGCCCCGGCCTGCTGGACACGTACGGCACCGAACGCCGCCCGGTGGCGCTGGAGACCGCCCGGCAGGCGGGGCTGCGCTTCGCCGTCCGCGAGGGCAAGCGGCTGGAGGACGTCTCGGACGAGCTCGTCGACGAGACGACCATGACGTTCGGCTACCGCTACCGCTCGGGCGCCTTCTCCCCGCAGTTCGCCGAACCGGCGGGCCCGCTGCTGGAGGACCCGGACCACCCGTCCGCGCAGCCCGGGGCCCGGGCGCCGCACGTGCCCGTCCAGGCCAAGGACGGCCCGGAGATGTCCGTCGTGGACCTCTTCGGCCGCGGTTTCGTCCTGTTCACCACGGGCGAGGCCGACAGCCTGGCCGCCACCGCGGCCCAGACCGCCGGCCGGCTCGGCGTCGACCTGGTCGCCTACCGGGTGGGACCGGACGGCGACCTGACCGACCCCACCCTGACCGCCGAGGGACCCCGATGCTGCCCCCCCCCCCAGCCGCACCCCCCCCCCCCCCCCCCCCCCCCCCCCGCCCCCCCCCAAAACCCAAATC
>NZ_JBEYJD010000075.1:0-25798 GCF_040636125.1 Streptomyces sp. NPDC006733 | reverse complement strand
ATCTCGGCGGTGGTGGGAGCCCCGGCGGAGCATCGGCGACCGACGACAACGCCGCGAGCGGGCGTGCCAGACCCCGCCGACCAGACGAGGATGTGAAGACACGACCTAGGCGACGCGGCCGTCGGCCGGGTGCGCACCTCGCACCCGGCCGACGGCCGTCCGCCACGCGGCGGAGCTACTCCTCCTCGGAGTCGTCCGGCTCGGGCTCCTCCTTGGGGGCGCTGCCCCGGGCGGGGTGCGGCCCGGAGGTGTCCCGCAGGTAGGGGTGCGCCTCGCCGGTGTCGGGGTCGCGGCGCCGCAGGTAGCGCTCGAACTCCTTGGCGATGGCCTCGCCCGACGCCTCCGGCAGTTCGACGGTGTCGCGGGCCTCCTCCAACGTCTGCACGTACTCGGCGACTTCGCTGTCCTCGGCCGCCAGCTGGTCCACCCCGACCTGCCAGGCGCGTGCGTCCTCCGGCAGTTCGCCGAGCGGGATCCGCACGTCGAGCAGGTCCTCCAGGCGGTTGAGCAGGGCGAGCGTCGCCTTGGGGTTCGGCGGCTGCGACACGTAGTGCGGTACGGCGGCCCACAGGCTGACCGCCGGGATGCCGGCGTGCGTGCACGCCTCCTGCAGGATGCCGACGATGCCGGTCGGGCCCTCGTAGCGGGACTCCTCCAGGTTCAGGGCGACGGCCAGGTCCGCGTCGGAGGTCACTCCGGTGACGGGGACCGGGCGGGTGTGCGGGGTGTCGCCCAGCAGGGCGCCGAGCACGACGACCATCTCCACGCCGAGTTCGTGGGCGAAGCCCAGGATCTCGTTGCAGAACGAGCGCCAGCGCATGCTCGGCTCGATGCCGCGGACCAGGACGAGGTCGCGGGGACGGGGGTTCTGGACGCGGACCACCGACAGCCGGGTGGTCGGCCAGGTGATCTTGCGCACCCCGGCGTCCAGCCAGACCGTCGGCCGGTTGACCTGGAAGTCGTAGTAGTCCTCGGCGTCCAGTGCCGCGAAGACTTCTCCCTTGAACTCCCGGTCCATGTGGCCGACCGCGGTGGAGGCTGCGTCGCCGGCGTCGTTCCAGCCCTCGAACGCGGCCACCATGACCGGGTCGATCAGCTCGGGTACTCCCTCGAGCTCGATCACCCAGCGCCTCCTTCCGGCCGGCGGGGCCGTCCCCTGCCGGCTGCTGCTCGTGTCAGTGCGGGACCAGCCTAAGGCTTGCGCGGGCCCTGTCCGCAGCCCTCGTACCAGGATGATCCCCACGGTCATCGCACGTACGCGTCCGGTCACCATCCGCTCTCGAACGGGTCAGCGCGCACCCCATCCGGACCGGTACGCGGCCCAGTCCCCGGGGGTCGCGGCGAAGTCCACGTAGAGCGCCATGCCGAAGGCGTCGCGGTCCTTCCCGTGCCTGGCCAGACCCAGTCGAGCGCCGCGCACGGCGGCCGTGACGGTCTCGGCGGAGGGATGGTGGCCGCTGGTGCTGGTGTGGTAGCCGGGCAGCCCCATGATCAGGTCGGTGCCGGCCGGGGTGACCTCCAGGGCGAGGGCGGTCTGCTGGGCGAGGTACCCGCCGAACAGACTTTCCAGCGGCATCGCCGAGTCGTACGCCATCACCGCGACCTGGTCGACACGGCCGGCGACCTCGGCGAAGTACTTCTGCGACCACCACTTGGGGTGGTCGAACAGCGAGAGCGCGACGGTGTGCAGGCCCGGTAGCGGATCGATCTGGTGGGTGGCCACGGAGAGCGCGGCGCCGTGCGCCGAGGTGACGGCGCGCAGCCGGTCCAGGATGTCCAGGAAGTCCGCGTCGCCGGAGTAGTTGGGCTCCAGGTCGAGGTGGACGCCGTCGAACCCGGCGGCCAGCACCTGCTCGCCGCTCGCCCGGACGCGGGCGCGGGTGCCCGCGTCCCGCAGGTGCAGCCCGTCGGCCTCGCCGTGGTGCGCGATGACGTTGCCGAGCCAGGCCTGCACGCGGACGCCCGGCAGGACCCGGTGGACCTCCCGGAGCAGCCAGGCGGTGTTGGGGTAGAGCTTCGGGTCGAGGCTGCCGTCCCGCTCCAGCGGCCCGGTGTGCACGTAGAGGTCCCGGATCCCGGTCCCCTGGACCTTCACGCGCAGCGCCTCCAGCTCGGCCGCGCCGTTGCGCCCGTCGACCCACGCGTGCCCGAGCCAGACCGCGTCGTGCCCCCGGGTGCGGCCCGCGGCGCCCGGATCACCGGCGTACTCCAGCCGCAGCGCGATGGCCACGGCCAGCACGGGGAGCAGGACCACCAGGGCGGTCACGAGCGCCCCACGGCGCAGCCATTTCAGGAGTCTCTCCCGAGACATCCGATCTGTCTTCCACAAAGTTGCCTCTACCCCCTGGACTCCGCGAGGTTTTCGGCGCTATACATCGGTTGTTCAAAAAAAGATCCGATGTCTAACGACGGGGGTGTACATGAGTCCGACCATTACCGAGGTCGACGTCTACGACATACGCTTCCCGACCTCGGAGCAGCTCGACGGCTCGGACGCCATGAACCCCGACCCCGACTACTCCGCCGCCTATGTGGTCCTGCGTACCGATGACCCCGACGGCCTGGAGGGGCACGGCTTCTGCTTCACGATCGGCCGCGGCAACGATGTCACCGCCGCCGCGATCCGCTCCCTGCGACCCTACGTACTGGGCCGCGGCGTGGACAGCCTTACCGGTGATCTTGGCGGACTCCACCGGGAGCTGACCCACGACTCCCAGCTGCGCTGGCTGGGCCCCGAGAAGGGCGTCATGCACATGGCCGCCGGGGCCGTCATCAACGCGGCCTGGGACCTGGCGGCCAAACGGGCCGGGCAGCCGGTCTGGGAGTTCCTGGCTTCCATGAGCCCCGAACAGATCGTCGACCTGGTCGACTTCCGCTACCTGACCGACGCGCTCACCCGCGAGGAGGCGCTCGGCATCCTGCGCGCCGCCGAACCCGGCCGGGCCGCGCGCGCCGCGCGGCTGCGCGAACGCGGCTACCCCGCGTACACCACCTCGCCGGGGTGGCTCGGCTACTCCGACGAGAAGCTCGCCCGGCTGTCGAAGGAGGCGGTCGCCGACGGGTTCCACCAGATCAAGCTCAAGGTCGGCGCCGATCTCGGCGACGACCTGCGCCGGATGCGCATCGCCCGCGAGGCCGTCGGCCCGGACATCCGGATCGCCGTCGACGCCAACCAGCGCTGGGACGTGTCCGTGGCCCTGGAGTGGATGAAGGCCCTGGCCGCCTACGACCCGTACTGGATCGAGGAGCCCACCAGCCCGGACGACATCCTCGCGCACGCCGCCGTGCGCGCCGGGCAGCCCGTCAAGGTCGCCACCGGTGAACACGCCGCCAACCGCGTCATGTTCAAGCAGCTGCTGCAGGCCGGCGCCGTGGACTTCGTCCAGATCGACGCGGCCCGCGTCGCCGGGGTGAACGAGAACGTCGCGATCCTGCTGCTCGCCGCCAAGTTCGGGGTGCCGGTCTGCCCGCACGCGGGCGGCGTCGGCCTGTGCGAGCTGGTGCAGCACCTGTCGATGTTCGACTACGTCGCCGTCTCCGGGAGCTGGGACGACCGGGTCATCGAGTACGTGGACCACCTCCACGAGCACTTCGAGGACCCCGTCGTCATCGACCACGGCCGCTACCGGGCGCCCGCCCGGCCCGGGTTCTCCGCCCGGATGAAGCCCCGATCCATCGCCGACCACCACTATCCGGAAGGCCCGGTCTGGCAGGCCCGGCAGGAGGGAACCGCGTGAACAGCACCCCCGACGGCACCCGGGACGGCGAACTGCGGGGGCTCACCGCCCTCGTGACCGGCGGCGCCTCCGGCATCGGCGCCGCCACCGCCGCCCTGCTCACCGCACGCGGCGCGCGGGTCGCGGTCCTGGACCGCGACCCGGCGGGGGCGCCGCCCGGCACCCTGGCCGTCACCGCGGACGTCGGCGACGGCCCCGCGGTGGCGGCCGCGGTCGCCGAGGCCGTCGGACTCCTCGGCGGCCTGCACATCCTCGTCAACAACGCGGGGATCGGCGCGATCGGCACCGTCGAGGAGAACGACGACGACGAATGGGCACGCGTCCTGGACATCAACGTGCTGGGGATGGTGCGCACCGCGCGGGCCGCGCTGCCGCACCTGCGGGCCGCCGCCGCGGACCGCCCCGGCTGCGTCTCCATCACCAACACCTGCTCCATCGCGGCGACCGCCGGACTCCCGCAGCGCGCCCTGTACAGCGCCAGCAAGGGCGCGGTGCTCGCGCTGACGCTCGCCATGGCCGCCGACCACGTCCGCGAGGGCGTCCGCGTCAACTGCGTGAACCCCGGCACCGCCGACACCCCCTGGGTCGGCCGGCTGCTCGACCGGGCGGACGACCCGGCCGCCGAGCGCGCCGCACTGAACGCCCGGCAGCCGCTGGGCCGCCTCGTCGCCGCCGACGAGGTGGCCGCGGCCATCGCCTACCTGGCGAGCCCGGCCGCCGCGAGCGTCACCGGGACGGCACTGGCCGTCGACGGCGGCATGCAAGGACTGAGACTGCGCCCCACCACCTGAGCACCCGAGCGCTACACACCAAGAAGGGCAGGACTCGACGATGAGACTGCGGCAGCGTTCCCTCACCAGCACCATGGTCACGGCCTGCGCGGCACTGCTCGCGATCACCGCCGTCACCGGCTGCAACCGCGGCAGCGACGACAAGGCCGGCACCTCGGGCAAGGTCGGCATCGACCTGCCGCGGGCGGACAGCGACTTCTGGAACTCGTACCAGCAGTACATCGAGAAGGGTGTGAAGGACGGGGTCGTCTCCGCCCTGCCGCGCAGCAACTCGCAGAACGACATCACCAAGCTCGTCGCGAACGCCCAGACCTTCACCGACCAGGGCGCCAAGGCGGTGGTGATGGCCCCGCAGGACACCGGCGCCATCGCCTCCACCCTGGAGCGCCTGGCGGGGAAGAAGATCCCGGTCATCAGCGTCGACACCCGCCCCGACAAGGGCGACGTCTACATGGTGGTGCGCGCCGACAACAAGGCGTACGGCCAGAAGGCGTGCGACTACCTCGGTCAGCAGCTCGCCGGCAAGGGCAAGGTCGTCGAGTTCCAGGGCGCGCTGGACTCCATCAACGGGCGGGACCGCTCGGAGGCCTTCGCGTCCTGCATGAAGGAGAAGTTCCCGAACATCAAGGTGATCGAGCTGGCCACCGACTGGAAGGGCGACGTCGCCTCCTCCAAGCTGCAGGCCACCCTCGCCGCCGACCCGGACGTCAACGGCATCTACATGCAGGCCGGCGGCGTCTTCCTGCAGCCCACCCTCGCCCTGCTGGAGCAGAAGCACCTGCTCAAGCCGGCCGGCACGCCGGGCCACATCACCATCATCTCCAACGACGGGATCCCCGAGGAGCTGAAGGCGATCCGCGAGGGCAAGATCGACGCGACGGTCTCGCAACCCGCGGACCTCTACGCCAAGTACGCGCTGTTCTACGCGAAGGCCGCGCTGGACGGCAAGGTGTTCCAGCCCGGCCCCACCGACCACGGCTCCACCATCATCAAGATCCCGAACGGCCTGGAGGACCAGCTGCCGGCCCCGCTGGTCACCAAGTCCACCGTCGACGACGCCGCGCTGTGGGCCAACCAGCTCGGGAAGAGCTGACCATGTCCCAGGCAGCAGCCGAGCAGGCCCCGGGGCAGGCGTCCGGGCAGCAGCCCGCGGCCGTGCACGCCGAAGGAGTCGTCAAGCGCTTCGGCCCGACCGTCGCGCTCGACCGGGTACGGCTGACGGTGCGGGCCGGCGAGTCCCACGCCCTCGTCGGCCGCAACGGCGCGGGCAAGTCCACCCTCGTCTCCGTACTGACCGGGCTGCACGCCGCGGACGCGGGCTCCGTCGCCTTCCAGGGCGCGCCCGCGCCCGCGTTCGGCGACACCGCCGCCTGGCAGTCGAAGGTCGCCTGCGTCTACCAGAAGTCCATGGTCGTCCCGGATCTGACGGTCGCCGAGAACCTCTTCCTCAACCGCTTCGGCGCGGGCCGGATCCGCTGGCCGAAGCTGCGCGGGCGGGCCCGCGACCTGCTCGCCGAGTACGGCGTGGATGTCGACCCCGCGGCGCGCGCCAGGGACCTGACCGTCGAGCAGCGGCAGTTCGTCGAGATCGCGCGAGCGCTCTCCTTCGGCGCCCGCTTCATCATCCTGGACGAGCCGACCGCCCAGCTCGACGCGGCCGGCATCGAGCGGCTCTTCACGAAGCTGCGCGAACTGCAGCGGCAGGGCGTCGCCTTCCTGTTCATCTCGCACCACCTCCAGGAGGTGTACGACCTGTGCACCACCGTCACCGTCTACCGTGACGCCCGGCACGTGCTGACCGCGCCCGTCGCGGAGCTGGGCAAGGACGACCTGGTGCAGGCGATGACCGGGGACGCGGCGCGGTCGGCCACCGCCTGGCGGGCGGGCACCGCGCTGTCCGCGGCGGCCGAACCCGTGCTGCGCGCCGAGGGGCTCGCGCTCGACGGCGCCTACCGGGCCATCGACTTCGCCGTGCGCCCCGGCGAGGTGCTCGGCCTGGCCGGGGCGACCGCCAGCGGCAACACGGCCCTGGGGGAGACCCTGGTGGGGCTGCGCCGGCCGACCGCCGGCCGGACCGTCGTCGCGGGCCGGACCGTACGGCCGGGCAGCGTGCCGCACGCGCTGGGCGCCGGGATCGGCTACGTGCCGGAGGACCGGCACCGGCAGGGGCTGGTGCCGGGCCGCAGCGTCGCGGAGAACGCGACGCTCACCGTCACCGACCAGCTCGGCCCGTACGGCACCGTGCTGCCCTCCCGCACCCGGCAGTTCGCGCAGACGATGATCGACTCGCTGGACATCAAGACGTCGGGCCCCGGCCAGCCGGTCTCCGACCTGTCCGGCGGCAACCAGCAGAAGGTCGTCATCGCGCGGGCGCTGGCCCGCGAACCGCGGGTGCTGGTCGCCATCCGGCCGACCGCGGGCGTCGACGTCAAGTCCAAGGACGCGCTGCTCGGCGTGGTGCGGGAGGTGGCCGACGGCGGGAGCGCCGCGGTCATCGTCTCCGACGAGCTGGACGACCTGCGGGTCTGCGACCGCGTCCTGGCCCTGTTCCACGGCCGGGTGATCGCCGAGTTCGACAGCGGATGGACCGACAGGGACCTGGTCTCCGCGATGGAAGGACTGCCCGTGACGTCGGGCCGCCGCAAGGGAGCCGAGGATGCCTGAGATCGCCGACACCACCCGGGTGACCGCGGAGCCGGCCGGCCCGCAGACCCCGCAGAAGGAGCGCCGGGCCGCAGGCCTGGGCTTCCACCTCGCCCGCTACCGGGACCTGTCGCTGATCCCGGTGCTGCTGGTGCTGTGCCTGATCGGCTTCATCGTCTCGCCCGCCTTCCTGACCTCCGACAACCTCATCGGCGTCGCCCAGCAGTCCACCGAACTGAGCCTGCTGGTGCTGGCCGAGGCGCTCATCCTCATCAGCGGGCGGATGGACCTGTCGCTGGAGTCCACCATCGGCGTCGCCCCCGTCATCGCCATGTGGCTCGTGCTGCCCTCCTCGGGGCCCGCGACCTTCCACGGCCTGGGCGCGCTGCCGTCCTGGTCGGCGATCCCGGTCTGCCTGGCGGTCGGCGTGGTGATCGGCGGCATCAACGGCTTCCTCATCCTCAAGCTGCGCGTCAACGGCTTCATCGCCACCCTCGGGATGCTCACCATGCTGCGCGGCCTGCAGATCGGGGTGGCCGAGGGCAAGTCGATCGTCAACGTGCCGGAGTCGTTCGCCTACCTCGGCAAGGCCTCCTGGTTCGGCGCGCCCGCCGCCATCTGGATCTGCCTGGTGCTCTTCGCGGTCGGCGGCCTCGCGCTGGGCTACCTGCGGCACGGCCGCGCGCTCTACGCGATCGGCGGCAACACCGAGGCGGCGCGCGCCGCCGGCATCCGCGTGGACCGCATCACCTGGATCGTGCTCGGCCTCGGCGGGCTGCTCGCCGCGTTCGCCGGGATCCTCTACACCGGCCACTACGGCTCGGTCTCGGCCGGCCAGGGCAACGGCTGGATCTTCCAGGTGTTCGCCGCCACCGTCATCGGCGGCGTCAGCCTCAACGGCGGGCGCGGCACCCTGTTCGGAGCGCTGACCGGGGTGCTGACCCTGCAGCTCGTCGTCAACGTGATGACGCTGGGCGGGGTGCCGCCGCTGTGGAACCAGTTCCTCAACGGCGCGATCATCATCGTGGCCCTGATCATCTCCCGCTTCGCGAGCGGCGAGAAGCAGGACTGAACCACCGGGAAGCAGGACCGCATGACACAGCGACCGAAGGAACCGGCCATGCCCGTACCGCGACTGCCCCGCCTGGGCCTGGGCTGCGCCCCGCTCGGCAACCTGTACCGGGCCGTGCCGGAGGAGACCGCGGCCGCCGTCACGGCCGCCGCCCTCGACCTCGGCTGCGGCTACCTCGACACCGCCCCGCACTACGGCGTCGGCCTGTCGGAGGAGCGGCTCGGCCGCGCGCTCGCCGGCCGGCCGCGCTCCTCGTACGTGCTGTCCACCAAGGTCGGCCGCCGGCTGCGGCCGCTGGCCGCGGGGGAGCGGCCGGACGGCCAGGGCTTCGTCGACACCCCCGCCCGCACCCGCGAGTGGGACTTCACCGCCGACGGGATCCGCGCCACGCTGGAGGGGTCCCTGCAGCGGCTCGGCACCGACCGCGCCGACATCGTCTACCTGCACGACGTCGAGGACCACCTGCCGGAGGTCTACGCGACCGGTTTCCCCGCGCTCGCGGCGCTGCGCGACGAGGGACTGGTGGGCGCCATCGGCTTCGGGATGAACGACAGCGGGGTGCTCGCCCGGCTCGTCGCCGACCTCGACGTCGACGTGGTGCTGTGCGCCGGCCGCTGGACGCTGCTGGAGCGCACCGCCTACGACGACCTGCTGCCGGTGTGCGCGGAGCGCTCGACGGCCGTGGTCGTCGGCGGCGTCTACAACTCCGGGCTGCTCGCCGACCCCCGGCCCGGCGCCCCGTACAACTACGCGGCGGCCCCGCCGGAGCTGGTGCGGCGGGCGCTGGACATCGCGGACGTCTGCGGGGAGTTCGGCGTCCCGCTGCGGGCGGCCGCGCTGCGCTTCCCGTTCGGCCACCCGTCGGTGGTCTCCGCCGTCGTCGGCGCGGCCACCCCCGAGGAGGTCAGGGACAACGCGGCGCTCTTCGCGTCCGAGATCCCCGCCGCGATGTGGGACGCGCTCGTCGAGCGCGGACTGCTCGACGAGGACGTCCCGCTGCCGGTGGGGTGAGCGCCCGGGTCCGTAACGGTCGCCCGTAGTTCGCATTTTTACAAGACCCGCCTGCGGCGGGCACCGCAGACTGGCGACGGTCGCGGACGTCCCGGGGCCAGGCGCTGAAGGAGGATCGCTATGGTGAAGGTTTTCGGACGCTACGCCCGTTACGCGGTCAGCACGCTCACGGCAGCGGTGTTCACGACCGGTTGAGCAGCCCCCGGAGCGGTGAGCACTGCGTGACGCACCACGGTGGCCGGCCGGCGGGCCGGTCACCGCTGCCCGGATGAAGGGGTCGGCTGCGGGTGTTCGGGACGATGATCCGTCAGATGCGGTACGGCACGGCGATGCTGCGCGGGGGCCGGCTGGACCCGGCCAATCTGCGCGCCACCGTGGCCGACCTGCGGGCCACGATCGAGGAGTTCGGGGATCCCGGTGACGAGGCCTCGGCGATGCTGCCCGGCGGCGTCGAACCGGACCCGGAGATCCAGCGCATCATGGCGGACCGGCGGCTGCGCAGGACCGTCCGGGACGCCGCGGCCCACGTGCCCCACTACCGGCGGTACTTCGCCGAGGCGGGCCTCGACCCCCGGCACATCACCCTGGACACCCTGGCGACGCTGCCGCCGACCACCAAGGCGGCCCTGCGCGCCGCGCCGGCCGCGTTCGTCTCCGACCGCGCGGAGCCGGTCCTGCTGGCCCAGACCACCGGCACCACCGGGACACCGACGAGCGTCTGGTTCTCCCGCTACGAACTGGAGCTGGCCGCCGCCCTGTCGGCGATGTCGCTGCTGATGGTCAGCGGATGCCGCAGCCGGCACACCGTCATGAGCACCATCAGCTCGCGGGCCACGCTGGCCAAGGCCGTCGTGCAGCAGGCCCTGGCGATGGTGGGCGCCGGCTTCGTCGCCATGGGAACCGTCGACCCGCTGATCATCCTCGACCGGCTCGCCGCGCCCATGCACCTGCCGGGCAAGGAACCCCAGATCACCCATCTGATCATCACGGCCTCCCTGCTCGGCAGCCTCGTGCAGGCCGCGGAGGACGACGGATGGCTGCCGGCCGACTTCGGGCTGCGGGAGATCATGGTCGGCGGCGAGGTGCTCAGCGATCCGCTCCGCCGGCGCGCCGAAGCGGCCCTGGGCGCCCGGGTCATCGACGCCTACTCGATGACCGAGACCCTGCCGACGGCCGGACTGTCCTGCGAGGCGGGCCATCTGCACCTGTCCTCGGAGCAGGCCCACCTCGAGATCGTCGACCCGCTCACCGGCGCTCCGGCGCTGCCCGGCGAGGTGGGCGGCCTGGTCGTCACGCCCTACACCCAGTACCGGGACACCACGCTGCTGCTCCGCTACGAGACCGGGGATCTGGTGCGCCGGCTGCCGGCCGCCGAGTCCCCGTCCTGCTCGCTGAGCGGCATGCCCGCGACCTCGCGGATCCTCGGGCGGCAGAGCGGCGGGGCGCCCGAACTCACCACCCGGGCCGTCCTCGACGTCCTCCAGGCCGAGCGGTCGGTCCCGCTGCCCACCCGGTACGCGCTGGTCGAGGACCCGGCCGGCCCGCTGCTGTACGTCGTGGCCCCGCAGGCCCCGCCGTCGCTGCCGGGCCGCATCGAGGAGCGCGCCCGGCACCTGCCGCTCGCGGGTGTGGTCCTCGTCGAGGACCGGGACGAGCTGCCGCTGCCCTGCCCGGTGCGGGCCGACCTCGTGGAGCACAGCTTCGAGCGGCCCGCCGAGCGGCGCCGGCCGGTACGGAGCGGACGATGACCGCCACCGGACAGGCGCTGGCGCTGGTGGGCGCGCTCTGCGCGACCATCGCGGCCTCCGCGCTGTATCTGCGCCGGGTCGCGATGCCGAGGCCACCGGTCGGGCGGTTCACCCGCTCCGACATCGCGGTGATGGCCGTCGTGCTGATGACGCTGCCGCTGGTCTACCTGCATCTGCCGGGCACCGTGGTGGGGGTGGTGTTCGGCACGGTGTTCACCGCCGCCTGCGGCACCGGCCTGGCGCCGCTGACCGGCGGCCGGGTGGCCGCCGCCACCGCGGTGGCCCTCGGCGCCCTCGTCGTGGCCTCCGGGCTCGCCCGCTGGGATCCGCTGCACATCGTCTGCGGCGACCTGCTGCTGGTCCTGGCGGTGATCGCGGTCACCAACCTGTGGGCCCAGACCGGGATGACGGCGGCCCAGGTCGCGGCGCTCGCCGTCGTCCTCGCCCCCTACGACCTGCTCGCCACCGGACTGAGCTCGGTCACCGCGGACCTGGTCCGGCACGTGTCCGGCACCCCCTTCACCCCGCTGCTCACCATCGCCGGCGGCGGTTCCACCATCGCGGCGGGCCTGGGCGACTGCCTGATGCTGGTGCTGTGGCCGCTGGTGGCGACGAAGGCCTACGGCCGCCGGGCCGGCTGGTGCGGGGCGCTCGCCGGCCTCGCGGTGGTCGGCGTGGTGCTGCACGGCGCGGTCACCGGCTGGCTGCACGGGGGAGTGCCGCTGCTGACACCGCTCGGGCCGTGCATCGGCGCGCAGTACCTGTTCTGGCGGTCCCGGCACGGCACGGAGCGGCGCACCCGGCAGTGGCGCGGGGCGGCGGACCCCGCACCCGCCGGCCGTCCGGCGTCCGCCTGGGCCGACGCGCTGGCGGCGGCCTCCCGCGCCGACCGGCGGACGTACCCGGCCGGCACCTGGCTGGCCGTGGACGCGGGGGCGGTGGTCGGCACCGGGGCGTTCCCGGGCGCCGCCCGCCGGGCGGGCCGGGAGGCGGGCCACCCCGGTCCGCCGGTCGTCATCGCCGTCCCGCCGGGCGACGCGCCGTGACGTGCGGGCTCACAGGGTCGAGCGCAGCCACTGCTCGACGCTGGCGATGTGCACCGTCGCCCAGGAGCGGGCGGCCTCGGCGTCCCGGTCGCGCAGGGCGGACAGGATCGCCTGGTGTTCGTGCAGGGTGCGGCTGACCGCGTCCTGCTGGGTGAGCCCGCGCCACACGCGGGCCCGGGTGGTGGGCCCCGACAGCCCGTCGAGCAGCGAGCAGAGCACCGAGTTCCCCGACGCCTGCACGATGCCGCGGTGGAACTCCAGGTCGGAGGCGACCAGCTCCTCGACGGAGGGCTCGGGGCCGAGCGCGTCCAGCTTGCCCTGGAGCATGTCGAGTTCGGTGTCGGGGATGCGCAGCGCCGCCATCGCGGTCGCGGCCGGCTCCAGGATCCGCCGGACGGCCAGGAACTCCAGGACGGTGTCGTCGCGGTGGAAGTCCACCACGAAGCTCATCGCCTCCAGCAGCAGCTGCGGGTCCAGGCTCGTCACGTACGTGCCGTCGCCCTGCCGCACGTCCAGGATCCGGATCAGCGACAGCGCCCGCACCGCCTCGCGCAGCGAGTTGCGCGACAGCCCCAGCTCCGCCGCGAGCTCGCTCTCCTTCGGCAGCCGGTCGCCGGGCCGCAGCGCCCCGGAGACGATCATTTCCTTGATCTTCTCGATCGCCTCGTCGGTGACCGCCATCGCGACCTCCCCCTGTCCTGGTCCCGCTACCCGCCGCCAGACCTCCGATGTATCCGGCCATTATGCCTCTGGCAGAGTCGCCGCGCGGACGTCCCGGTCAGACCGGGCCCGCGCCGGTTCACTCGCCCGCGTACCGGGCCGGGGAGGCGCCCACCGTGGCGGTGAAGTCGCGGGTGAGGTGGGCCTGGTCGCTGTAGCCCAGGTCGGCGGCGAGCGCCGCCCAGTCGATGCCGACGCCCTGGTCGGCGCGGGCGGCCGCCTCGTGCAGCCGGGCCCGGCGCAGCACCCACTTGGGGGCGGCGCCGACGTGCTCGGCGAAGAGCCGCTGCAGCCGGCGGACGGAGACGCCGAGGTCGTCCGCGAGCTGGTCGACCCGGAACAGCGACGGGGAGGCGGTGATCCGCTCCACCATGGCGGCGACCTCCGCCGCGACCGGGTCCGGCGCCGTGTCCGGGCCGGGCAGCAGGCTCAGCAGGAGCGTTTCGGCGGTGGCGGTCATGGTCGATACGTCGGACGCCCCGAGGATCGTCCGCTCGGCCGCGGTGACAGCCGGGCCGAACAGCCCCGCGGCCGGCACCGACCGGTCGGCGAGATCCGCGACCGACGAGCCCAGCAGCGGCCGGAAGCCGCCGGGCCGGAACTTCACGCCCAGCACCTGGCCCCGCTCCCGCAGCACCCGCGTGAACACCCCGCGCTGCACCCCGTAGACCGCGCTCTCGGGCTCCTCGAAGACCAGGTGCACATTCGGGTGCGAGAGCACCTTCTGCTCGTGCGGCGGCCGCCCGCGCAGATCCCAGCGCACGATCCAGTAGAAATCCACGTACGGGGCCAGCGCCGCGCCCGGCTCCTCCCGCAGCAGCTCGAACCGGGTCGCCGCGAGGGCCGGACGCAGCACGCCCCGCCCCATCTCGGGGGTCGTCATCCGGCCAGCCTAGGCGGTGTCCTCACAGGTCGCCGCTGTCGCGTTTGTTCAAGACCCGCTTCGGCCGCGGATCTAGCGTGAGATCCATGAACCTTCATCCGCAGCTGGTCCGCGGCGCCGCAGAAGCCGCCCGTATCGCCCGTACCATCACGCCGGAACAGCTCACCGCGCCGACCCCGTGCCCGGAGTTCGACGCCCGCACCCTGATCAACCACTGGGTGCTCTACACCTCCCACGGCCTGGAGCACCGCGCCCTGCGCACGACCCTGCCCGAGGAGCTCACCGAGCACGACTTCACCGCCGACCCCGCGTGGGCCGAGGCGTACGCGGCGCAGCTCGACCGCGCGCTCGCCGCCTGGGCGCGGCCCGAGGCGTGGGAGGGCGGCATCGACATGGGCGGGGCGGAGATGCCCGCCGCCGACATCGCCGCGATGCTGCTGCTGGAGCTGACCCTGCACGGCTGGGACGTCGCCAGGACCGTCGGCCAGGAGTTCCGCGTCGACGAGGAGACCGCCGCCGTGGTGCTCGCCGCCGTCGGGCAGCAGGCCGAGATGTTCCGCCAGTACAAGGGCTTCGCCGACCCCGTGGAGATCACCGGCCCGGCCGGCGACTTCGAGCGCGCGCTCGCGCTCTCCGGCCGGGACCCGCGCTGGAGCGCGTGACGCGCGAACGGCCGGGTGCGGCGGGGAGATACCTTCCCGCCGCACCCGGCCGCGTTCCGCGGACCCCGTCAGGCCCTGCGGGCCAGCATGTCCTCGACCCGGGCCCTGACGGCCTCGGTGTCCAGGCCGCGCACCGTCAGCGTGGTGCGGCGGCGCAGCACGTCGTCGGCGGTCTGCGCCCACTCGTGGTCGCGGGCGTAGACGACCTGTGCCCAGATCTCCGGGCCGTCCTCGTGGATCCGCTCACCGAGCGAGGGGTCCTCGTTGACGAGCCGGGCGATGTCGAACGACAGCGACCCGTAGTGGCTCGCCAGGTGGCGCGCGGTCAGCGGGTCCATCCGCGTGCCGGGGTCGCGGTCCACCAGCAGCCGGTGGGCGACCGCGTTCGGGTTGGCGAGACCCGGCAGCGGCATCCGCCGGGGCAGCAGCTTCTGCGGCTCCATGTCCTCGTTCAGCGGCCCGCCGGGCAGCTTCGCGAGCTTGTTCATCACCGTGCGGCCGATGTGCCGGTACGTGGTCCACTTGCCGCCCGCCACCGACAGCATCCCGCCGCGGCCCTCGGAGACGACCGTCTCGCGCTTGGCGGACTCGACGCCGCCGGGCCCGCCCGGCAGCACCCGCAGGCCCGCGAAGGCGTACGTGATCAGGTCGCGGTCCAGGTGCTCGTCCTTCACGGAGAACGCGGCCTCGTCCAGGATCTGCTGGATGTCGGCCTCGGTCGCCCGGACGTCCGCCGGGTCGCCGGTGTACTCCTCGTCCGTGGTGCCCAGCAGCAGCTGGTCCTCCCACGGCAGCGCGAAGGTGATGCGGTACTTGTCGATCGGGGTGGCCATGGCGGCCTTCCACGGCACCTTGCGCTTCATCACCACGTGCGCGCCCTTGGAGAGCCGGATGCTGGGCCGGGCGCCCTTGTCCTCCATCGTCCGCAGGTGGTCGACCCACGGACCGGTGGCGTTGAGCACCAGCCGGGCGCTGACACCGAACTCGGTGCCGTCCAGCCGGTCGCGCAGCTCCGCGCCGGTGACCTTGCCGTGCGTGAAGCGCAGCCCCGTCACCTCGGCGTGGTTCAGCACCACGGCACCGGACTCCACGGCCGCGCGGACCGTCATGACGGCCATCCGCGAGTCGTTCATCTGGTGGTCGTGGTAGACCGCGACGGCCTTGAGGTCCTCCGTGCGCAGGCCCGGGTTGTCGGCCGCGGCCTTCGCCGGGGAGATGACCCGGCCGACGCCGTCGCCGAAGGCGGACAGCGCCGAGTAGGCGAAGACGCCCGCGCCGAGCTTGGCGGCGCCGTGCGGGCCGCCCTTGTACACCGGCAGGTAGAACGTGAGCGGGTTGACCAGGTGCGGAGCCACGTCCTTGGCGAGCACCCGCCGCTCGTGGTGGTTCTCGGCGACCAGCTTGACCGAACCGGTCTGCAGGTAGCGCAGCCCGCCGTGGACGAGCTTGGAGGATGCCGACGAGGTGGCGCCGGCGAAGTCGCCGGCGTCCACCATCGCGACCCGCAGCCCGGACTGCGCGGCGTGCCAGGCCACCGAGGTGCCGAGGATGCCGCCGCCGATCACCAGTAGGTCGTACGTGGCGTGGCTGAGCAGCTCCCTGGTCTCGGATCGGCTGGGGTCGGTGCCGGCGGTCGGGTGCGTCCCGAGGGTGGGGACGCTCTGCAGGGTGGAAGACATTCTGATCAGTTCTCCTCTTCGATCCAGCCCATGGTCCGCTCGACGGCCTTGAGCCAGTTCTTGTACTCGCGGTCGCGCTTGTCCGCGTCCATCCGGGGGGTCCATTCGGCGGCCCGGCGCCAGTTGGCGCGCAGTGCGTCGGTGTCGGGCCAGAAGCCGACGGCGAGACCGGCCGCGTAGGCGGCGCCCAGGCAGGTGGTCTCGGCGACCATCGGACGGACGACGGGGGCGTCCACGAAGTCCGCGATGGTCTGCATCAGCAGGTTGTTGGAGGTCATACCGCCGTCGACCTTGACGGCGGCCAGCTCGACGCCGGAGTCCTTGCTCATCGCGTCGACGATCTCGCGGGTCTGCCAGGCGGTGGCCTCGAGCACCGCGCGGGCCAGGTGCGCCTTGGTGACGTAGCGGGTGAGGCCGGCGATCACCCCGCGGGCGTCGTCGCGCCAGTACGGGGCGAACAGGCCGGAGAAGGCGGGCACGAAGTACGCGCCGCCGTTGTCGTCCACGGAGCTCGCCAGCGTCTCGATCTCGGCGGCGGACTTGATGATGCCCATCTGGTCGCGCATCCACTGCACCAGCGAGCCGGTGACGGCGATGGAGCCCTCGAGGGCGTACACGGCCTTCTGGTCGCCGATGCGGTAGCCGACGGTGGTGAGCAGGCCGTTGTAGGAGTTGACGGCCTTCTCGCCGGTGTTCATCAGCAGGAAGGTGCCGGTGCCGTACGTCGACTTGGCCTCGCCCTCGGCGAAGCAGGTCTGGCCGAAGAGCGCGGCCTGCTGGTCACCGAGCGCGGACGCGACCGGCACGCCGGCCAGCGCGCCGGTGGTGGCGGTGCCGTAGACCTCGGAGGAGGAGCGGATCTCCGGCAGCATGTTCATCGGGACACCGATGGACTCGCAGATCTTCTCGTCCCACTCCAGGGTGTGCAGGTTCATCAGCATGGTGCGCGACGCGTTGGTGACGTCGGTGACGTGCACCCCGCCGTCCGGGCCGCCGGTCAGGTTCCAGATGACCCAGCTGTCCATGGTGCCGAAGAGGATCTCGCCGCGGTCGGCGCGCTCGCGCAGGCCCTCGACGTTGTCCAGCAGCCAGCGGGCCTTCGGGCCGGCGAAGTAGCTCGCCAGCGGCAGGCCGGTCTCGCGGCGGAAGCGGTCCTGGCCGACGTTGCGGCCCAGCTCGCGACAGAGGGCGTCGGTGCGGGTGTCCTGCCAGACCAGCGCGTTGTGGACCGGCTCGCCGGTGTTCTTGTCCCACAGCAGCGTGGTCTCGCGCTGGTTGGTGATGCCGATGGCCTTGACGTCCTCGGCGGTGATCCCGGCCTTCTCGACCGCACTGGCGACGACTTCCTGGACGTTGGTCCAGATCTCCGTCGCGTCGTGCTCGACCCAGCTGGGCTTCGGGAAGATCTGCTCGTGCTCCTTCTGGTCGACGGCGACGATGCGGCCGTCCCGGTCGAAGACGATGCAGCGGCTGGACGTGGTGCCCTGGTCGATCGCGGCGATGAACGGCCCTGCGGTGTGTGCGTCGGTCACGGTGTGCTCCTCAAGGGGTCTGCGTCGGTCGGACAGGGGGGTTACGCGAAGGCCAGCCGGTAGAGGCCGCCCGCCAGTACGGCACCGGCGAGCGGGCCGACGACGGGGATCCAGGCGTAGCCCCAGTCGGAGCCGCCCTTGTTGCGCAGCGGCAGAAGGCTGTGCACGATACGCGGGCCGAGGTCGCGGGCCGGGTTGATCGCGTAGCCGGTGGGCCCTCCGAGTGACAGACCGATGCTGACGACCACCAGCGCGGTGATCAGGCCGCCGGTGCCGGAGACCCCGAGCGCCGGCGTCAGGCCCTGGGTGAGGACCGCCAGGACGAGGACGGCGGTGCCGATGATCTCGGTGGCGAGGTTCTGCCAGGTGTTGCGGATCTCGGGTCCGGTGGAGAAGACGCCGAGGACCGGTCCGCCGGGAGGGCTGTCGGGGCCGAGCGGGGGCACCAGCTCCGGGTCGTCCATGTGGTCCTGGAACTGTCCGTAGTAGGCCACCCAGACCAGCGCCGCGCCGATCATCGCGCCGACCATCTGGCCGGCTATGTACAGCGGCACGTCGTTCCACTCGCCCGTCTTGACGGCGATGCCGACGGTGACGGCCGGGTTGAGGTGCGCCCCCGAGAGGCTGGAGGAGATGTAGACCGCGGTCAGCACCGCGAAGCCCCAGCCGAAGGTGATGGCGAGCCATCCCGCGTTGCGGGCCTTGGAGCTCTTGAGCGTGACGGCGGCGCAGACGCCACCGCCCAGCAGGATGAGGATGGCGGTACCGATGGTCTCGCCGAAGAAGATATGGCTGTTGGACACCGCGACTCCCTTGTCATACGTCCAATCAGGCGGACCGGGTCCCGTCCGGTGTTCGACAATGTCGACCGCCGAACGGCAGTTTTCTCCTCCGTATGTTTCCCGTCAAGAGTTTGTGGCCGAGGACTCCAGATCGTGACCCGGGTACCCGGAGCCGGTCCCTAGAACCGTCCGGCGCCCAGGTCGCGCGAGACGGCGCGGGCGCAGTCGCGCACCGCCGCCACCAGCCGCGCCTGGATCTCGCCGTCCTCCTGGCAGACCCGTTCCACCGCCCCGGTGATCCCCACCGCGCCGACCGGCATCCGGCGCCGGTCCAGGATGGGGGCGGCGACCGAGGCCACGCCTTCCCAGGTCTCCTCCAGGTCGGAGGCCCAGCCCCGGGTTCTGGCGAGCTCCAGCACGTCCTCGAAGCCGGCCGTGTCGGTGACCGTGCGCGCGGTGAGCGCGGGCCGCTCGTTCTCGGCTGCCTCGCTGTGCGCGACCGGGTCGTACGCCGCCAGCACCTTGCCCAGTGCCGAGCTGTGCAGCGGCTGCATGGCGCCGACCTCCAGCACCTGGCGGCTGTCGTCCGGGCGGAAGACGTGGTGCACGATCAGCACCCCCGACTGGTGGAGAACGCCCAGGTAGACGGCCTCACCGCTGGACCTGGCCAGATCGTCGGTCCACACCAGGGCGCGGGCCCGCAGCTCGTGCACGTCCAGGTAGCTGTTCCCCAGCCGCAGCAGCTCGGCGCCCAGCTGGTACTTGCCGGACGCGGTGTCCTGCTCGACGAAGCCCTCCTGCTGGAGGGTGCGCAGGATTCCGTGCGCGGTCCCCTTGGCCAGGCCCAGGGACGAGGAGATGTCGGACAGCCCCAGCCGGCGCTCGCCACCGGCCAGCAACCGTAGGATCGCGGCCGCCCTCGCCAGCGACTGAATCGGTCCGGGCATCCGCCAACCTCCGCAAGTCGTTCGACATTGTCGAACTCCATAGTCTCAGAGATGATTCTGACACCTTCGTCCACCCCTCGGAACTCCTTCGAGGCTCGCGCACCGCGCCCGCTACCCTGGCCGGGCACGTAAAGCCGACAGCCGTCGCACTCCTGGGAGAACATCCATGGCCCCGCAGTCCTCCTCCACCCTCGCCAGCCAAGCCCGAGCCGACGCTCTGCGTCAGGCGTTCGCCACCAGGGTGGTGGTGGCCGACGGCGCGATGGGCACCATGCTCCAGGCGCAGGACCCCACCCTGGAGGACTTCCAGGACCTGGAGGGCTGCAACGAGATCCTGAACATCACCCGGCCCGACATCGTCCGGTCCGTGCACGAGGAGTACTTCGCGGCGGGTGTGGACTGCGTCGAGACCAACACCTTCGGCACCAACCTCGCCGCGCTCGGCGAGTACGACATCCCCGAGCGCATCTTCGAGCTCGCCGAAGCCGGCGCCCGGATCGCCCGCGAGGTGGCGGACGGGTTCGCCACGCCGGACCGGCCGCGCTGGGTGCTCGGCTCCGTCGGCCCCGGCACCAAGCTGCCGACCCTCGGCCACGCCCCCTACGCCGCCCTGCGCGACGCGTACCAGGAGAACGTCGCCGGCCTGATCGCCGGCGGCGCCGACGCGATCCTGGTGGAGACCACCCAGGACCTGCTGCAGACCAAGGCCTCGGTCGTCGGCGCCCGCCGCGCCCTCACCGCGGCCGGCATCAGCCTTCCGCTGATCTGCTCCGTGACCGTGGAGACGACGGGCACGATGCTGCTCGGCTCCGAGATCGGCGCCGCGCTGACCGCGCTGGAGCCGCTCGGCATCGACATGATCGGCCTGAACTGCGCCACCGGCCCGGCCGAGATGAGCGAGCACCTGCGCTACCTCGCCCGCCACGCGCGCACCCAGGTCTCCTGCATGCCCAACGCCGGCCTGCCGGTGCTGGGCAAGGACGGCGCCCACTACCCGCTGTCCCCGGAGGAGCTGGCGGACGCGCACGAGACGTTCGTGCGCGAGTACGGGCTCTCCCTGGTCGGCGGCTGCTGCGGCACCACCCCCGAGCACCTGCGCCAGGTCGTGGAGCGCGTCCGGGGCCTGGACCTGTCCCCGCGCAGCCCGCGCCCCGAGCCGGGCGCCGCCTCGCTCTACCAGACCGTCCCGTTCCGGCAGGACACCTCGTACCTCGCCATCGGCGAGCGGACCAACGCCAACGGGTCCAAGAAGTTCCGCGAGGCCATGCTCGAAGGCCGCTGGGACGACTGCGTGGAGATGGCCCGCGACCAGATCCGCGAGGGCGCCCACCTGCTCGACCTGTGCGTCGACTACGTCGGCCGCGACGGCGCCGCGGACATGGCCGAGATCGCCGGCCGCTTCGCCACCGCCTCCACCCTGCCCATCGTGCTGGACTCCACCGAGGTCCCGGTGCTGCGCGCCGGGCTGGAGAAGCTCGGCGGCCGGGCCGTCATCAACTCCGTCAACTACGAGGACGGCGACGGCCCCGAGTCCCGGTTCGCGCAGATCACCGCGCTGGCCGCGGAGCACGGCGCCGCGCTGATCGCGCTGACGATCGACGAGGAGGGCCAGGCCCGCACCCCCGAGCACAAGGTCGCCATCGCCGAGCGGCTCATCGAGGACCTCACCACCAACTGGGGCATCCTCGAGTCCGACATCCTCATCGACTGCCTGACCTTCACCATCGCCACCGGTCAGGAGGAGTCCCGCAAGGACGGCATCGCCACCATCGAGGCGATCCGGGAGCTCAAGCGCCGCCACCCGCTGGTGCAGACGACGCTGGGCCTGTCGAACATCTCCTTCGGCCTCAACCCGGCCGCCCGCGTGACGCTGAACTCGGTCTTCCTCAACGAGTGCGTCGAAGCCGGCCTGGACTCCGCGATCGTGCACGCCAGCAAGATCCTCCCGATCGCGCGGCTCTCCGAGGAGCAGCGCGACGTGGCCCTGGACCTGATCTACGACCGCCGCAGCGAGGGGTACGACCCGCTGCAGAGGTACCTCGAGCTCTTCGAGGGCGTCGACATGAAGTCCGTGAAGGCGGGCCGCGCGGAGGAGCTGGCGGCGCTGCCGCTGGACGAGCGGTTGCAGCGGCGGATCATCGACGGGGAGAAGAACGGCCTGGACCAGGACCTGGACGAGGCCCTGCAGACCCGCCCCGCGCTGGCGATCGTCAACGACACCCTGCTGGAGGGCATGAAGGTCGTCGGCGAGCTGTTCGGCTCCGGCCAGATGCAGCTGCCGTTCGTCCTCCAGTCGGCCGAGGTCATGAAGACCGCCGTGGCGTACCTGGAGCCGCACATGGAGAAGTCCGACGCCGACGGCAAGGGCACCATCGTGCTCGCGACCGTCCGCGGCGACGTCCATGACATCGGCAAGAACCTGGTCGACATCATCCTGTCGAACAACGGCTACAACGTCGTCAACCTCGGCATCAAGCAGCCGGTGGCGGCGATCCTGGACGCGGCGACCGAGCACAAGGCCGACGTGATCGGCATGTCCGGCCTGCTGGTGAAGTCGACCGTGATCATGAAGGAGAACCTGCAGGAGCTCAACCAGCGCAAGATGGCGGCGGACTACCCCGTCATCCTGGGCGGTGCTGCCCTGACCCGCGCCTACGTCGAGCAGGACCTCCACGAGATCTACGAGGGCGAGGTCCGCTACGCCCGCGACGCCTTCGAGGGCCTGCGGCTGATGGACGCCCTCATCGCCGTCAAGCGCGGCGTGCCCGGGGCGGTGCTGCCGGAGCTCAAGCAGCGCCGGGTGCCCAAGCGGGAGAACGTCGTGGAGGAGGAGCCCGAGGTCAACCTCGGGCAGATCCGCTCGGACGTCTCCGTGACCAACCCGGTCCCCACGCCCCCGTTCTGGGGCAGCCGCGTGATCAAGGGGATCCCGCTCAAGGACTACGCGTCCTGGGTCGACGAGGGCGCGCTCTTCAAGGGCCAGTGGGGCCTGAAGGAGGCCCGCGCGGGCGGCGCGACGTACGAGGAGCTGGTGGAGACCGAGGGCCGGCCCCGGCTGCGCGGCCTGCTGGACCGGCTGCAGACCGACGGCCTGCTGGAAGCGGCCGTGGTCTACGGCTACTACCCCTGCGTGTCCAAGGGCGACGACCTGATCCTGCTCAACGACGACGGCAGCGAGCGCACCCGCTTCACCTTCCCGCGCCAGCGCCGCGGCCGGCGGCTCTGCCTGGCGGACTTCTTCCGCCCGGAGGACTCCGGCGAGACCGACGTGGTGGGCCTGCAGGTCGTCACGGTCGGCAACCGGATCGGGGAGGCGACGGCCGAGCTGTTCGCCGCCAACGCCTACCGCGAGTACATGGAGCTGCACGGACTGTCCGTCCAGCTCGCCGAGGCCATGGCCGAGTACTGGCACGCGCGGGTCCGCAGCGAGCTGGGTTTCGCGGGCGAGGACCCGAACGAGGTCGAGGACATGTTCGCCCTGAAGTACCGGGGCGCGCGTTTCTCGCTCGGCTACGGGGCCTGCCCGGACCTGGAGGACCGCGCCAAGATCGCGGAGCTGCTGGAGCCCGAGCGGATCGGCGTGAAGCTGTCGGAGGAGTTCCAGCTCCACCCGGAACAGTCCACCGACGCGATCGTCATCCACCACCCCGAGGCGAAGTACTTCAACGCCCGTTAGGCAGGCGTTGGGCGCCTGTCAAGCGTCTGTCGGCCACGAGCCGTACACTGGACGGTCCGGCACAGGCCGGTCGCCGCACTCCGATCGGAGAGTGCCGTGACCGGCCTTTGTGCCCCCCTGGACCCGCTGAGGAGTGGTGCGCATGACCAGTAGCATTCCCGCCGTCGACACCCGTCCGGCGCAAGGCCGGGGGCTGCAGGCCGTGCTCCTCGACATGGACGGCACCCTGGTCGACACCGAGGACATCTGGTGGGCCGCCGAGGTGGAGGTCTTCGCGGCCCTGGGCCACGTCCTGGCGGCCGAGGACCGGGCGATCGTGGTCGGCGGGCCCATGACCCGCAGCCTGGGCCACCTGATGGCCGTCACGGGCACCGACGCCACGCTGCTGGAGCTCTCCGCGGCGATCAACGCGCGCTTCGTCCAGCTGATCGCCCGGGGAGTGCCGCTGATGCCCGGCGCCCGGCGGCTGCTGACCGAGCTGGCGGCGTACCAGGTGCCCACCGCGCTGGTGTCCGCCTCGCACCGGCACATCATCGACTCGGTGCTGCACTCGCTCGGCGCGGAGAACTTCGCGTTCACCCTGGCCGGCGACGAGATCGCGCGGACGAAGCCCTTCCCCGACCCGTACCTGCTCGCCGCCGCGCGGCTGGGCGCCGACCCGGCCCGCTGCGTGGTCGTGGAGGACACGCCGACCGGGGTGGCCGCCGCCGAGGCGGCGGGCTGCCACGTGGTCGCGGTGCCGTCGATCGCCCCGATCGAGGCGGCTCCCGGGCGCACGGTGGTCAGCTCGCTGGAGCAGCTGAGCGTGCCTTTTCTGCGCTCTCTGAATGCGTCTGTTCACTGAGCGTATGCCGTTGAATAGTTCGGAAACTCTGGGCGCCCGTCCGCTCATTCCGCGTTACGAATGCATTGTCCGAATTCCGCCCCGGCCCGATTTTTCACGGCGTGATTTTTGTCACTCGCGGTTCGGTCGACAGGTGCGTATGTGCATGATCCGTTCGGGGAAAACGGCGCAAGAAACGCGACGTTGTGTCCGGGTTCCGACGCAGAGGAGTGGATCGTCCCATCGTCCGCATATCGGTACTTGCAGTGCCGTTATCGGGATGTGATTTTGCCTCAACTTCTCCGTGTTCTGGCGGAGTAGAGCGTTCCCACTAGTGTCCTGACTGGTCAATGCCGAATCGAGTGATCGGCATTTGAGCAAGGGGAATCACTAGATGTCACGTACTAAGCGTGTCGTCGCCGCAGCTGCCGTGGCCTTCCTGGCCGTCGGTGTGACCGCGTGCGGTGGCAACAAGGACAAATCGGCGTCCGGCAGCAAGGGCGCCGTGATCGTCGGGACCATCGACTCCGTGTCGTCACTCGACCCCGCGGGAGCGTACGACTACGGCTCCTGGGAGGTCATCGACAGCGTTTACCAGAAGGTGATGCGCTTCCCGACGGGCGGCACCACGCCGGAGCCCGACGCGGCCAAGTCGTGCGCTTTCACCGACCCGAAGACCTACACCTGCACCCTGCAGGCCGGTCTCCAGTTCTCCAACGGTGACAAGCTGACCGCGGCCAGCGTCAAGTTCTCGTTCGACCGCATGCTGAAGATCGCGGACCCGAACGGTCCTTCGAGCCTCTTCGGCACGCTGGAGTCGACCGAGGCCAAGGGCGCGGACCAGGTGGTCTTCCACCTGAAGAGCCCCGACTCCACCTTCCCGTCGGTCCTCGCCACCGACGCCGGTGCGATCGTCAACGAGAAGACCTTCCCGGCCGACAAGCTCCTCCCGGGTACCAAGGTGATCGGCTCCGGCCCCTACACCCTGGACAAGTACACCCCGAAGCAGCAGGCCTCGTTCAAGATCAACTCGAAGTACAGCGGCCCGGTCAAGGCGCAGAACGACCAGTTCGTGCTGCAGTACTTCGCCGAGCCGTCCGGGCTGAAGGCCGCCGTCAAGAACGGCACCGTCAACGCGGCGTTCCGCACCCTGTCGCCCACCGACACCGCCGACCTGAAGACGACCAAGGGCGTCAAGGTCGTCGAGGGCACGGGCACGGAGAAGCGCTACTTCGTCTTCCACGCGAAGGTGAAGCCGTCCGACCAGAAGGCGGTCCGTCAGGCCGTCGCGCAGGTCATCGACCGCGAGGGCATCGCGAAGGACGCCTACAACGGCACCGTCGCCCCGCTCTACTCGATGGTCGGCAACGGCATCGAGGGACACACCGAGGCGTTCAAGGACAAGTACGGCACGCCTGACAAGCAGAAGGCCGCCGACATCCTGAAGGCCGCGGGCATCACCACCCCGGTCGCGCTGAACTACACCTGGACGCCGAGCCACTACGGTGCCGCGGCTGCCGACGAGGCCACCGCGATCAAGCGTCAGCTGGACGCCTCCGGCCTGTTCAACGTCAAGTTGAGCTCGACCGAGTGGCAGCAGTACCAGAAGGACGAGAAGGCGGGCAGCTACGGCTCGTACATGATCGGCTGGTTCCCCGACCTGCCGGACGCCGACAACGACGTGTCGCCGTTCCTGAGCAAGTCGCCGTTCCTGGGCACGGGCTACGACAACCCGCAGATCCAGCAGCTGCTGGTCAAGGAGCAGGGCTCCGCCGACCCCAAGGTGCGCAACGAGGCCTTCGCCGAGATCCAGAAGATCGTCGCCGAGGACGCTCCGATCATCCCGATCTGGCAGGGCAAGCAGACCGCTGTCGTGCGTGACGGTGTGACCGGCGTGGAAAAGGCGCTGGACCCGACGATGTTCCGCTTCTACGAACTCTCGACGGGCAAGTGACGGCCGGCGGGGGCGGCGGCGCGGGGGGGAGCGCCCCCCCCCGGCGCCCGCCCCGCCCGACACAAACACAACACCCCGCAAACACCAACCCA
>NZ_JBEYJD010000074.1:0-26379 GCF_040636125.1 Streptomyces sp. NPDC006733 | reverse complement strand
AACGCCCCCCCCGCGGCGGCCCCCCCCAGCTCCGCCAGGCCCCCCCCCCCCCCCCGGGCCCCCCCCCCCCGGGGGGGGGGGCGGCGCGCGGACCGGAAAGGAAGAGGCTGTGAGCACCGTGGGTCGTCCGCAGGACGACGAGCAACCGTACTACCCGTCCCTGCGGACGCTGTGGGAGACCGCGGCCTTCCACGCCGGCCGCCGGCCGGGGACCGTGGCCGTCCGCTGCGAGGACCGCACCCTCACCTACGGTGAGCTGCACCGGGAGAGCAACCGCGTCGCCCACGCGATCCTGGCCGCGGGCCTGGCGCCGGGCGCGCGGGTCGCGTACCTCGGCCGCGAGTCCGAGCACTACTACGTGATCCTCTTCGCCTGCGCCAAGAGCGGGACGGTGCTGGTGCCGGTCAACTGGCGGCTCACCGCTCCCGAGGTGAGTCACATCCTGGAGGACTCGGCGAGCGAACTGCTGTTCCTGGAAGACGAGTTCACCCAGGTCGTCGACGGGATGCCGACCGACCCGCCGGGCACCGTCGTCCTCCTCGGCGGCGCTCGGACCGGGGAGCGGCCGGCCTACGACTCCTGGAAGGACGCCCGACCGGACGCCGACCTGGACCCGGCGACCGGCCCCGACGATCCGATAGCCCAGCTCTACACCAGCGGAACGACCGGGCTGCCCAAGGGCGTCGTCCTCGCGCACCGCAGCTTCTTCGCGGTCCGCGACGCGCTGGCCCGGGAGGGGCTGGACTGGATCGACTGGCGGACCGGCGACATCGCCCTGGTCGGCATCCCCGGCTTCCACATCGGCGGCCTGTGGTGGGCCACCCAGAACTTCAACGCCGGGGTGACAGTGGTCGCGATGCGCGCCTTCTCCGCCCCCGACGCCGTCCGCCTCATCCGCGACCTCGGCATCACCACCGCCTGCGTGGTGCCCGCGATGCTGCGCATGATCCTCGCGGAACCCGGGGTGCGGCCGGCGGACTTCGGCACCCTGCGGAAGATCGTCTACGGCGGCTCGCCGATCTCCGAGGCGCTGCTGGAGCAGAGCCTGGCGATGTTCGACAGCGACTTCGCCCAGATCTACGGCCTGACCGAGACCGGGAACACGGCGGTGTGCCTGCCGCCCGCCGCCCACGTGCCGGGCGGGGCCCGGATGAAGGCCGCGGGGCGACCGTACCCGGGCATCGGCTGCAAGGTCATCGACGACAAGGGCGAGACGCTGCCGCCCGGCAGCGTCGGCGAGGTCTGCCTGGCCACCCCGGCGCGGATGCTGGAGTACTGGGGCCTGCCCGACAAGACCCGTGAGACGCTCGTCGACGGCTGGGTGCACACCGGTGACGCCGGATACCTCGACGACGAGGGGTACGTCTTCATCAGCGACCGCATCAAGGACGCCGTCATCGTGGCCGGCGAGAACGTCTACCCGGCCGAGATCGAGTCGGCGCTGGAAGCGCACCCGGGGGTCGCGGAGGCGGTCGTCGTCGGCGCGCCGGACGAGCGCTGGGGCGAGAGCGTCCGCGCCTTCGTCGTCGCCGTCCCGGACCGGGAGCCGCCCAGGCCCCGCGATCTGCACCGCTTCCTGGTGGGACGGCTGGCCGCGTTCAAGCTGCCCGCCACGTACGAGTTCATCGACCACGTGCCCCGCAACCCGAGCGGCAAGATCCTGCGCCGGGAGCTGCGGGACCGCTTCTGGGACGACGCCCGGCGCAAGGTCAACTGACCCCGGCGCCCGCGACGTCCCGCGTGACTGCGAAAGAGACCACATGACTGTGCCCGAGCCCCTGACGCCCTCCCCTTCCCCGACCGCCCTGACCCTCGCGGACTTCCGCGCGGACCTGGCCGAGTTCCTCCACCAGCAGCCCGACGAGGTCGACCTGGAGGAGAACCCGCTCTACGCCGGCCTGGACTCGCTGCGCATCGTCACCCTCGCCGAACGCTGGCGCGCGGCCGGATCCGAGGTCAGCTTCGTCGAACTGGCGGAGCGCACCTCCTTCGCCCAGTGGTGGCAGCTGCTGTCGGAACGCCAGGCCGGAGGCGCACATGCCGACGCCTGAGCACCGCACCGCGCCCGGCGGACGCCGGGCCCTGCTCTCCGGGCAGGAGGGCATCTGGACCGGCCACCAGCTCGACACGGAGAGCCCCGCCTACAACACCGCCGAGTACGTGCAGATCCACGGGCCGGTCGACGTGGCGGCGTTCGACAAGGCCCTGCACCACGTCGTCGGCGAGGTCGAGGCGCTGAACGTGCGGTTCACCGAGGTCGACGGCCGGCCGTGGGAGATCGCGGTCCCGGCCGTGGACTGGCGGCTGCACACCGCCGACCTCACCGCGGAGCCGGACCCGCGGGCCGCCGCCACCGCCTGGATGCGGCGCGACGTGGCCCGCCCGATCGACCTCGCCCACGACCCGGTCTTCGGGCACGCGCTGCTGCAGACCGGGCCGGCGGAGTTCCTCTGGTACCACCGCGTCCACCACATCGCGCTCGACGGGTTCGGCCTGTCGCTCGTCGCCCGCCGCGTCGCGCAGGTCTACACGGCGCTCGCCCAGGGCACCCCGCTCGGGGAGAGCGGCTTCGGCACCCTGGAGTCGGTCGCCGAGGAGGACCGGGCCTACCTCGCCTCCGAGCGCCGGGAGGCCGACCGGGCGTACTGGACCGGGCGGTTCGCCGACCGCCCGGCGGTCCCCACCCTCGCCGACCGTTCCGCACTGCCCGCCCGGACCTTCCTGCGGCGGGTGACGGACCTCGGCACGCCGGAGACCGAGGCGCTGCGCGCGGTCGCCCGCGAGCTCTCCGTCACCTGGTCCGACGTGGTGCTGGCGGTCACCGCCGGATACCTCGGGCAGGTCTCGGGCGAGCCCGAAGTGGTGCTGAGCCTGCCCGCGATGGGCCGGCTCGGCTCGGTGTCGCTGCGGGTGCCGTGCATGGTCCGCAACGTCCTGCCGCTGCGGGTCGCGGTCGGCGCCGGCGACACGCTGCGCGACCTCGCCACCCGCGTCTCGGCGGAGCTGCGCGCCGGGCTGCCGCACCAGCGCTACCGGTACGAGCACCTGCGCCGGGAGCTGAGACTGGTCGGCGGCAAGCGCCGGCTGTCCGGTCCGGGCGTCAACATCATGCCGTTCGAGTACGACCTGCGCTTCGACGGGCACCGCAGCACCGTCCACAACGTCTCGGCGGGGCCGGTCGACGACCTGTCCGTCAACGTCTACGACCGGGCCGAGGGCGAGGGTCTGCGGTTCGCGTTCGACGCGCACCCGGAGCTGTACAGCGAGCCCGAACTCGCCCGCCACCAGTACGCGATGCTGGCCCTGCTGAACGAGGCGACGGCCGCCCCGGACCGCCCGCTCGGCGGGCTGGGCGTCCGCGCGGCCACCGCGCCGCCCGCGCGGACCGCCACCACCCTCGACGGGGGACCGCTGCCCCGGCCCGCGCGTCCCGTCCTGGAGCTGATCGCCGAGCACGCCGCCACCCGCGGCGACGCGACGGCCGTCGCGTTCGACGGCGCGACGATCGGCTACGCGGACCTGCTCGCCGCCGCGCGCGGTGTCGCCGGCCGGCTGGCGGAGCGGGGCGTCGTGCCCGGGGACACGGTGCTCCTCGCACTGCCCCGCGGCATCGAGGCGGTCGCCGCGATCCTCGGCGTCCTCCTCGCGGGCGCCGCCTACTGCCCGGTGGACCCCGGCGCGCCGGCCGCGCGCCTGGACACGCTGTGCGCCGAGTCCGGGGCGCGGGCCGTCGTCACCACGTCCGGGTACGCCGACCGGTTCACGGCCGGCGGCCTGCCGCGGCTGCTGCTGGACGGACCGGACTCCCTGACCGGCGGGGACGCCGCGGGCGCGGCGACTGCCGCCGTCGACCAGGAACAGGAGCAGGACCAGGACCGGGTCGCGTACGTCATCCACACCTCGGGATCCACCGGCCGGCCCAAGGGCGTCGAGATCGGCCACGCCGCGCTGGCGCACTTCGTGGCGGGGGCGGGCGACCGGTACGGGATCGGCCCGGACGACCGCGTCCTGCAGTTCGCGCCCCTGCACTTCGACGCGAGCGTGGAGGAGATCTTCCTGACGCTCTGCGCCGGTGCCGCGCTCGTCGTGCGCACGGACGCGATGACGGAGTCCGTGCCGGTCCTGACCCGGTCCTGCGAGCGGCTGGGGATCACCGTCCTCGACCTGCCGACGGCGTACTGGCACGAGCTGGCGTACGCGGTCTCGACCGGCGCCGCGCAGCTGCCGCCGCGGCTGCGGACCGTGATCATCGGCGGTGAGGCGGCGCTGCCGGAGCGGGTGGACCGCTGGCGGGCCGCCGTCGGGACCTCGGTGCGGCTGTTCAACACGTACGGGCCGACGGAGACGACCGTGGTGGCCACCGTGGCGGAACTGCAGGCGCCGGAACTGGCGCGCGGGGACGTCCCGATCGGCCGCCCGCTGCCCGGCACCCGGGCGGTCGTCGTCACCTCGGCCGTCGACGGCGGCGCGGACTCCGCCGTCGGCGAGCTGTACCTCGTCGGCGACGCCCTCGCCCGGGGATACCGCGGCGGCGCGGGCGGCGACGCCGCGCGCTTCCAGCCGCTGCCGGAGCTGCCGGACCGGCCGCGCGCGTACCGGACCGGGGACCTCGTACGGCTCGGGGCGGACGGGCAGCTGCGGTTCGTGGGGCGCGCCGACGGCGAGTTCAAGATCAGCGGGCACCGGGTGCAGCCGGCGGAGGTGGAGACCGTCCTGCTCACGCACCCGGGGATACGGGAGGCGGCCGTCGTCGGGCAGGTACTGCCGGACGGCACCCGCCGCCTCGTCGCGCACCTCGTCGCCGACCCGCCGGCCCCGTCCGCCGCGGCGGTGCGCGAGCACCTGCGGGCCACGCTGCCCGCCGCGATGATCCCGTCCGCCGTCCTGTTCACCGGCCGGCTGCCCCGCACGGGCGCCGGCAAGATCGACCGCAACGCGCTGGCGGCGCCGCCTGCGGCTCCCGCGCCGGCCGCGGACGCGCCGGCCGAAGCCGACCCGGCCACCGCCGACCCGGCCGCGGACGCCGTGCACCGCACGGAGCAGGTCGTCATCGCCGCCTGGGCGCGGATCCTGGGCACCGCGGACATCGCCCCGGACGACGACTTCTTCGACCTCGGCGCCCAGTCGCTGCAGGCGATCCAGGTCGCCAACCGGCTCGGGGTGGAGCTGGCGACCGACGTCCGCGTCGCGTGGCTGTTCCAGTACCCGACGGCCGCCGAACTCGCCCGCCACCTGGACGACCAGCGCGGCCCGGCCGCGCCCGAGGCCGCGCCCGGCGGTCCGGTGCCGGACGCCGTCCTCGCCGACGCCGTGCTCGACGAGGACATCACCCTCCCGGCCGGAGTCACCTCCGCCGGAGCCGTCACCGCACCCGCGTCACCGCCCCGCCGGGTGCTGCTGACCGGGGCGACCGGCTTCGTCGGCGCCCAACTCCTCGCCGAGCTGCTGAGGGCCACCGACGCGGATGTCGTCTGCCTGGTGCGGGCCGAGGACCGGGCGGCGGCCGAGGCCCGGATCCACCGGGCGCTCGCCGAGCAGGAACTGACCCTGCCGCCGGGATCCGAGGGGCGGGTCATCGCCGAACCGGGCGACCTCGCCCGCCCGCTGCTCGGACTCACCGAGGAGCGCTTCGCGGAACTCGCCGCGAGCTGCGACGCGATCCACCACAACGCGGCGACCGTCAGCATCATGCGCGAGTACGCGAGCCTGCGCGGGCCCAACGTCGAGTCCACCCGGCAGCTGCTGCGGATGGCGGCGGGCCGCGCGATCCCGTTCCACCTCGTCTCCACCCTGTCCGTCGCACCGCCCGCCGGCGCGAGCCCCGAGGTGGCGGAGACGTTCCTGCCCCCGCACCCGGGCCTCGTCCACGGCTACCAGCAGTCCAAGTGGGCCGCGGAGCGGCTGGTGGAGCAGGCGGCGGAGCGCGGGCTGCCCGTCACCGTGCACCGGCTCGGCCGGGTCGTCGGCGCGGCGGGGACCGGGTACGTCAACGAGCGGGACTTCCTGTGGAGCGTGCTGCGCGCCGGTATCCCGGCCGGCATCGTGCCCGACCTGTTCGAGGCCGAGGTGTGGACGCCGGTGGACTACGTGGCGCAGGCCGTCGTACGGCTCTCCGCCGCCGTGACGGCGACCGCTCCGGCAGCGCGGCCGGTGTACAACTACGCCCCCGTGTCCACCGTCCGGCTCGCCGACGTCTACGCCTGGGCCGGGGAGTTCGGCTACCCCCTGGAGCGTATGCCGCTCGCGCGGTGGCGGGCGGAACTGCCGCGCGCCGCCGAGGTCGCCACCACCACGCTGGCGTTCTTCGACTCCTGGACCGACGACTCCGCCGCCGGGGAGCCGGCCGGCGCCGTCGCGGAACCCGAGCTGGGCCTGGGCCGGGTCGTCGCCGACAACCTGCTGCGGGCGCTCGACGGCACCGGCGTCACCTGCCCGCCCATCGACCGCGAGCTGGTCTTCCGGTACCTGGAGCGCTGCGTCGCGACGGGGGCGCTGCCGCCGCCCGGCGTACCGCGCCCCCGCGTCCCCCGCCAGACCCGCCGCTGATCCGGAAGATCTGGTTCACGGCGCCGGGAACCCGGGCGGACTCCGCTCCGACTACTGAAGCGGAGTCCGCACCCCCCGGAGGAGCCCGCATGTCATGGAAACGGCCAACCGCCGCATTCGCGGTCGGAGCACTCTGTCTGGCCACCGCCGCCTGCGGCACCTCGTCCACGACGGCGGCCTCCGCCGGGAAAGCGGAACCGCCGGGGCCCGGTTACCCGGTCACCGTCACCGACTGCGGGCAGACCACCACCTACACCAGGGCGCCCAGCCGGGTCGTCGTCATGAACGGCGCGTCCGTCGCCGAGGTGTCCTCGATGCTCGCCCTCGGGCTCGGGGACCGCATCGTCGCCAACGCCCAGTCGTACGGCATGTCGGAGGTGCCCGGCCGCGCCGAGGCGATCGCGAAGCTGCCCACCGGGGGAGTGAAGCTCAACGACATCCAGGACATCCCGCGCGAGGCGATGCTCAACCTGCGGCCGGACTTCGTGCTGTCCACCACCGGGTTCGGCTTCGACCCCAAGAACGGCTACGCCACCCGCAAGGACCTCGCGTCGATCGGGGCGCACACCTATATGCCGGTCAAGGGCTGCGACGACGCCACCTCCGTGAAGGGCCCGCCGTCCATCGACGACAGCTACTCGATGCTGCGCGACCTCGGCAGGATCTTCGGGGTCAGCGCCCGCGCCGAGCAGCTGATCGCCGGGTCCCGCGCGCGCGTCGCCGCCGTCAGCAGCAAGGTCGCCGCCAAGCTGCGGACGGCGTCCGGCACCACACCGCCGTCGAAGGTGATGGTGATCTTCTCCAACATGTCGATGGGCGCGAACGAGTTCAGCTCGATCGCCGGGGTCGGCATCTGGAACGACATCCTCGCCAAGGCCGGGGGAGCCAACGCCTTCGCCTCCGTCACGACCAACTCCTTCGCCGACCTCAGCAAGGAGAAGGTCGCCGCCGCGCAGGTCGACGCGCTCGTCGTCGTCAGCTACCACGACCCGGACGCCGCCGGCTACGCGCGCCGGCTGCTCGCGCGGTTCCCGCAGTGGAACGCCGCCCGGGACCAGCGGTTCACGGTCCTGTCCGACTCCGTCTATCTCGGGCCCAGCAACGACGTAGCCGTCGAGCGCATCGCCCGGATGCTGCACCCCGACGCCCTCTGACGCGCCGCAGATGACCCCACGCGCACTCGGTGCCCGCTCCCCGCTGCCCGTCCTGGTGCTCCTGCCCGCCCTGCTCGCCGTGCTCGTCCTGGTGATGATGGTGGCCGTCGGCATCGGAGCCGTGAGCGTCCCCCTGGGGGACACCTGGCACATCGTCCTCGCCCATCTGACCGGCGGCACCTTCGCCGGCGACCCCGTCCAGGACCAGATCGTCTGGAACTTCCGCATCCCCCGGGTGCTGCTCGCCGCGCTCGCGGGCGGCGGCCTGGCCGTCGCCGGCGTCGTGCTGCAGGCGGTCGTCGCCAACCCGCTGGCCGACCCGTACGTCCTGGGCGTCTCGTCCGGGGCGTCGCTCGGCGCCGTGCTGGTCATGACGCTGACCACCGGCGCCCTCGGCGGACTGGGCGTCTCCTCGGCGGCGTTCGCCGGCGCCGCCGCGGCCGTCGCGCTCGTCTTCCTGCTCGGCCGGCGCGGCGGCCGGCTGGCGCCCACCCGGCTGGTCCTGTCCGGGGTCGCCATCGGCTACCTGTTCCTCGCGGCCACCAGCTACCTGCAGCTGCGGGCCACCCCCAACGAGCTGCGCTCGGTGATGTTCTGGATGCTCGGCAGCGTCGCCGGGGCGCAGTGGAGCCAGCTGCCGCTGGTGAGCGGCGCGGTGCTGGGGACGACGGTCCTGCTCGCGCTCTACGGGCGGCGGTTGAACGCGCTGCTGGCCGGGGACGAGTCCGCGACGGCGCTCGGGGTGGAGGTGCACCGGCTGCGGGCCGCGCTGCTGGTGCTGTCCTCGCTGCTGACCGGCACCATCATCGCGGTCGCGGGCGGCATCGGCTTCGTCGGCCTGATGATCCCGCACCTGGTGCGGCTCGCCGTCGGCGCCGACCACCGCAGGCTGCTGCCGCTGGCCGCGGTGACCGGCGCGATCTACCTCGTCGTCGTCGACCTCCTGTCCCGCACCCTGGACCGGCCCAACGAACTGCCGCTCGGCATCCTCACCGCCCTCTTCGGCGCGCCGTTCTTCCTGTGGCTGCTGCGCCGCAACAAGAGCTTGGACTCCGTATGAGACTCAGCGTCGACCAGCTCGACATCACCCTGGACCACCGGCCCATCCTGCGGGGCGTGTGCCTGGAGGTGGCGTCCGGCGAGATCGTCGGACTCGTCGGGCCCAACGGCAGCGGCAAGTCCACGCTGCTGCGTTCCGTCTACCGCTCGCTGCGGCCGGAGTGCGGGGCGGTGCGGGTCGGCGGGGACGACATCTGGACGATCCCCGCCCGCGCCGCCGCCCGCCGCACCGCCGCCGTGCTGCAGGACGTGGGCCACGCGACGGGGCTGTGCGTGCGGGAGATCGTCGCGCTGGGGCGCACCCCGCACCACGGCCTGCTCGGCCGGGACGGACCCGAGGACCACGAGGCGGTCGACCGGGCGCTGGACCAGTGCGGGGCGCGCCCGCTGGCCGACCGCGACTTCGCCTCGCTCTCCGGCGGGGAACGGCAACGGGTGCTGCTGGCGCGGGCGCTGGCCCAGCGCCCGCACCTGCTGGTGCTGGACGAGCTGACCAACCACCTCGACATCCGGGCGCGCTTCGAGCTGCTCTCGCTGATCCGGGCCATCGGCACCACCACGCTGGCGGTCCTGCACGACCTGGACCTCGCCGTCCGGCTCTGCGACCACCTCGTCGTCCTGCAGCAGGGCGCGGTGGTCGCGGCGGGCCCGGTGCTGGACGTGCTCACCCCGGCGGTGCTGCGCGACGTCTTCGGCGTCGCGGCGAGCGCCGACCGGCATGCCGACGGTGTCGTGCGGATCGTCTACGCGGCCGACCCGCTCGCGCTGCACCTGGTCGAACGGGCCGCCACCGCCGCCGGGTGACGTGGCGGCCCGCTGCTCCTGCGGTGATTGACGAGGCGTCAGTTGCGGTGGAAGGCTGGCCGTTCCGCTGCCCGCCGCCGTCTTCCGGTCCTTTCGGTCCTGCCGGTCCTCGAGGAGGCCGCCGATGCCGTCCAGCCCCTTTGCCGTGGTCCGCACACCGCGCCTGGCCCCGCCGTTGCGGCCGCCCGGGCGCCCGCCGGGCCGGTTCCTGCGGGTGGCCGGCCGCGCGGTGCACGTGGTGGAGGACGGTCCGCCCGGCGGGATCCCGGTGGTGCTCGGCGCGGGGCTCGGCGGGGCGTGGCTCGGCTGGGAAGGGCTGGTGCGGGCGCTGGAGGGGAGCTGCCGGCTGATCCGCGTCGACCGTCCCGGCCTCGGCCGCAGCGAGCCGGCGCCCGAGCCGCCGACGCTCGCCGGCCGGGCCCGGTGGCTCGCGGCGGTGTTGGACGCCGCCGGTGCCGGCGGCCCGGTCGTGCTGGTCGGGCACTCGCTCGCCGGCCTGTACACCGAGGCGTTCGCCCGGCTTCTGCCCGACCGTACCGCCGGGGTGGTGCTGGTGGAGGCGGCCCCGGAGCGGGAGGTCGCCCCGCCGCAGCGCCTGCGCGGGGCGCGGGTGCTGGCCGCGCGGGGCGTCGGCGAGCTGTTCCGGCGGGTGGGGCTGAGCCAGTTGGTGGCGCCCGCGATCCGGCGGCAGGGCGTGCGGACGCAGTCCCGGACCGGCCGCGACCCGGACGACACCGGCGACGCGTACCGCAGCGCCTACGGCGCCGGCCACTGCCTCACGGCGGCGCTCGTGGAGCGGGTGCTCTTCCGCGACCTGAACGCCGAACTCCGCTCCCTCAGGGTCGGTTTTCGGTTCCCCGAGGTGCCGCTTCAGGTCGTTTCCGGGCCGCTGAGCGATCCGCGGCCGCACCGGGAGCTGGCCGCGATGAGCCCGCTGGGGCAGTACCGCATGGCGCCGGGCGCGCGGCACCTGGTGCCGGTCGACCGGCCCGACGTGATCGCCCACGCCGTGCGGGACGTGCTGGACGCGGCCGGGCGGCGGGCGCCCGCGGCCGTCAGGACGAGACCCCGTACGTGATGAGCGGGACGTTCCGCTGCTGCGGTGGCGGGTCGTTCACGTTGACCAGGCCGAACGCCGCGGCGACCGCGAGGGACGCGCCCGCGACCACGACGGCGAGGGTGATCAGAAGGACCTGTGCGCCCATCGGTCCGCCTCCTGCGTGCGTCACCGTCTGCCCTCCGGTTCCTCCGGGCGGCTACGCACACATTATTGACGGTTTGTCAGCTCAGCAATAGCGTAACCCGCCAGCCACGCCCGTCACGAGTGCTCGATCACCCGGACCGTGGAAGGGGCAGCATGAGTGCCACCCATGTCACCGGACCGTCCGCCGCGGAGACCGGCGCCCGGCGGCCACCGCGCCCCGGGCCGGGCGGCCCGCGCCGCCCCCGGCTCCGCGGCTGGCTCGCCGGCCGGGGCGGCGACCGCCTCGGCGGCGGCTGGGCGGTGGGGGTGTGGGCCGCCGCCTTCCTCGGGCTGCTGCTCCAGGCACCCGGCCGCATCGTCTTCGACACCAAACTCGACGTGGTCCTCACCCCCGGCTCCTTCCTCGGCGGGCTCGGCCGGTTGTGGAACCCGCGCCAGGGCTTCGGCGGCCTCCAGGACCAGGCGGTCGGCTACGCCTTCCCGATGGGGCCGTTCTACGTGCTGGCCGAGGGGATCGGACTGCCGCCGTGGATCGTCGAGCGGCTGTGGATGTCGCTGATCGTGGCCGTGGCGTTCTGGGGCGCGGTCCGGCTGGCGGAGCGCCTCGCCGTCGGTACCGCCGGCAGCCGGCTGGTCGCCGCCCTCGCGTACGCGCTGTGGCCGACGCTCACCGCCCTCGTCGGCTCGACGTCCGCCGCCGTGCTGCCGCTCGCGCTGCTGCCCTGGGTGCTGGTCCCGCTCGTGGACGGGACGCGGGAAGGAGCCTCCCCGCTGCGCTGCGCCGCCCGGTCCGGGGTCGCCGTGCTGTGCATGGGCGGCGTCAACGCCGTGTCGGTGCTCGCCGTTCTGCCAGCCCCGCTGCTGTACCTGCTGACCCGCGCCCCCGGGCCGCGCCGCCGCGCCCTGCTCGGCTGGTGGCTCGGCGCCGTGGCACTGATCACGGCGTGGTGGTGGCTGCCGCTGCTGCTCCTCGGCGGCTACGGCTTCAACTTCCTCCCGTACATCGAGACGCCGCACACCACCGCCGGCACCATGGCGGCCACCGAGGCCCTGCGCGGCACCGGCAACTGGCTGGACTACCTCAACTTCGGCACGCCCGCGCTGCCGTCCGGCTGGGTGCTGGTCAGCACCGGCTGGGCGGTGGCGGGCACCGGGTTCGTCGCGGCACTGGGACTGGGCGGACTGGCCCGGTCCGGCATGCCGGAGGCGCGCTGGCTGCGGTGGAGCGTGTGCGCCGGGGCGGTGGCCACGATGGCGGTGTACCCGGGGCGGCTCGGCGGCCCCTTCCACGGCCCGCTGCAGGACTTCCTCGACGGGCCCGGGCAGGCGTTCCACAGCGTCTACAAGTTCCAGCCGCTGATCGCGCTGCCGCTCGTGATCGGCCTCGCGCACCTGCTGGGCGAGCCGCCGCACCCGCGGCGGCAGCCGCCCCCCGCACGGCGCCGGCCGGGCGAGCCGCCGCGCCGCTCCGCCGTGCTGCCGCGCGGCGCCGTGGCCGTCCTGCTCGCCGCCGCCCTGCTGGGGGCCGCGCTGCCGTACCTGGGCGGGCGGGTGCTGCAGAGCGGATCGTTCCGAGAGGTCCCCGGCTACTGGCGCGACACCGCCACCTACCTCGCCGGGCACGGCGGGGACGGCCGGGCGCTGCTGGAGCCGGCCGCCTCGCACGGCTACTACGCCTGGGGCACCACCACCGACGACGTGCTGCAGCCGTACGCGGAGTCCGGCTGGGTGCAGCGCACGCTGGTGCCGATGGGCGGCGCGGGCTCGCAGCGCTACCTGGACGGCGCGGAGCGCGCCATGGCATCGGGCAGCACGGTGCCGGGACTCGCCGCCTACCTGGCCCGCGGCGGCATCCGCTACGTCGTCGTGCGGCACGACCTCGACCCCGACCAGTTCGAGTTCATCTCGCCCGCGCTGTACCACCGCACCCTGCGGCTGTCGGGATTCCGGCTGGTGACCGGCTTCGGCCCCATCACCCCGGCCAGTCCCATCCGCAGCGGCACGCCCCTGCAGATCCAGGCCATCGACCAGCAGCACCGCGCCGTGGAGATCTACGAGGCGACCGACCCGACGCTGCGCCCCGAGGACCCGGTGCAGGTCTTCCCCGACTCCGGCGCCGTGCAGCTCAGCGGCGGCCCGGAGTCCCTGCTCCCGGCCGCGGCGGGCGGTCTGCTGAACGGGCGGGCGGTCTCCCTCACCGGCGACGCCACCGGCTCCGACACCAGCCCGCTGGTCGTCACCGACGGACTGCGGCGCACCGACACCTCCTTCGGGCTGATCCGCGACAACACCTCGTACACGTACACCGCCTCCGGCACCAACCCGCCGGGCCGGGCGGACGGCAGCGCGGGGGACCCGCCCCGCCAGCTGCTGCCGGCGTTCCCGGCGGCCGGCCACCAGACCACCGCGGTCATCGACGGCGCGGCCTCCGTCACCGCCTCCACCTACGGCTCGTGGCTGCTGCAGTCACCCGCCTACGATCCCGTCAACGCCTTCGACGGGGACCCGGGAACCGCGTGGGTCGAGGGCAGCGCCGCCACTCCGGCCGGGCAGTGGCTGCGGGTGGACTTCGGCCGCCGCGTGGACCTGTCCGGCGGCGTCCCCGTCCGGCTGCTGGCCGACAGTCCGTTCCGGCCGGTCGCCACCCGCATCACCGTCACCACCGATGCCGGTTCGGTCACCGACACCGTCACCCCCGACGACCGGGAGCAGGTCCTGCGCGCGCCGGAGGGCGGGACGACCACCCTGAAGCTGACCATCGCCGCCGCCGAGGGGGCCCGCCCCGGCGGGTTCGGGGCCGGCATCAGCGAGGTGTCGGTGCCGGAGGTGCGGGTCACCCGCTACCTGAAGGTCCCGCACGACACGCCGACCAGCGGCCCCGGGGGAGTGCTGTTCTCCTTCCAGCGCCAGGTCGCCGCCTCGGGCCTGCTCGGCTCCGCCGACCCCGAGACCCGGCTCGCCCGGATCTTCACCACCGACCGGGACGAGACGTTCGGCACGCAGCTCAGCGCCCTTGCCGCGCCCGGACCCGAGCTGGACCGGCTGCTGGAGACCACCGCGGGCCCGACCGGGGACCTGAAGGTCACCGGCACCGCGGCACTCGGCGGACTGCCGCAGTTCCGCCCCGCCAACCTCGTCGACGGCTCCTACCTGACGGGCTGGATCGCCGCCGGACCCGACCCCGAACTGCACCTGGGCTGGACCGGTGACCGCACGATCGGCGACCTCTACCTCAAGGCGGCGGAAGGCATCTCGGCGCCCCCGCTCTCGGTCCGGATCAGCAGCCCCGACGGCGTGCGCGAGGGCAGCGTCGACGCCGACGGCCACGTCGTGTTCAGCCCCGCGCTGCGCACCGACCGCATCGATGTGACGTTCCCCCAGGTCAAGCGGCTGACGTCGTACGACGCGGTGACGGGCACCCGGCTGCCGCTTCCGCTGGGCCTGGCCGAGCTGCACTTCCCGGCCCTCGCGGACCTGCGGCACCCCCCGGCCGACGCGTCCCGCCCCTTCCGGCTGCCGTGCGGCAGCGGCCCGGCCGTCTCGGTGGACAACACCGAGTACCCGACCTCCGCGAGCGGCACCCTGGGCGACCTCACCGACGGGCTGCCGATCCGGCTGACGCTCTGCACGGACCAGGAGAAGCTCGACCTGCGCGCGGGGACGCACCGGATCAGCTCGCCGGGCAGTGGAGTGCCCCTCGTCCTCACCGACGCCGTGCTGACCGGGTCGGTGGCCGAGGAGAGCCTGCGCGCCTCGGCGCCCGCCGACCGGCCGGTGCGCGAACTGACCCGCTGGGAGTGGGGCGACGAGGAGCGCAGCGTGCAGGTCGGCCCCGGCGCCGAGGCCTACGTCGAGGTCCACGAGAACCGGGCCGACGGCTGGACCGCGACCCTGAACGGCAAGGAACTGCGGGCCGTCACCCTGGACGGCTGGCAGCAGGGCTACGTCATCCCGGCGGGCGAGGCGGGCACCCTGCGCCTGCACTACCGCCCGGCCACCGCGTACCACCTCGCGCTGCTGATCGGGACCGTCCTGGCGCTGGTCGTCGCCGCCGCGGCCTGCGGGGCGTTCGGCCGCCGCCGTGGCGCCGGCCACCCGGAGTCGGCCGAGCGCCCCGCGGGGGCGCCGGCCGCGGCGGTGGTGGCCGTGCTCGTCCTGGTGGTGGTCGGCGGCCCGATGGCGCTGGTCGCCGTTGCGATCGCCCTGCTGGCACGGTGGCGGGCGTCGGTCGCCCCGGTGGTCGCCGTCGTCGCGATGACGGCCGCGGCCGTCATCGCCGCGGTGGCCGCTCAGGACGGACTGGCGCCGGGGCGCGGCGCGTTCGGGCCCGTCGCCCAGGGGCTGGCCCTGACCGCGCTGGCCGCGGCCGTGACCCCGGGCGGGCCCTGGGCGGGGCCGCTCGCCGAGCGCTTCCGGCGGCCGTACCGCGATCCGGGCGGTCCGGGTCCGGGTGGTCCGGACGGGCCCGGTGCCGCGCCTGGCGACCCCTACGGCAACCTGTTCGGCGGTCCACCCTCTGCTCCGTCGCGCGATCCGGCCCCCGGGCCGACCGGGCGGCCGACGCGTGCGCCGGGCGGGCTCGGTGACGACCTCTTCGGGCCCCGCACGCAGCGGTTCGGTCCCGGCGGTCCGCGGGAGGAGCAGGAGAAACCCCTGGAGCGGCAGCCCCGGGAGCAGCAACTCCCCGAGCAGCAGCACCGGAAGCAGCCGCCCCCGGAGCAGCAACCCCCGGAGCAGCAACCCCCGGAGGAGCCGCGGGATGCGCCGGGGCCGCGGCCGCCGGACGCCCCCGCGTGATCGCCGGCCTCGTCGTCACGCTGCTCGCCGCCGTCTTCTACAACGTCGGTGTGCTGGTGGAGAAGTCCGCGCTGACGGCGCTGCCCGCCCTGCGGGCTCGGGCGCCCGTCGCGCTCTTCCGGACGCTGTTCGGACGGCCGCTGTGGCTGCTGGGGTTCGTGCTGATGCTGCTCGGACTGGCCTGCCAGGTGACGGGGATGGCGCTGCTGCCGATCACCGTCGCCCAGCCGATGCTGGCGGTCGGCCCCGCCATCGTCGTGGCGGGCTCCGCCCTGGTGCTCAAGGAGCGGGTCAGCCGCGCCGACCGCCGGGCGCTCGTGGTGATCGGCTGCTCGCTGGTGATGCTGGGCCTGTCGTACGACCCGCGGGAGGAACCGGTCGCCCAGGCCGACCACCCGCTGGCGGTGACCCTCGTCGCCGCGCTGTCCGGCGCGGTGGCGGTGCTGGTGTTCGCCGCCGCCGGACGGACGGGCGGCGGCGTGGTCTACGGCGTGGCCGTCGGGTTGCTCAACGGGGTCGGCGGGCTGCTGGGCAAGGCGTGCGCCGCGGTGCTGGCGCGCACCGGACGGCACGCCCCCGCCGCGCTGGCCGCGACGCCGTACCCGTACCTGAGCTGCGCCTTCGCCGTCCTGATGCTCGGCGCCCTGCAGATCGGGCTCCAGCGCTCCCAGGCCTCGGTCCTCGTGCCGGCCCAGGTGGTGGTGGGGAACGCGCACGTGATGGTCAGCGGGACGCTGATCTTCGGCGAGCCGCTGCCCGCCGACCCGGTGCGGCTCGGCCTGCGGTGGACCGCCCTGGTGGTCTCGCTCGGCGTGCTGGCCCTGCGGCAGCGCGCCACGGCGGCGCCCGCCGCGCCGCCGGGCGCGGCCGTGGTCCCCGCCAGGAGCGCGCTGCCGATGCGCCGGCGCCCGCAGGGGCGGCACCGCCGGGTGACGTGACCGCCGGGGCACCGCCGAGCGCGTGGCCCGTCCGCCGCTCAGCGGCGCCGCCCCCGTTCCAGCGCCTCGTCCACCACGCCCGCGAACCGGTCGACGGTCTCCGTCCACTGCAGGTCCAGTGCCCGGCGCCGGGCCGCGTCGCCCATCGCCGCGCGCCGTCGCGGATCGAGGGCGAGGCTCGCCCACGCCGAGGCGAACCCGCTCTCGGTGCCGGTCAGCAGCCCCGTGCGCCCGTGGGCGACGGAGTCGCGCAGTCCCGGGACGTCGAAGCCGACCGCCGGTGTGCGGCGCACCGCCGCCTCGGTGATGACCAGCCCCCACCCCTCGACCTGTGCGGGGTGCAGCAGCAGCCAGGCCGCGCCGAGCAGGTGCTGCTTCTCCGGCTCGGAGATCCGCCCGGTGAACAGCACGTCGGCACCGGCGAGCTGCTCCAGCCGGGACCGTTCCGGGCCGTCCCCGGCGATGACCAGGGTGCCGCCGGTGACCGGGCGGACCCGTTCCCACAGCCGCAGCAGCAGGTCGATGCGCTTGTAGTCGGCGAGCCGGCCCAGCGCCAGGAAGAGCGGTTCGGGGGACTCGGGGGTGATGGCGTCGGCGTCCTCGACGCCGTTGGTGATGACGCGGATGCGCTCCCGGCCGACGCCGATGTCCTCCAGCGCGGCGGCGGTGGACGGTGAGACGGCCACGAACAGGTTGTCGCGGTGGGCGTGCGGCATCAGCACGGTCTCGGCGTAGCGGCCGGCGGTGGCGATCGGCCGCCGGTAGCGGATCCGCCACAGCTCGCTGTGCACGTGGTTGACCAGGCAGACCGACGGGGTGCCGCGCAGCCACAGGGGCACCAGGTAGGGCAGGCCGTTGCAGACCTCGACCAGCAGGTCGCAGTCGCGCAGCCGGCGGCGGACGGTGAGCGGGGCGGCGAGGAACTGGCTGTAGGCGCCGCCGTTGCGGATGACGCGGTACGGGCGGCCGGCGCCGACCGGTCCGCCGCACAGCAGCGTGGCCCGGTGCCCGCGCTCGGTGAGCCCGTGCGCCAGCCGGTCGACGAGCAGCTCCGAGCCGCCGGCCTGCGGGCTGGCCAGGTCGCGGCCGGCGAGGAAACCGACGTGCGGTGCGGGCCGCGGGGGTGCGGGAAGCGGTACGTACGGAGCCGGACGGGGTGGGGCGGGTCCGGTTGTCATGGTCGGGGTCCTTTCGCCTGGTGGTGACGAGGGTGGCGACGAGAAGGAAGAGGCCCTACCGTAGAAAGCCGCTGACGAACCGTCAATCGCGACAGCGCCCGATCCGGCACCTCGTTCGGCGGGGCCCGCCGGCCGGCGGCGGAACGGACCGGAACGCTTCCGTCCGGCGCGGACCGCCCAGGGAACGCACGGGTAACAGGCCAGAAATCCCGCCGGAGCGGTGCTGGTTCTTGACAGTTTGTCAGGGTATTCCTAACGTTCCGTCAGCATAAAGCCAGCCGGTGCGCATCCCTTCGGCAACGAGTCAGGGAGACGTGATGCATGGCCGACGAATCGTCGCCTTCCTCGCCCTGGGGGCGGGGATCTTCTTCCTCGTCCTCGCCCCGATGCTGCGCTGGTACGTGCTGCCGCAGGTCCAGGTGGCGCCGTACGACATGGACTTCACCGACGTCAGTTCCGGCCCCGGGACCTACCTGGACCCGGACACCGGCAAGCTGACCCAGGACACCCTCACCGTCTCCCGGCACCTGCTCGGGGACGCGGAGGCGGGGCGGAAGGCCGGCAAGGCGATCTGGGACGTCTCCACCCGGCTGGACACCTCCCGGAGCGTCCACCTCGCCGACGCGCGCGAGGCGTTCAACCTCAGCACGCACCGCTGGGTCTTCGACCGCCACACCACCGTGTCGAGCGGCTGCTGCGGCGGGGACACCGCGATCGGCGCCGACGCGTACCTGAAGTACCCGTTCGACACCGGGCACCGCACCTACCGGGTCTGGGACGCCACCGCGGGCCGGTCCTTCCCGGCCGAGTACACCGGCACCCGCCGGCTCTACGGCCGGACGTTCAACGAGTACACCCTGAAGGTGGACCCGCCGGTCCGGATCGGGACCATGCGGGTGCCGCCGTCGGTCGTCGGGCTCCCGGCCGGCAAGGACCTGGTCACCGTCGACGAGTACTACGCCAATCCGGCCGCCGTGAACCTCGTCGACTCGCTCACCGGGGCGCCGGTGGCCGGTTCCAGCCACCAGATCATCACGCTGCGGCTGCCCGGCAGCGACCGGACCGCGGCCACCGTGCTGGACGTGCGGCTGCACTCCACACCGGAGACCGAGAAGGCGCTGGTCGACAAGTTCCGCGGCAAGCACGACGGGCTGGCCGCCCTCAAGGGGCCGCTGCCGGTCGGCACGCTCGTGCTCGGTGTCCTGTGCACCGCGGGCGGCGTCCTGATGCTGCTGCGCGGCCACCGCGCCCGGCCTCCGGCCCGGCCGGCGGCGGTTGCGGCCGGCGGCGACGGAAGCGGCGGGCCGGACGGTTCAGGCGGTTCAGGCGGTTCAGGCGGTCCGGGCGGCGGGTCGCGGCCGGTCGCCGGAGCGGCCCGGTGAGCGGGGACTCCGCCGCCGATCCCCTGCGGCGGGCCACCGTGGGCCAGTTGGTGCGGGCTTTGGCCCGCCAGGGCGGCGACCGCACCGTCTTCCGCCGGCTGCGGGCCCGCTACTGCGTGCAGCAGGTGGCCAGGTGCTGCGAACTGGAGGGGCGGACCGTCGTGGACGTCGGCGGCGGCGACGGCTGGTGCGCGGAGGCGTTCGAGGCCGCCGGCGCGCGCTGCGTGGTCGTCGACCCGTTCCCGGTCCCCGCGCGCACCGGGCCCGCCACCGTCGTGGGCGACGGGTACTGGCTCCCGCTGCTGGAGGGTGCGGCCGACGTCTGCTACTGCTCGGACGTCCTCGGCCGGATCCCCGATCCGGTGGGCCTGATGGACGAACTGATCCGGGTGACGCGGGTGGACGGCATGGTGTGCCTGGCGTTCACCAACTGGTCCTCGCCCGGCGGCCACACCCGCTACCCGGTGCGCACCCGGCCGCTGCTGCGCCATCTGCGCGGCCGGTCCGACGTCGTCCTGGTCGAGGCCGGCCCGCGGTACTTCCCGCGCCCGCTGCGCGGCCTGCTGCGCGTGCCCGTGCTGCGCGGGTTCGCCGTCCAGGTCACCCTGCGGAGGTGCCGATGACCGGCGGCCCGCCGCTGACCGGCGCGATCCCGTTCACCGCCGTCGACGAGAGCGCGGACCTGCTCGAACGGCGCGGCGAACCCAACCTGATCCTGCTGGAGCTGGCCCTGGCCGGGCGGATCGACGCCGGGCGGCTGCGGGCCGCGGTCGGCGCCGCGCTGGGTGCCCACCCCATGGCGCGGGCCCGCCGGGCGCCCGGCGGACCGTGGCGGCGCCGCAGCGCCTGGGAGATCCCCTCGGGCCCCGACCTCGACCCGCTGACGGTGGCGGCCCCCGGGGCCGAGCCCGACACCGAGCGCCGCCGGCTCATGGACACCCACGTGCCGCTGCCGTCCTCCCCGGCGCTGCGCCTGCGGCTCCTCCCGTCCGACGGGGGCGACCGGGTGCTGCTCGCCGCGCACCACGCCCTCTTCGACGCGATCGGCTGCCTGGGATTCCTCGGATCGGTCGCCGAGGCCTACAACGGGACCCCCGCCCGTCCGGCAGCCGCCGTCCCCCAGGCGCCACCCGTGACCGGCGTCCCCCACGTCCCCCACGTCCCCGACGCCCCCGGCGACGGGCGTCCGGAACTGTTCCCCCGGGCGGTCCGGGTCGCCCGCTCCAGCGCCTCCGGCAGCGGGGGGTACGGCTGCGTCCTGGAGGTGTTCTCGGCGGAGCGCACCAGCGCCCTCACCACCGCGGCACGCCGTCGGTCCGCGACCGTGAACGACCTGCTGATCACCGCGCTCGCGGTGGCGGTGGCCTGCTGGAACGAGACCCACCACCGGCGTTCGGGCCCCGTGCGCATCACCATGCCGATCAACGCCCGCGCCACCGGGCAGCGGTTCGACGGGATCCGCAACCTGTCCCGGCTGACCTCGGTCAGCGCCGCCGCGGGGGAACCCGGTGACCTGCTCGCCTCCGTCGCCCGCCAGACGCGGCGCGCCAAGGGCAGCTCCGCGCCCGCGGGCGGCCCCGCCGCGCAGGTGCTGGGCTCGCCCGCCCTCCCGTACGGTGTGCGGCGCGCGCTGGTCGGCCCGGTCCGGGCGGCCGCCCGGCTGCTCGCCGACACCACGATGCTCAGCAACCTGGGGCGGCTGCCCGACCCGCCCGCCTTCGACGGCGCGGGGGCCACCACCGGGCTGTGGCTGGCCGCGCCCGCCCCCATGCCGCGCGGCCTGTCCGTCTCGGCACTGACCGTCCTCGGCCGGCTGCACCTGGCCGTCCGGCACCGCCACGCCGTGCTCGACGCACCGGCGGCCCGCGCCTTCACCGCCCTGTTCGTCGGCGCGCTCGACGAACTCGCCGCCCTGCCCACCGCCGTGCACGGCGGCGCGCCCACCCCATGGCCCCCGGAAGGAGGTCCCCGGTGACGGACCCCGCACGGTCGGTACCGCGCGCCCTCTACGAGGATCCGGAGCTCCCGGTCGACTCCGGCGCCGAACGGGCCCGCCGCCAGCTGCGGATGATCGAACCCGCGCTGGACGCGGCCCGGCACCCGCTGCGCATCCTCGACATCGGCTGCGGCGACGGCGCGGCCACCGCCGCCCTGGCCCGGCGGGCGCGCGGCCACACCGTCATCGGCGCCGACTGGTCGCTGCAGGCACTGGAACGCGCCCGGCTGCGCGGCCTGTCCGTGGTGCGCGCGACCCTGGACGGCCATGGGCTGCCCGTCGCCACCGGCAGCCTCGACATCGTCTTCCTGAGCGAGGTCATCGAGCACCTGGTGGACACCGACTCGGCCCTGGACGAGATCGGCCGGGTGCTGCGCCCGGGCGGCTCCCTGCTGCTGTCCACCCCGAACCTGGCCGCCTGGTTCAACCGCGCCCTGCTGCTGGCGGGCGTCCAGCCGCTGTTCACCGAGGTGAGCCTGCGCGGGATCTACGGGCGCCCCGGCAGCGAGGTCGTCGGCCATCTGCGGGTCTTCACCCGCCGGGCGCTGGTCGGACTGCTGCGCGCCCACGGCCTGGAGATCGTCGCCCTGCGCGGCGCGTGCTTCCCCGCCACCCCCGGACCGCTGCGCCCGCTGGACCGGCTGTTCCGGCTGACCCCGTCGCTCGCCGCGGACCTGCTGGTCCACGCCCGGACGCCGCTCACCCCCCGCGCGACCCCACAGGAGCGGCCGAACCCGCCGCGATCGGAGGACGGGATGCCGGTCATCCAGGCCCTGCTCGAGCTGCTCGCCTGCCCGGTGGACAAGGGGCCACTGCTCTACGACGAGGAGACGGACGCCCTCTACAACCCCCGGCTGCGCCGCCGCTACCCGGTGGTGGACGGCATCCCGCACCTGCTCGCCGACCACGCCGAGGCCATCGACGGGCCGGGCCACGAGGTCATCATGCGGCGGGTCGGGCGGGGGCGGTCCGCGCCGGAGGACGTCAGTGACGTGCCGGCGACGTAGCCGGCGCGGACGGGGGAGCGGTCGGCCCCAGCCGCAGCCGGACGAACCGCGGCCGGTACAGGGCGGCGTTCCGGTGGACCTCGGCGGCCACCTGCGCGCTGGAGACCCCCAGCCAGTTCAGGTCGTAGCTGAGCAGCAGGCCGCTCCGCCCGTCGAACTCCGGGTGGCCCTGCGGGTTGTAGACCACCGCGCCCCCGGCGGAGTCCGGCGGCAGCGGCGGCCGGAAACCGGCCGCCGGCCCGTGCCACGGCCCCTGCGGCGCGCAGGCCCAGTACGTGGCCACGGCGCTCAGCCCGCTGCCCGCCGGGCCGCCCGCGTCCATGGTGAACAGCACCCAGGTGCCGTCCTGCCGCACGACGGAGAACGAACTGCCGACGCCCCGGCGGTCGTTCCGCGCCGCCCCGCCATCGGTCCCGCTGCCGCCGCCCAGCACCGGTGCGGCCCGCGCGGCGGACGGCTGCCAGCCGGCTCCGTCCCAGTACCGCCAGGCGCCCGGCTCGGCCAGCCGGCCCTCGGGCACCCGGGCCAGGTAGGCGCGCGAGCTGGGCATCGACGGGGTGCGGCCCGGCCCGTCGTCGCCGCCGAAGACGTACGTCCAGCCGTTCGCGCGGACCGCGGTGGCGCCGTACAGCACCCGCGCGCCGGGCTGCGGGACCGCGCCCTGGTCGGAGACCTTGACGATGGTCTCCAGCCGCAGGTCCGGCAGCGAGAGCGTGGCGACCTCGGTCGCCAGCGGGACACCGTACAGCCAGGGCGGCGGACCGGCCGCCCGGTCCCACAGCAGGATCCGCACCACCCGCTCCGCCGCGCCGGGCGAGCGCGGCTCCACCACGCCCTGCACCGGCCAGCGCCACACCTGCGGGACCGCGGACACGTCGGGGAAGAACGCGCCGGGAGCCGTCGCGGTGCCCCCGGTGAGGGTCCGCTCCAGCCGGCCCGCGGGGGACATCACCAGCAGCGCGTTGTGCGCCCAGGCCGGGGTGCGGCCGCCGGTGGTGTCGCGCCAGGCGTACGGCTGGCCCAGCGGGTTGGGCGGCGGGTGGACCGGCTCCAGGACCGGGTCGTCGGCGAGCCAGAGCGTCCGGCCGTCGGGCAGCCGCACCGAGTGGGTGCCGTCGCCGCCGGACCACGAACCGGGTGCGGCCCCCTCGTCGCCGTACCGGGCGAACTCCGCCGTGACGCGGGCGTCCTGGGACCAGGAGGCGACATGGAGGCCGCCGCAGGAGGCGGGCCCGCCGTCCGTCGCGCCCGAGCAGCCGGTGAGCCCGGCGACCGCCGCCCACAGCACGGCCGCCGTCAGGGACGTCGCACGTCGGCAGCGCACCGGATCGAGGCATCTCCTGCTGTCACGTCGAGAAGTGACGAGGCGTCACCGAAACCCAGCGTAGGAGCCCGCCGCCCCGCGCGGCAATGCCGTACACCCCCTCAGGAGGGGACAGATGACCCTGGCAGCGACCCTCGGACCCCGACTGCCGGCCCGCTGGCTGGCCTACGGAATCGACGTCCTCTATCCGCGGCAGGAGCCCGAACTCGCCCGACTGGAGGAGATCTGCCCGCCACACGGCACCGCCCTGGACGTCGGTGCCTGGTACGGGCCGTGGTCGCGGTGCCTGGCCCGGCGGGTGGACCGCGTCGTGGCGTTCGAGCCGGTGCCCGAGGTGTGCGCGACGCTGCGCTGCGCCGTCCCGCCCTCGGTGACCGTGCTCGACGCCGCCGCGTCCGACCGCGGCGGCGACGCCCGGATCTGGCTCGCCGACCCCGGTGGCCGCGAGTCCCGCGGCCTCACCTCCCTGGAGCGGCGTCCCGGACTCCACCGTCAGAGCCTGCCGGTGCGCCGGGTCGCCATCGACGAACTCGAACTGAGCGGGGTCACCTTCGTCAAGATCGACGTCGAGGGCCACGAGACGGCCGTGCTCCGCGGGGCGCGGGAGACGGTGCGCCGCGACCGGCCCAACCTGTTCGTCGAGGCGGAGGCGAGGATCCAGCCGGTCGCGGACATCACCGGGCTGCTGCGCGGGTGGGGCTACCGCGCCTGGGTGCTCCCCGGAGAGCACTGGATCCCGCTCGGCGCCTTCGACCTCGCCGACCACCAGCGCCGCTTCGCCCACGTGGTGGAGAGCGGCCTCGTGCGGCGCGCGCTGCGGCCCCGGCCCCGCTACGTCAACTCGATCCTCTTCACGCCCGAGGAGGCACCGGGCCCGCCGCGGACGACGAACGCGGCCCGGCGGTAGGCCGTTCGGGGCGGGCGCCGGGCCGATCCCACAGGGCGTTTCGCGGCGGCGCGCCAGAGACCCCGCCGCTTCGGAGGAATGGTCAGGGGTGCGGCGGGCATGCGTCAGGGGGAGAGGCCGGGTTGAGCAGGAGGTGCTCCCGGCGTCACCATAGAACTGCGCGGTCCGAACCGAGGTCTCGGTGGTCTTCCCCCGTCCACCGAGCACGCCGGCCGGGCCGCGCGCAGTCCAGAACGCCCGACTGGTTCCCGGGCGTGCCCCGCCGGGCGGCGTTGTGAGGACGCCGTCCCGGCCCCGTCGGCCCTGCGCTCACCCCCCTCGGGCGCGGGGCCGACGCATGTCCGGGTGCAGGGGATCGCGTGCGGGGGGATCGGTGGACGCGCACGGCCTACCGGGGCCGACTGCGGTCGGCGTCGGGCAGGTTGCACCACAGGTCGATCTTGGCGGACAGCTCCCTGGCCTGGCTGTCCGTGCGGCGCTCGGCCTCCGCCGACGCCTCGGCGGCGGCGTCGAGCGAGCCGAAACCCCGCACGAGGTCGATGAGATCCTCGACCAGGCCTGGATCCTCGCCCACGGCGCGGGCATGTGCGTGCAGGGCTTGCAGGATGGCGAGTTCGTCGTCTGCGGCGTCCATGTGCACAGTCTGCCGCGTGGGTCTGACACTCCGTAGGTCCCGCGCCCGCGCCGCGCCCGGCACACGCCGTCCCGGGGCCCGGAGGGCCGTGCGGGCGACGGCGTCCGCGCGGCCGACTACCGCCGGGCGGCGGGTCGCGAGGTGCGCCGGGGGCGCGTCTGAGCCGGCGGCACCACGGGTGCCTCGGTCTCGAAGTCCTCGTCGTCGTTGTCGTAGTGATCGTCCGCCGCGTCGCCCAGGTCGGCCTGGTGGAACGGGTCGGTCGAGGGCACCGGCGAGGTGTGCGCCGCGACCGGCGTGGAGGGATCAGGGTTGGAGAAAAGCGTGGTCATGGCACCTTCGTCAGGTTTCACAGAACGGGGCCACCCGGAACGGTCCGGACGGTGGCGATCGCCGCCTCAGGGGCGGCCGTCACTTCCCAGCATCCCACGTGGAGCGTTCCGCGTGGGCATTCGGCCGGGCCCGGGCCCGGCGCGCGGTGGGTGCACGGACTCACCGATTCGGATGAAACCGCAGGCCAAGCGGGGGACACCGACCGCCGGGAGGTGATCGGCGGACCGAATGAGGATAGGACCGGTGACCAGGAGGTCCGACCCATGGGTGCCGTTTCGCCGTGCCGCAGCACCTTCGAGTGCCGCCGGACCGGTGTCGCCCGCCCGCTTGCCGGAGGTGCGGGCCCGCTCGGCGCCGCCGTCCGCGGGCCCCTGGCGGCGTTGGCTGCGGGAGGCCCCCCGGGGAGCGGCGGGCCGCGCCGGGGGCGCCACGTCGCCCTGGACGTCCTGCTGGCCGTTCTCGCCCTGTTCCTGCTGGTCGGCGGGGTGCTCTCGCCGTGCCTGACGGCCGATCCGGGTGCTCAGCCCCGCGCGGTGGTGGCCGAGGCGCTGTCCGCCGCCGACGAGCACCCGGACGAGGCGGGCACCGCGGTGCGGGCGCCCCGGACCCAGCGGGCCGCCGAGTCGTCGCGGGCGGTGCGCCACGCGGCCCGCGCCGGCGTCCACCCCGCCCCGGCCGCCCCGCCGCGCGGCGTCCCGGTGCCGGCCGGTGAACGGCCCGGTGCCGGGCTCCTGGGGCTGAGCTGTGTGGTGCTGCGCTGCTGACCGGTCCGGGGCCCGATTCTTGGGCCCCCTTCCGCTCCGCACGCACCCCACGTCTCGACCCCGGAGGACCTTTCATGCCCATCGACCCGTTCGCGGCCCTGAACGCCATGCTGCGCGCCGAAGTCGCCCGCGCCGCCGCCCCGGAGGGCGAGCCCGGCCGGCCCGCCGCCCAGGACCCGGGGGAGATCTCCGAGCGCCCGGCCCCGAGCCCCGCGCAGAGCGACGGCGCCTGACCGCTGCCCGCCCCACCGGCGCCCGGCCGGATCGTGACTCCGTCGTGCGGCCCATCCCGCAGGGAGCCGCGGACGGCTACTTCGCGCCAGAGTGCCACCTATCGTCCCGCTATTGCGGC
>NZ_JBEYJD010000073.1:0-27405 GCF_040636125.1 Streptomyces sp. NPDC006733 | reverse complement strand
GGGATCCCGCACTAACCCCTCCTCGCCGGAACCCCGCGGCCCGATCGTGGCCGGCCGGGCCCGCCCTGCCGCCCGCGCCCGCCGCCGGCCCCGCTCAGGTCGGTACCTGAGCGGGGCCGCGGCGACCGGGGTGGGCACGGTCGTGCCGACCGGGTCGGCGGGGTGCGTCGGGGATCAGTACGCGGAGTTCACGTTGTCGATCGAGCCGTAGCGGTCGGCCGCGTAGTTGGCGGCGGCGGTGATGTTGGCGACCGGGTCGGTGAGGCTGTTCGCGGTGCCGGCGACGTGGTACGTGTCGAACGTCGGCTGGATGACCTGCAGCAGGCCCTTCGACGGGATGCCGTTGATCGCGTTGATGTCCCAGTCGTTGACGGCGTTCGGGTTGCCGCTGGACTCGCGGATGATGTTGCGGTGCAGACCCTCGTAGCTACCGGGAATGCCCTTCTTCTTCATGATGGCCAGCGACTCGCGGATCCAGCCGTCGAGGTTGTCCGCGTACTTGGGGGCCGCGACGGCCACGGGCTTTCGTACGGTGGACCGGTCGGCGGCCGGCTTGGCCGCGTGCTGCGCTGCGGCCGGCTTGGCCGCGGGCTCGGCTGCGGGCTTCGCCGTCACCGGCGCCTTGGTGAGGTCGCGCGCGGTGTCCTTGGCGGCGGCCGGCTTGCCGACGTAGGCGGGGTAGGTCGTGTCGGTCACGCGCTGGGTGAGGCCCTGCACCTTCGTGCCGGCCTTGCTGTCGGCGGTGACCTTGGCGACGTTGACGGCCGGCAGCGCCGCGGTGGTCGAACCGTTGGCGCCGGTGAGGGCGAGGGCCGTGGTGCATCCGGCGGCGGCGAGGGCGACAGCCGAGACCTGGAGGCGCTTGGTGGAGGGGCGGAAGGTGCGCAGGGCGGAGAGCTGAGTGCGTGCGGACATGCGGGATGAACCTCTTCCGAACGGGATCAGGGGACGGCCGGCTGCAATGGCGGCGTGGGGAGCAGGTGGCGGGCCCGTTCTCGCTGATGCGTCGGGAGGCCGCGGCGCTCATGTCGTTCTTACTCGAACCATGGTTAACGCGGCCCGACGGCGATGGCAAAGACCTCGCTTACTAAGCGCCTTAGTAAGCGAAGTCGAATGGCACCCGCCCGGGCACTGCGCGGCCACAGCGAACGGGGAAAAGCGTCCACTAAGCAACTTCGGAAGTGACGTAGGTCCTGTGCCGGGGCTCACGCGATCCGGCGATTCCGGAGCCCGGAAATCGCCCGGCCACGGAAAGAAACGGCGGTCACGCGCGCCTCGGGAATTCGCTGCCGCACCTCTGCGGAATAGCGCAGGAATACAGCGGAACGGGCACCGACATGACCTTCGGTGCCCGCCTGTTCACTGAGCGCGCTATTTCACCAGGGAAGTGTGCCCTTTGCGTCGAAACTTCCCCCGGTCGGGCCGTCTGCGCCGACCTGCGCCATCCGCACGATGATCTCGGCGCCCTGCTCGACGCTCTGGAATCCGGTGTGCGCATTCAGGTCGGTCGCGGTGAATCCGGGCTCCACCGCGTTGATCCGCATCTTCGGGAACGCTTTCGCGTACTGCACGGTGACCATGTTGACCGCGGCCTTCGACGCCGGATAGGCCACGCCCGGATAGGCGTAGGTCGGGGTTTCCGGTGCGGCGACCAGAGAAAGCGACCCCAGACCACTGCTGACATTCACCACGACGGGCGCCGCGGAACGCCCCAGCAGCGGCAGGAACGCGTGCAGGACGCGCACCATGCCGAAGACGTTCGTCTCGAACGTCCTTCGCATCACGTCGGCGGTCAGTTCGGCGGCGCCGATCACGACGACGCCGTCGTCACGCATCTCCTCCTGGACGCCCGCGTTGTTGATCAGCACGTCCAGCCCTCCGTCGGCCTCGACGGCCTTCGCCGCGGCCCGCACGGACGCGTCGTCCGTGACGTCCAGCTGGATCGCGCGGGCGCCGAGCCGCTCGGCGGCCCGCAGGCCGCGTTCGGCGTCCCGGCTGCCGAGGTAGACGGTGTGCCCCGCGGCGACGAGCCGGCGGGCGGTCTCGAAGCCGAGACCCTTGTTCGCTCCGGTGATCAGTGTTGTCGTCATGCCTCCACGCTGCGGCGCGGCGGCCGGACCAGCCAGGGCCCGGATCTTCCTGGGACTGCTGGTACCAGGACGATCCGGGGCCGCCCGGTGCACAGTGGTGTCATGGCGACCACGGAGTTCGGGCACACGGTACGGCGCTGGCGCGATCGGGTCCCCCCGGAGTGCGCGGGGCTGCCGGCCGGCGGCCACCGGCGCGCGGCCGGCCTGCGCCGCGAGGAGCTCGCGCTGCTGGCCGGCATCTCGGTCGACTACGTCACCCGCCTCGAACAGGGCCGCGCCACCAACCCCTCGGAACAGGTCGTCGAGGCCCTGGCGCGGGCCCTGCGGCTGTCCTCGGCCGAGCGCGAGCACCTGTTCCACGCGGCCGGGCTGGTCCCGCCCGGCCAGGGCACGGTGCCCGGGTACATCACCCCGAGCGTCCAGCGGATGCTCGACCGGCTGAACGGGACACCCGTCGCGGTCTCCGACGCGGCGTGGACCCTGCTGCTGGCCAATCCGCTGTACGTGGCGCTGATGGGCGAGCGGCACGGCAACGAGCGCAACGCGGTGTGGCGGACGTTCCTCGGCCCGGCCGGGCCCGTCCGCCACACCCCGCAGTCCCAGCGCGCGCTGGAGATCGCGCAGGTCACCGCGTTGCGGGCGGCCGCGAGCCGGTATCCGGCGGACCTGCGGGTCCGGCGGCTGGTCGCGGAGCTGCGGGCCGGCAGCGAGCGGTTCGCCGAGCTGTGGGACAGCGGAGCCGTGGGCCGGCCCGAGGCCGGCCGCAAGACCATCGACCATCCGCGGGTGGGCGAGCTGACGCTGGACTGCGACATCCTCAGCGTCACGGGCAGCGACCTGCGCATCATGGTCTACACCGCCGAGCCCGGCACCCCGGACGCCGAGCGCCTCGCGCTGCTGTCCGTGCTCGGCACCCAGGCGCTGACCGGCTAGGTCGTGTCTTCAAATCCTCGTCTGGCCGACGGGGCCCGGCACGCACGCTCGCGGCGTTGTCGTCGGTCGCCGATGCTCCGCATGGACTCCCTCCTCCGCCTTGCGACCGCACGCACCAGACCCCGCCGACCCCGCCCTCCGGGCGGACGACGCCGATGTGAAGACACTCCCTAGCGCCCCTCGCCGGCCGGGGCCGCGCCCGGTCTCAGAAGCGGATGTCCGGGGCCTGGAGCACGACGCGCAGCAGCTCGTCGGCACGGTCGGCGTTGATCTCGTGGCGGAACCAGACGTTCTGCCGGGCGTCGGCGGCCGGATCCTCGCTGACCGTCACCCACAGCAGCAGGCCCCACAGCACCTTCGGAGCGTGCCCGGCCATCTGCGCGCCGAGGCCGACGGGCACGGCGACGCCGATGCGCGGCGGCGGCACACCGTCGAAGTCGGGCACGGCGAAGTCCGTGACGTCGTTGCCCGCCAGGACCAGGGGCGCTCCGGTGACCTGGAGCCAGTGCACGTCGATGCCCTCGGCGATGCGGTCGAGCGCGACCGACAGCCAGCCCCGCACCGTCGCCTCCGGGTCGGGGAGCCAGCTCAGCGGGCCCTCGGGGTCGGTGGCGCGGCGCAGATCGTTCTGCGGGGGCCCGAAGTGCTCGTTCTCCACGGGTCCTTCGAGCTCGTTGCCGTCGCGGTCCACCCGCCACCAGCGGCGGATCGACTCCGGCGGCGCCCAGGTCTCCGAGGAGTACTCCCCCGCGACCTCGTAGATCCACCGGCTCTCGTCGTCGTCACCGCCGGGCAGCGGCAGGTCCTGCGGGCCGACCGGTCGGCGCGTCGCCCCGGGCGGGGTCTGCGACGCCGTCGACCGGGGGCGGGCGTCCTGCGGGGCGTACCCCGGCACCGCGTCCGCCGGTGTCGCGTCGCCCGGCACCGCGTCCGCCGGCGGTGCGTCCGCAGGCCGTCTCCTGCGCCCGAAGATCCCCATGCTCCGTCCTCCCCCTCGCCCGGTGCGGTTGTGCCCCATCCTTCCCCGGGGGAACGCCGGTCAGCCGGGAAACGGGAGTTTCCAACGGGCTTGCTTTCGGGCCCGGTTACGCCTTCGCCCGCACATAGGCGTCGATCAGGGCGAACGTGGCTTCCGGCTGCTCGATGTGCGGAAGGTGACCCGCCTCGGGGACGACCTGGAGCCGGCCGTCGCCGAACGCGTCGGCGTAGGCCGCGCCGTAGGCGGGGGTGACGATGCGGTCGCTCGCTCCCCACAGCAGGAGCGTGGGGACGTCGACGCGTCCCAGCCGGCGCAGGAGTTTGGGGTCGTGCATGTTGGGCTCGCCCGCGATGTCCCGCAGGGTGGCCATGTTGGCCCGCATCATCTGGAGTTGGGCGGCGGGGAGGGCGGCCGGATCGACGGCGGCGCGGGTCGAGTCGTGCCAGGCGTACTCGGCCACGCCGGCGGCGTCGAGGGAGAAGAAGTCGGTGATCGGCTCCCCCTCGACGTGCACGCCGACCGCGTCGATCAGGACGAGTCCGGTGATGACTCCCGCGGTGTCCCGCACCGCCATCTCGGCGGCCGTCCAGCCGCCGAGCGAGGAGCCGATGACGAGCACGTCGCTCAGCCCGAGGTCCCGCAGGCAGTGCAGGTACGCGAGGGCGAGGTCGTCGACGCCGGTCAGCCACGCGGGGCGGGGAGCGCCGTTCCAGCCGGGGTGGGTCGGGGTGATGGTGTGCAGAGAGTGGGAGAGCTGTGCGGCGAGTCCGGCGACCGTGGCCGGCCCACCGCCGCCGTGCAGGATCAGGCACGGCCGGCCGGAGCCGGCTTCGGAGAGGGAGAGGGACAGGTCGCTGTACACGTCAACCGTGCGGTTCGTAGGCATGCCAGGACTCTAACTAAAGATGTTTATATAAACAAGCTTGGCCATGCGTTAGGCTGGTCCCATGCCCGACGAACTGCAGGTCCTCGGAAGAGCGGTGAAGCAGGCCCAGTACCGGCAGCACCGGGCGCTCGAGAGCCGGCTCGCCTCGGCAGGGACCACCCTGGCGCAGTGGGACGCGCTGCGAGCCATCAGCCGCACGCCCGGAGCACCGGCCCGCACGCTGGCCGCGGCCACGTTCCAGAGCGAGCAGGCCTTCGGGACGCTCGCCGGCCGGCTGGTCGCGCTCGGCCTGATCGAGCGCCGGCCGGGCCACGGCCGGCGCATCGAGCACTACCTCACCCCCGCCGGCGAGCAGACCCTGGCCACGGGCCACCGGATCGCCGACGACGTCCTCGCCGCGTGCTTCGCCGCCCTGTCCCCCACCGACCGCGGCACCCTGCTCGAACTGCTGGGGCGCATCGACCACGACCCGGGGGCGTGAGCGCGGGCTCAGCTCTCCCGGCGCGGCAGTTCCAGCGTGGCGACCGCGCCGTGCGGGACGGCGTTGGCCAGGGTCAGGCGGGCCCCGATCACGCGGGACTGCCCCAGCGCGATGGTGAGGCCGAGGCCGTGCCCGTGACCGCGTTCGGCGGCTCCGGTACGGAAGCGCTGCGGGCCGTGCGCGAGCAGATCGGCGGGGAAGCCCGGCCCCTGGTCGCGCACGACGATCGTGGTGCCGTCGACCGTGACCTCCACCGGTGACCCGCCGTGGCGGTGGGCGTTGAGGACCAGGTTGGTGACGATGCGGTCCAGCCGGCGCGGGTCGGTCGCGGTGACCGGGTCCCCCGTCACCGCGATCCGCGTCACAAGGCCCGTGCGCCGCACGGACTCGGTCACCAGTTCCCCGAGCGGCACCGGCTGCGCGTCGGCCCGTTCGGCGCCCGCGTCCAGGCGGGAGATCTCCAGCAGGTCGTCCACCAGGGAGCGGAGCACCCGCACCCGGTCGCGCACCAGGTCGGTCGGCTCGCTCTCCGGGAGCAGGGAGGCGGACGTCACCAGGCCGGCGAGCGGGGTGCGCAGCTCGTGGGCGACATCCGCGGTGAACCGCTGCTCGCCGCGCAGCCGGTCGCGCAGGGCGTCGGCCATGAGGTCGACCGCCGCGGAGATCTCGCTGATCTCGTCATGGCCGCGGCCGGCCGTCCGCGCGTCGAGGTCGCCGCCCCTGATCCGGCGGGCGGTGCCGGCGATCCGGCGCAGCCGGCGCAGCAGCAGTTCGGCGGCGAGCAGGGTCAGGGGGACGACGACCGCGAGCATGGCCAGGGCCGCGTAGCGCATGTGCCGGTCGAGGGCGGCGAGGCTGCGCTGCTCCGCGCCCAGGTCCACGCTGACGGCCAGCGGGGTGCCGTTGACCCGGCTGCCCGCCCACATCAGGTACCCCCGGGCCGGGTGCCGGGTGTCGTACCAGGTGACCGGTCCCTGGTCGGACGCGATCCGGTCGCGCAGCTCGTCCGGGAGCTCGCCGCCGATCAGGTAGTAGGGACCCGGCTCCGGATGGGTCCGCGGCGGCTGCCCGGCGCGGAACGCGGTCTCGGCCTTGCCCAGGTCCTCCACCGCCGTGCCGCGCGCGATGCCCAGGGAGCGGTTCTGGGTGCTCTGGTGCACCAGGATCCCGATGCCCAGCGCCATCGCGCAGGCTGCCGCGGCCACTCCGGCGGCGACCTTCCAGCGCAGGGACCGCGGGTCGGCGAAGCGCCACAGGCCGCGCCGGCGAGGAGCACGGCCGGCGTCGGTACGGAAGTCGGTACGGGGGTCGGCGTGGGGGCCGGGCTCGGAGGCGGCGGTCGGCGGCCGGCGCACGTCAGCGCCGGAACTTGTAGCCGAAACCGCGGACGGTCTCGATGTGGTCGGCGCCGATCTTCTTGCGCAGCCGCTGCACCGCCAGGTCGACCACCCGGATGTCGCCGTCCCAGCCGTAGTCCCACACCTTGCGCAGCAGGGTCTGCCGCTGCAGCGCGATGCCCGGCGCGGCCACGAACTCCAGCAGCAGCCGCAGTTCGGTCGGGGTGACGGCGAGCAGCCTGCCGTCGACGTGGACGTCCAGGCCCCGGGTGTCGACGGTGAGGTTCCGGAACGCCAGGACGCTGTCGTCCACCGACCGGCCGTCGCCCGCCGCGGGCCCGGTGAAGGTGGCCCGGCGCAGCAGGGTGCGGATCCGCGCCACCAGGACGGTGGTGTCGACGGGCTTGACGATGTAGTCGTCGGCGCCCGCCTCCAGGCCGGCCACCACGTCCATCGAGTCGCCGCGGGCCGACATCATCAAGATGGGCGCCTGGCTCGTCTCCCGGATCCGGCGGCACAGTCCGATGCCGTCCAGGTGCGGCAGCATGATGTCGAGCAGCAGCAGGTCGTGCTCTCCGTCCCGGAACATCTCCAGGCCCGTCAGTCCGTCCGCGGCCGCCGACACCTCGTATCCGTAGCGGTCCAGTGCCATCCCGACGGACCGGCGGATCGCCTCGTCGTCCTCGACCAGCAGGACGCGCACCGTGGCCGGGGGGCCGCCGCCGCTGGGTCCCGCCGGGGTGCTGTCGCGCTGCTGCATCACGTCACCTGAACATCGATTCGTGCCGGGCTGCCTGCCCGCCACCGTCCCACTGGACGAAAGCGTAGTCATACCGGGCCGCTCAGAGCCGGAGGGCGGCCGCGACGGGCAGGTGGTCGCTCCCGGTGCGGGGCAGGGTCCAGGCCGAGGCGGGTGTGACGCCCCTGACCAGGATCTGGTCGATCCGGGCGGCCGGGAACGACGCGGGCCAGCTGAACCCGAAGCCGTCGCCGGCCTCCTCCTGGGCCGACTTCAGCCCGCTGGTCACCGGTCGTAGGGCCCGGTCGTCGGTCGTGCCGTTGAAGTCGCCGACCACCACGACCCGGGGCAGCGGCTCGGCCCGCACGGCGGCGGCGAGCCGCCCGGCCGCCTCGTCGCGCCGGGCGGTGGTGAAGCCCGCGTCCGGGCGGACCCGCACGGACGCCAGGTGGGCGACGTAGACGGCGACCGGACCCTTGGGGGTGTCGGCGGTGGCGCGCAGCGCACGGGTCCACGGCATGATCTCGACCGGGGCCACGTCCCGCAGCCGGTAGGTGCTCCACACCCCGACCGTGCCCTGCACCGAGTGGTAGGGGTAGGCGGCGGCCAGCGCCCTCTCGTAGGCGGGTGCCGTGCGCGAGGTCAGTTCCTCCAGCGCAAGCACCTCGGCGCCCGCGGCGACGAGGTCGCGGGCGGTGCGGGCCGGGTCGGGGTTCGCGTCGTTGACGTTGTGGCTGACCACCGTCAGGTCGCCGCCGCCGGACCGCTTGTCGACGACGAGGCCGCCGAACAGCGAGCACCACACCACGGCGGGCAGCAGCACGGCGACCGCGGCGGTCGCGGAGCGGCGGACCGCGGCCAGCACCAGCAGCACGGGCACGCCCCACCCCAGCCAGGGCAGGAACGTCTCCAGCAGACTGCCCAGGTTCCCGACGGCGTTGGGCAGCAGGCCGTGCCCGAGCATGGTCGCCGCGGTCAGCGCGGCGGCCGCCGCGAGCAGCCGACCGCGCCGCCAGTGCCCGGACGTGCCGCGGACGACCTGTCCGGCTGTGCCGGGCGGCGGACCGGCCCGCTCCGCCGCGCGCTCCGGCGCCGTATCGGCATCCGTGCTCGCGCTCGTATCCGTATCCGTATCCGTATCCGTGCGGACAGCGTGCATCGGCAACCACCTCTTCCACCCGACCCGTACACGGGGTGCCGCGTACGTGGTCCAGCCTGCGAGGGGAGCTCATCCGGGTGATCAAGGCCGTGCGTCCGCCGCCGCGCGGTTCTGTGTCGGTCAGGTATCAGGGGCGGTTCGGCCCCGGGTGCGAGCCGGGTCGGCGCAGCGATAGCATCAGCCTTATTCGAAAAGTCGTTCCCTTACCCGGTCTGTCCGGGTTACTGTGCTTCTCTCACCATGATCGCCAGCGAGGGAGGGCGCGCGGACCATGGAAAGCCGCAAGACACCAGGACGCCCCGGCCGACCGCCGGGTGCGCCGGGCAACTATGACGGTCTCACCAGCCGTCAGGCCGACATCGTCGCCACCATCCGCGACTTCATCGACAGCACCGGCTACCCGCCGTCGATGCGGGAGATCGGTCAGGCCGTGGGCCTGTCCAGCACCTCCTCGGTCGCCCACCAGTTGATGGTGCTGGAGCGCAAGGGCGCCCTGCGCAGGGACCCGCACACCCCGCGCGCCTACGTGCTCCCCGAGGAGCCGCGCCCCGCGCAGGAGGCCGTCCGCACGGCGACCACGCCGGTGCCGCTCATCGGCAGGATCGCGGCCGGCATACCGATCACCGCGCAGGAGGACGTCCAGGACGTGCTCGACCTGCCGCGGCGCCTGGTGGGTGAAGGGGAGCTGTTCGCCCTGGAGGTCGTCGGCGACTCCATGATCGACGCGGCCATCGTCACCGGGGACTGGGTCACCGTCCGCCGGCAGAGCTCGGCCGCCAACGGCGACATCGTCGCCGCGATGATCGACGGCGAGGCCACCGTCAAGCGCTTCAAGCGCGACGCGACCGGCCACGCGTGGCTGCACCCCCACAACGACGCCTACTCCCCCATCGCCGGGGACGACGCGACGATCCTCGGCCGCGTCGTGGCCGTGATGCGCCGGATGTGACCCCGGCCGGGCCGCTCGGCTCGGAGGGGGATCAGGCGCCGTCGCCGCGGGCCTCGTACGCGGTGATCATGTCCTGAACGGCTGCGGGACCCGGCGCGATGCCGACCCAGGCGCCGGCGTCGGTCCACAGCTGGAGCGGGTCGGCGCCGATGTCGTCGGTGGTGCCGCTGACGATGACGTACGGGCCGTACCGTTCGACCGTCTCGGGTTCGATCTCGCGTGCCGGGGCGCGCGAGAGCACCTCGATGGCCTCCACGCGCAGCCGCAGCACGCCGTCCACGCTCCCTCCGGGCAGCGTCAGCACCCCCTCGACCCGCAGCAGGTCGCCCTCCTCCAGCTCCTCCAGGGCGATCCTGACCAGGGCCGGATCCGTCACCAGGCACGGGAGCAGCATCTCGTCCGCCGCGTGGTCGGTGGGCGAGTGGATCAGGCGGAACGCCGCCGTCGCCCCGTCCGCGTCACCGGGCGCGGGGACGGGGATCTCCTCGATGTAGCCGTCGAGCACCAGGGCGACAGGCTCCAGCGCGCCCATCAGGGGGCGTTGGGGGTAGCGGCGACCGGGGTCGAGGTCGTCATGGTCTCTCCGATGGATCAGCGGCCCGGTCCGGTTGAACGTCAGGCGGTGCGCGAGTACGGGTACGTCAGCCCCCAGTATCCCAGCGGCACCGGGGTGCCTTCGCCCGCCCCGCGCCCACCGGCCGCCGGCGCCGCCCGGGGAGTTCGAATCCGCCGGTCAGGGCGTCGGCGGCGCACTGTTGACGGTGCGGAGATGGTGCACGACGTGGCGGCGGCGGGCCGCGACGAGGCGGTCGTGCAGCTCGGCGTCGAGGTGCGGCCGGGCGGCCGGGTCGGCCGACCACCACCGGTCCGCGGGATCCGGGCGCGCGCCCAGCCGGGCGCGGACGCAGCGGCACGGGTTCACGTGCAGGCGGAAGCCGTCGGCGGAATCCGGCAGCCAGCGCGCCACCCAGTCGGCGACCTCGGCGGCGTGGTGCTCCTCGGCCAGTTCCCGCACCAGCTCGGCCTGTTCGAGCAGGCGAAGCTCCCAGAGCATCGCGCAGTGCACGCAACCCGGCACCGGTTCCGCGTCCGCCCGCACGAGGGCGTCGACCGCCTCCCGCAGCGGCGCGGGCAGCGAAGGGCCGCAGCGGGGCTGGGCCAGCGGCCGCCCGCCCACGTCGGAGGGGTCGGTCCAGGTGACCGTGATGCGCCCGGCCGCCACCGTCCGCGCCGCGCCCCGGTCCTCGGCGAGGAGGCGGACCAGGAAGAGCACCCGCTCCTGCGCTGTCGCCCCGACCGCGGGTCCCTGCGGGTCCTGCGCCCAGGTCAGGTGGTACTCCAGCGCGCCCGTGGCGGGCCACGGGGGCAGCGGGTAGCCCAGCTCGCGCGGTTCCTCGGGCAGGACGACGGCCTGGACGTCCTCCAGGTCCTGATCCGCGCCACCGGCGCGGCGCCGCATGGAGGTCAGGGGGAGGGCGTAGCGGCGCACCCGCAGCAGGTACGCCGGCGCCGGGGCGCCGTCGGCGGGCGGCCGCACGACGATCACGGCGTTCCCCTCCCGGACGCCCGCGGGCAGCACGGCGTCGTAGTGCAGGGCGAGTTGCTCCGTGGACTCGAACACGCTCACCGCTGACCCGCCCCTCGCCCGACGCGGTGCGCGCCCCGGTGCCCGCTCCGCCCTGGGGGTGATTCTGCCCTGTCAGACGTGTTCGGGGACGATGCGGTGCAGACCCTTGCGGTCGTAGTAGCCGGTCATGGCGAACCCGAAGGCCAGCGCCGCGAGGGAGCCGACCGCGATCATGATCCACGCACGGGTGAGGCCGGCGTCGGCCTGGGCGCCGAAGTACATGATCGCCCGCACGCCGTCGGCGAGTTGCCGCATCGGCTCGAACTCGGACAGCACGCGGTAGAAGTCGGGCAGCGCCTGCAGCGGGATGGTCGCGCCCGAGGACGGCAGGGCCAGCGCGATGAAGACGAACATGCTGATCAGCTGGCCGATGCCGCCGAAGGCCGCGAGCAGGGCCTGCACCCCGAGCCCCACCGCGGCGGTGGCGCAGAAGGAGAAGACCCACAGCAGCGGCAGGTGCGACGCGTCCATCCCGAGGATCACCACCGTCGCCAGCATGATCAGACTGGACGTCAGCGCGGAGAGCCCCAGCGACATCAGGCAGGTGACGATGAACGTCCGGGTCCGGGTGATCGGCACGGTGGGCCGCTGGGTCCGCACCGGCCCCAGCTCGCTGGCCGCGTACCCGAGCGCGACGTCGACGCCGTTGCTGATCACGCTCGCCCCGAGGAAGCCCGACAGGACCAGCAGCAGGGTGTAGTAGAAGGCCGTCAGCCCCAGCCCGCTGTGCGAGCCGATGGCGTGCCCCACCGACACCTTGACGGTCACCGGGTCCTGCAGCAGGAGCCGTTCGGCGTTGGTCGGCACGCCGCCCCCGGGGCGCGGCCGCTCGATGAGCGACGCGCCGAGCTGCGCCGACGCCCCGCGCGCCGCCTGCTGGGAGATGGAACTCGCCAACGAGGAGGCCAGGCTGCCCGCGCCCGGGTTGGTCAGCACCGACAGCGTCGGGCGCGCCGGCTGCTGTCCGGTCGAGGCGCCCAGGGCGCCGACGGCGGCGGTGAAGCCGTCCGGCACCTCCAGGACGCCGTACAGCTTGCCGGAGGCGAGGCCGGCGCGGGCCGCCGCCGCGTCCAGCCGCCGCCAGGACGCCTGCTGCTGCGACGCGCCGCTGGCGGCGATGCCGTCGGTGACCTGCGTGCCCAGGTTGGTCCGCTGCCCGGCCACCACCGCGCCCCGGTCGGCGTTGACCAGGCCGATGGGCATGTGGCGCAGATTGCCGCCGGGGTTGAGGATCCCGCCCATGTAGACCAGCGAGAGCAGCAGGGCGACCAGCCCGATGATGGTCGCGGGGAAGACCCAGATCCGGGGATTCCCCACGACCTGCCACACGGTCGCGCCGGTGGTTCGCTGGTTCGCCGGCATCGCTCTCCATCGGTAGCCCGGGTGCCATCCGAGGGGAGAGTATCCCTTTTAGATCGTTTCGTTTGCTTCTGTGGTGCGGCGTTCAGGGAATCCGTGACACGGCGCCGGAGAGTCCGCCCTCCTGGAGCAGTTGCCACATATGACGCCGCCGCAGCTTGCCGCTGGTGGTGCGCTTGAGCAGGCCGCGGCGGCCCGTGACCAGGGTGAGGGCGGGCTCCGGGCCCAGCTCGGCACGGAGCAGGTCGCCCAGCGCCGCCCGCCACGGCCCGGGAGCCGCCTCCACGAAGACGGCGACACCGGCCCGGCCGCGGTCGTTCAGCGCCACCACCGCCGCGCGGTCCCGGTCGAGGCCGATCACGGCAGCCACCTTCGCGTCGAGGTCGTCGACGTAGACGCTGCGCCCGCGCAGCTTCAGGCTGTCGCCCATCCGGCCCAGCACGAAGAGCTGGCCGCCGTGCAGGAAACCCGCGTCTGCGGTGCGCAGTTCCCCGTCGACGAAGCGGGTGGAGTCCGGGCCGCCCCCGCGTCCCGCGTGGTAGCCCGCCGCGACCGAGGTGCCCGCCACCGCGATCTCCCCGAGCCGGCCCGGCGGAACGGGAGCGCCGTCCTCGTCGAGGATGCGCACGGTGACGCCGTCCCCGTCCTGGGGGAAGCCGTGGCCGACGAGCCAGCCGGAGCCCGGCGCGACAACCCGCTCGTCCAGCCGGGCGGTCTCCTCGACCGTCACCTGCCGGCCGACGCGCAGCGCGGCCCAGTCGGGGCGCAGGATCAGCAGCGGCGCGGCGGCGCCGGACACCGCGAGTGTGTTCTCCGCCAGGCCGTAGGAGGGCACGTAGGCGTCGGGGGAGAATCCGGCCGGTGCGGCGAACCGGGCGAACGCGGAGAGCGCCGCCGGGTCGACCGCCTCGGCGCCGACGCAGACGCTGCGCCACCCGGACAGGTCCAGTTCCGCCAGCCGCTGCTGCCGCACACGCCGGGCGGCGTAGGCGAACGCGAACGACGGCGCCGCCGAGTGCGCCGCGCGGCCCGGTGCGAAGCAGGCCAGCCAGCGCGCCGGGTCGCGGATGAACTGCTCCGGGCGCATCAGCCACAGGTCGCTCTGCGAGGCGGCCGGGAAGAGGCAGCAGCCGATCAGGCCCATGTCGTGGTGGAGCGGCAGCCAGGACGCGAACCCGTCGCCGTCCCGCCAGCCGATCAGGCGGCTCTGCAGGGTCCGGTTCGCCGCGAGGTTGCGCCACGAGACCCGCACACCGCGCGGCCGCCCGGTGGAACCCGAGGTGAACTGCAGCAGGGCGATGGCGTCCGGGGGCGGGGCCACCGGGAGGACTCCCTCGTTCCAGGGCCCCTCGGGCGCGGTTTCTTCGAGGAGTCCGGCCGTGATCCGGTGGGGGCGGCCGGGCAGCCCCGCCCGGGTCATCGCGCGGGCCGCCAGGGCGTCGAACTCCGCGCTCGCGACCACCAGGGCGGGCGCGGCCTGCTCCAGGACGGCGGCGATGTGCTCGACGTACGCGTCATCGCTCTGGAACGAGGGCGGCGGCAGCGGGGAGACCGTCGCACCGGCCGCCCAGGCGCCGAACAGCGCGGCCAGAGCGGGCAGTCCGGTGGGCATCAGCAGACAGACGACGTCGCCGGGGCGGACCCCGGCCGGCCGCATCGAAGCGCCGGTCCGGCGGGCGGCCGCCGCCAGCTCCGGATAGGGCACGTACGTCCAGCCGCCCGCGTCGTCGGCCAGGCGCACCCCGCGGCCGGGGTGCGGGTCGGTCAGCCAGCCGGTCAGCGGCGGAAGCTCCGGCACGGCTAGCCCCCCACCCGGCTGGTGGGCGCCGGCGCCGCCCGGCCGGGCCGGGGCACGAAGCGCCCGGTCCTGGCGAGGTACCCGCGGTACTCCGCCCCGAACTGCGAACCGCTGAGGCGCCGTTCCTCCTGCGCGGCCGTGGCGTTGAGCGCGACGAGGCCGTAGCAGAACAGCGCAAGCGTCACCCCGTGCGGGAGGAGCGCCACGGCGCTGAGGAACGCCAGCAGGAAGGCGGTGTAGAACGGGTGGCGGATCAGGCCGTAGGCGCCGTGGGTCACGAGGTGGCGCGGGGCGTCGTTCTCCTGGTGCCACAGTGCGACGGGGATCCGGTGCGTGCCCAGCGTCAGGAAGATCAGGGCGATCGAGACGGCGTTGAGGGCCACCGCCACGAGGGCCGTGCCCGTGCGCCACGAGCCGGGGACCATCGGCTCCCAGCCGAGCAGCGCGGCCGCGGCGACGAACAGCGGGCTGAGCCCGAAGGGCAGGGCCGTCAGCCACCACTTCGCGTTGAAGCGGCCGTCGGAGCGGAAGAAGACGCGGGGAAGCGCTCCGATGACGGCGAAGTTCAGCAGCAGGAGGAAGAGGGCGGGCGTGTCCACGGGGGTTGGTGTCCTTTCGGGAGGCAGCACGGCGAAGGGGCGGGGTTCACACCCGCCCCGGGGTCTGTGACGGTTCGGGGGCCCGGCCGGACGCGACGGGCGGGGCCTGCCCGCGGCCCGGCAGCCACCAGTTCCAGCGGCCCATCAGCCGCATGGCGGCGGGCACCACGACGAGCCGGATCACGGTGGCGTCCAGGGCGATGGCCACCGCGAGGCCCAGGCCCAGCTGCTGGATCGGCATGATGCCGGTCAGCGCGAAGGCCCCGAACACCGCGACCATCAGCAGCGCGGCCCCGGAGATCAGGGGCGCGGTACGGGCCATCCCGGCGGCCACCGCCGCGGTGCTGTCCGCGCCCGCGTCGTACTCCTCGCGGATCCGGCGCAGCAGGAAGACCTCGTAGTCGGTGCTGAGGCTGAACAGGATCGCCAGCAGCAGGATCGGGACGAAGTTCTGCAGGTGGTCGGAGCGTGCGAAGCCGAAGAGGGCCGAGCCCAGACCGCGCTGGAAGACCAGGACCAGCACGCCGTAGGTCGCCCCCAGCGACAGCACGTTGATCGCGATCGCCTTCACCGGCAGCAGCAGGGACCGGAAGGTGACCAGCAGCATCAGGTAGAGGACGGCCAGCATCACCGCGACCACCTCCGGCAGGGCGTCCCCGATCGCGGTGTTGGCGTCGACGCCCTCGGCGGTCTCGCCGCCGACCACGGCGTGCAGGCCGGGGGTGCTGAGCCCGGCCGCGACCGCACGGAGGGAGTCCAGCAGTGCCCGGGAGCGGTCGGAGGAGGCGTAGTCGTCCCCGATGACCTCCAGCACCATCGTGCGGCGGTCGGCGGAGAGGTAGTGGTCGACGGTGCGGCGGGCGTCCGCGGGCAGCCGTGCGAACGCGGCGGGCTCCAGCGCCGCCAGCGGCCGGCCGGGGCTGACGGCGCGCAGGACGTCCAACGGGGAGCGGACCGCGGTGACGTGGGGCAGCCGCACGAGCCGCTCCTGGAGGGCGGCGACCTCCCGGGCGCCGGGCGGCACCGACAGCTCCGACCGCGAGGTGACCACGACCTGGTGGGGTGAGGCCGTGCCCGGCCCGAACTGCGCCCGCACGGTGTCGAACCCCTGGCGCACGGGGGACGAGGTGGGCGCGATGCGCGCGTCGGGGGTGAACGTGCGCAGGTCGAGCGAGGGGACGGCCAGCGCCAGCAGGGCGGCGCTCGCCACCGTCAGGAACAGCACGGGCCGGCGCATGATCTGCCGGGCCACCCTCCCCCAGCGGTCGCCCCGTCCGGTGGACGGCGGGCGGTGCGCGCCCGCCGCCCGCCGCCGCGCGGGCAGGCGTCCGCGCAGGATCCGGTCGCCGACCAGGTGCAGGACGGCGGGCAGGACCACGACGCTCGCCAGGGTGGCGAACGCGACCACGAGGACGATGCCCAGCGCGATGGAGCGCAGGACGTTGAGGTCCACGAGGAAGAGGCTGGACATGGCCAGGACGACGATCAGCCCGGAGAAGAGCACGGTCCTGCCGCTGGTGCGCAGGGTGATGGCCAGCGCGGTGGCGCGGTCGCGTCCGGCGGTCAGTTCGTCGGCGTAGCGGGAGATGAGGAAGAGCGAGTAGTCGACGCCGACCCCCAGTCCGATCATGGTCGCCGCGTTCTGCGCGAAGATCGACAGCTCGAGGTGCGCGGCCAGGACGGACATCACCCCGAAGGTGAGGACGATCGCGGTCACCGGGACCACGAACGAGACCACGGCGGCGACCACCCCGCGGTAGAGCAGCAGCAGGATGAGCAGCACCAGCGGGAAGGTGACCAGTTCGGCCCGCTGCAGCCCTTCCGCGCTCAGCTTGTTGATCTCGCCCCAGAACGTCCCGGCGCTGACCATCGACACCCGCAGCCCCTCGGGCGCGTAACGGTGGTCCAGGTCCCGCTGCACGTCGGGCAGGACCCGGCGGGCCGTCCCGTCGTCCAGCGCCGACCCGACCATGGTCACGGCGGTGCGGTGGTCCTTGCCGACGAACTCCTCGCGGGCGGCGCCGGACAGGGTGAGCCAGCCGTAACTGCCGGTCGTCCGCAGCCGCCCGTCGCCGGTGACCTCGCGCATGACCCGGCTCGTGCGCCGGTCGAACTCCGCGCTGCCGGCGAGGTTGCGCTCGTCCGTCACGACCAGCGTGAGGTTGCCTGCGCCCCGGTCGGCGAAGCCCGACTGCGTCGACCGCACCGCCCGCAGCGAGTCGGAGCCGGGGACGTACCAGCCGCCGCCGCTCAGCCGGTCGGCCAGCGGCAGGGCCGCGACGGCGGCCGCGGCCAGCGCCACCAGCCACAGGACGAGCAGGGGCCCGCGGAACCGGTGGAGGGCTTGGTTCAGACGCTGCGGCATGGCGCGCTCCGGTGGGTCGGGTGCGGTCGGGGAGAGGTCGGCGGAGGTCGGGCCGAAGGGATCCGGGCGGTGGGGCGGGCGTCAGGGTTGCGCGCCCACGAGCCCGGCGAGCTGCCCCAGGGTGGTCACCTCCCGCAGGTCGGCCTGGGTGAACAGCGCGTCGAACTCCTCCTGCAGGTCGACGGCCATCTCGACGAGCAGGAAACTGTCGGCGGCCAGGTCCCGCAGGCGGGTTTCGGGGGTCAGGGTGTCGACGGGAACGGAGAGCGTCGCGCTGATGCGGTGGGCGACGTCGTCGAAGGTGACGGAAGGCACGGTCACGGTCCTTACGGGAGGGAGCGAGGGACGGGGGACGGGCAGCGGCGGCACCGACGACACCGCCACGGCGAGCCGGGCGTCGCCCAGCCGGACGGCGGTGTAGCCGAAGGCGGCGGCGTGCGGCGGCGCGGCGGTCGCACGGCGGTGGGCGGAGCCGGAGCCGGCCGCCGGATCGTCGGTGGTGTAGTCGCGCAGGACGGTGTGCCGGTTGTCGGGATCCGCCTTGAACAGCGCCTCCTTGACCGTCCACAGCCGTACGTGCTCTCCGGCGCGGATCGGCTCGGGGACGCTCTCGAGCCAGCTGCGCTCGCGGTCGCCGAGGAAGAAGCGCGCGGTCCCCGCGCGGGCCTCGCGGGCGGTCTCGAGGTCGACGCCGACGCCCGCCACACGAGCATCCGGCACCGCCAGGCCCGCGGCGACGGCTGCTCCCCCGACGTGCGAGAGCGACAGCCGTCGGTGCGGGAAGGCGTAGGCCGTCGTGTCGGCGGGCAGCCCCAGGATCCCCAGCAGCGTCCGCAGGGCATGGCGCGCGATCAGCCACTGCTCCCGCCGCACCCGGCCGGTGAGGGCGGCGAACCGCGCGCTCTCCCGCCGGGTCAGCGCCGCGGGGTGCAGCGGCCGCCGGGTCCACACCGCCAGCACCGTCCGCCCGCCCCGGGGCGGGCCGACTCCCGGCCCGGCTCCCTGCCCGGTCACGGGGCCGTTCACGGGGTGTCCCCCGCGGCGGGCGGCTGCCGCGGGGCGCGGATCTGGAGGGTCGGGTCCTCCGGGTCGGCGCCGGGGCCGCCGAGGAACGGGATGCGTTCGCCGTACTCCGCGAGGGTCTTGGCGTAGACCTCCTCGTCGGCCGCGGTGAAGCGGGCCAGCGTGGAGTCGATGTACTCCCGGCCGTACCGGCCGGCCATCCCCTCCAGCGCGTCCTTGACGTACTTAACGTGCCAGCGCTCGTCCTCCATGATCGTCTCGATGGTCTCCCTGACCCGCGGATGGGTGTCCCCCGCCCGCAGGTGGCGGCGGTACTGGGCGATGACCCGCTTCTCGAAGACCTGGGTGACCGCCATGACCTCCATGAGGTTGGCGGGCAGTCCGACGGCCTCCAGGTACTGGTCCTGGTAGCCGCGCGACAGCTTCGTCGCCGTGTGGCCGAGCTCCTCGATGCAGCGCGTCCACAACTTCGCGTGGTTGGCCTCGTCGGCGAAGTGGTGGGTGACGTCCGCCTGGAGCGGGCTGCCGCGCAGGGTGCGGGCGACCCGGCCGAAGAACAGGGCGCCGTTGATCTCGGACGAGCGGTAGTAGCTCAGCAGCCACAGGTCGTTCTCGGACAGGGTCATGAGGTCTCCTCGGGACGGCGGCCCCACTTCGAGGCCACCAGCCGGGTGCAGACGGCTTCGGTCAGCGCGTACGGATCGGGGGCCGTGCCGCCGGGCCAGGCCGCGCGCAGCGCGTCGTTGCGGAACGTCTTCGGCAGGTAGAGCTGCGCGGCGAAGGGCGAGACGGACGCGAGGGACTGGTGCAGCGGCCCGGCGCGCAGCCCGGTGGCGGCCAGCAGCAGGTCCTCGAAGCTCTCCCGGTCGCAGGGCACCGGCCGCAGCAGGCCGCGCCGCCGGAATCCCGCGTCGCGGGCGAAGACGGTGAAGGCGGTGTCGACGAGTTCGCCGAGTGCCGGGGTCCGCTCCGGGCCGGGGCAGACGTGGTAGACCCCGCCGGCCACCGCGGGATCGAGCAGGCGGGTGACGGCCGTGACGGTGAAGGCGGCCGTGGCCAGCGCCAGCGGGGTCCTCTCGTCCCCCGGAAGCAGCGACAGCAGCCCGTAGTGGAAGAGCTTGAGCGTGTTGTGGAAGACGTTGTACTGCGTCACCCGCCCGCTGTCGTCGTCCGCGATGATCGTGGGCAGCCGCAGCACGGAGACCGGGATCCGGTCCGCCGCGTCCAGGACGTGCTCCTCGGCCGCCCACTTCGACCACTCGTAGTGGTTGACGAAGCCGACCGGCACCGACGGCTCCTCCGCGATGTCACCGGTCCGGCTGCCGACCGCGTACAGCGTGGACAGCAGCGCGAAGCGCCGCAGGTGCGCGCAGCGTTCGGCGAAGGCCAGCAGCCGGACGGTGCCGTGCACGTTGACGGCCTCGGCGAGGTCGCGCTCGACGTTGAAGCGGGTGACGGCCGCCGCGTGCACGATCCGGGTGACCGCGCCCGGATCGACGTCGGGCAGCAGGTGGTCGCGGCGCACGTCGACCGCCACGCACCGGGTCCGGCCGACGGCGTCCGGCCCCAGCTCCCGCAGCAGCCGCTCCTGCTTCGCGGCGAGTTCGGCCGCGGAGGCGGCGCGGACGGCCAGGACCAGCTCGTCGTCCCCGTCGTCGAGCAGCGCGGCGGCGAGCCGGCGGCCCAGGTAGCCGCCCGCGCCGGTGATGACGGTGGTCCCCCTCACGCCGCGCCTCCCCGCGACCGCGCGACGACCGTCGCCGCCGCGTCCGCCGGGCGGGGCCAGGAGGCCGGGTCGGGGCCGTGGCGGTCGGTGAGGGCGAACAGCCAGCGTTCGAGGCCGAAGGCCACGCAGGCGCTGTCGGCGGGCCGGCCCTCGCGGGTCAGGTCGAACGCGGCCCCGAAGTGGTCGTGGTGCCGGTTGGCCGAGGCGATGGCCAGGTCACCGCCGTACGTCGCCTCGTGCTTGACCGGCTGGATCCGCTGCAGCAGGTGGCGCGGATTGTCCCGGGGCCGGAAGAAGGGGTCGGTCGCCGTGAGCCACCGCGGGTCCAGGCCGACCAGCCCGAAGAACAGGTCCAGGGCCGCGCGGGCCCGGTCGAGGAAGCCGGCCGTCTCGGCGGGGGTGCCGAGGCAGACGATCTCCCGCATGGTGAAGCTGCTCAGCCGCCGCAGCGGCACATGGTGCGTCTCCTGGCGGAAGCAGGTGTTGCGGGTCGTCAGGTGCAGCGGCCGGTCGAGGACTTCGCCCTGGCGCGCGCTGTAGAGGTGGTAGCAGGCCGCGGGGGTCAGCACCTCGGTGACCGGTGAGAGCCCGGGCAGCGCGACCCGGCCGTCCGCGTCCGTGACGGGGCCGTCGAGGAAGGCGTCGAGGTTCCGCTCCGCCGGGTCCAGCCGCGCCACGAAGGCCGCCTGGTGCGGGAAGGAGCGCAGGTAGCCGGCCTGCTCCAGCCGCGCGGCGGGCAGGGTCGCGGGGTGCCGTTCGTCCTGCGCGTCCCAGAGGGAGGCGAGCTGCACGAACGCGCGGTCGCAGTCCTCGAAGAGCCGCAGCAGCGGGCCGCGCAGGGTCGCCTGTCCGGAGACGTGCCAGGACAGGCCGACGCGGTGCAGCGCGGTGAGGCGGTCGCCGGCGGTGGTGCTCACGGTCGCGCGGGTCACGGCGTCACCTGCGCTCCGCCGAACCGCGCCACCATCGTGCGGATGTCGCGGAAGTCCCCGGGCCGCAGGTCCTCCACGTCGATGGGTGAGGCCCGCAGCCGTTCCAGGAGCAGCAGCAGTTCCGGCAGGTGCACCGAGCGCAGGTGCCGCTCCTCGAACAGCGGCGTGCGGTCCGTGAGGTCGGCGGCGGACAGGCCGGTGGCCTTGGTCAGCACCCAGGCCCGGAGCCGGGTGCGGATCTGCTCGTCAGAAGGCATCGGCGGGCTCCTTGTCGAGAATCCCCGCCGCGACGAGGAAGGACACGACCTTCGTCGACACGTCGCGGCGGTGGGCGCGCTGCGCGGGTGCGGACCAGGCCAGCTCGGCGACCTCCCAGGGGTCGTCGAACCCGGCGTCGGCGTAGACGTCGGGGTTGTAGTACTCGCGCCAGCTGACGACGTGGAACTGCGCCAGCTCGCGGCGCAGCTCCGTGACCGTGGCGTCGTCCCAGGACGGGACGCAGGCGTCCCACAGCGCGGTCACCAGTTGGCGGCCGAACACCAGGTGCCGGGACTCCTCGACGTGGTGGTTGTCGTTGATGAACCGCGCCACGGGGTGCAGCCGGGAGTCCCGGGCCTGGATCCAGTTGTAGCGGTCCACGATCTCCTCGAAGATCATGGTCTTGGCGAAGAAGAGGAAGTCCTCGACGCTCTGCGGGCGGGCCTCGGGCAGGGCGAACTGCCGGCTGCGGTAGACCTTCGCGTAGCGGGTGCAGAAGCCGCCGAAGTAGATGCTGTGCTTGTTCTCCTCATCGAGGAAGTGGTGCAGGTACTCCGAGACCTCCAGCAGGTCCTTGCGGTACAGCCGCTGCGCGAGACCCTCCATCAGGCCCTTCTCGCCGTGGATGTTGAGGCTGTAGAAGTTGACGGCCTCGTGGAACGCCAGCCGCCGCCTGCCGGGCTCGCCGAGCTCCTCCCACAGCGGGGTGCCGTACAGGCTCACGTACTCGGGGGAGCTGAACCACTCCTCCTCGGGCCGGACCTCCGGTGGCCACTGCCGCAGGGTGAGATAGGGGTTCTGGTAGGAGCGCTTCGAGAGGTGGCTGAGCCGGCTCGCCGTGTCGCCGAGTGAGGCGATCGCCTCGGCGAGGCGCGGCTTCGGGGCGTTCTCGTTCTCTGTACTGCTCAAACGATCCTCATCAGACGGGTCCGGTCGGAGGGCGGGGGATGCCGGCGGGCGAGCCGGTGGGCGCTCGGCTCAGGCGGGGATGGAGTCGGTGGCCTGCAGGATCACGCACTGCCAGTTGAGGCCGAAGCCGGCCATCACCAGGGCGACGTACTGCCCGGAGCGCACCTGGCCGGAAGCGATCAGTTCCGCGAGGTTGATGATGTTGTCGGCGGAGATGACATGCCCGACGTCCCGCATGGACGAGAAGAAGACCTTCCCGGCGTCCACCCCCAGCAGGCGCGCCAGGATCTGCCACGCCTTGTCGTTGGTGTTCTGCGTGACGACCCAGTCCAGGTCCGCGGCCGCCAGGCCGGCCCGGGTCAGGGTCTCGCGCACCAGCCGGTGGGTGTAGGCGAAGTACGTGCCGACGGTCTCGTCGTCGTCCGCCTGCCCGAGGCCGCCGTTGGTGATCTGGTGCGCGGTCACCAGCCGGAACGCGGCAGGCCGCCGGCTGACGACGCAGGCCGCCGCACCGTCGGAGATCAGGTTGTAGGCCTGCTCGTACCGGGCCCCCTCGGGGAAGCGGTCGGCCGTCACGCACAGCACCCGCTCCCAGTCCGGCTCGGACCGCAGCATCGCCCCGGCCAGCCGCAGGGACCCCAGCATCGCCGTGCACGCCTGCTGGTTGAGCCCGATGACGACGGCCTTGTCGAGCCCGAAGTCGGCCTGCAGCCGGCCGGCGGGAAAGTCCATGAGGTGCTTCACGTCCCGGCTGCGCTCCCAGGCGGCGACGTCGCCCGCGTTGCCGTTGCCGGGCAGGCACGTCGCGTAGACGATCGCGTCCACCTCACCCAGCCGGCCGGCGTCGGCGAGTTGCGCGGTGGCGCTCCTGGCCAGGTCGTAGGCGCCGGTGGTGGGCTCGCAGACGTGGTGCCAGCGAAATCCCGCCGACTCCAGGTCCCGCGCCGAGGACAGCAGGCGCCCGGCGGCCTCCGTCTCACTGACATGTGCCTTGCGTTCGCCCAGTGCGTGGACGAACGAGTCGACGAATACGTCTGTCACAACATCTCTCCCAGCGGGAACTCGGGGACCATGGGCATCGGCGCGGTCCGTACCGCCTGCCGCGTTGCAGACGGGACCGTCGGCCCGAGAGGGTCAGCCGCTCATCTGGAAGCCGGTCCACGGACCGGCGGCGACGCCGGTCCGTGTGTGCGTGTTCCCCCACCTCCAGGGTTCCCCGCGGCGGCTCCGGAGTCGATGGCCGCCTGCTGCGGATTGCCGCGACCTGGCTGTGCGCCGCGCACAACAGGGCAGTTCACGGGCGCCGGCGCGGTGTCACGGGCGGGGAGTCGCCGGGCGTGCCGCGGCGGCGCGGGGCCCCGGGAGCGTCAGGGGCAGCGCACGGCCACCAGGGCCATGCGGCAGGCGAGTTGGTGCCGGTCGTCGTCGAGGGCGCTGCCGGTGAGGGTCTCGACGCGGCGCAGCCGGTTGAGCACGGTGTTGCGGTGGCAGTGCAGCTCGTCGGCGGCCCTGGCGGCCGAGCAGCCGCCGCGGAACCAGGCGTCCAGGGTCGCCAGCAGCAGCTCCCGCTCCTCCTCGGGGCAGTCCAGGAGCCGTCCGAAGGTGTGGCGGGCCAGCCGCTGGGCGACGTGCGGACTGGTCACCACGAGGGCTTCCAGCAGGTGGTCGTCGAAGGCCGCGACGCCCCGGGCGTCGGCGGGCAGCGTCTGCAGGGCGGTCTCGGCGCAGTGGTAGGCGGTGGCGATGTCGGCGAGGCTGTCGACCTCGCAGGAGATGCCCACCCGACGGGCCGCGCCGGACGCGAGCGCGTCGACGATCCGCCGCAGCGGGACGGCGCCCAGCTCCAGCAGCCCGAGGTGCCGGTCGGCGCGCCGGCGCCACAGGGCCGTCACCGCGTGCGGGGGCAGGGCGTGGTGCAGCGCCCGCGGCAGACCGTCCCGTGGGCCCTCGTGCTCACCGCGCACCGCCGTCCCGTCGGCGACGGCGATCACGACGAACCGGCCGCGCGCCGGAAGCCCGAGCGTCACCTGCGCCTCGGCCGCGACCGCCGGCTCGACGCCCCGTCCCTCGATCAGCGCGTCGATCACCGTCTCGCGGTGTTCGGTGCTGCGGCGGCGGTGGTCGACCTCCGCCAGCCGGTGCCCGTCGGCGAAGGCCTGCGAATAGCTGTCGAGCGCGTCCCACACGGGCCCGCTCTCGTCCAGGAGCCGTTGCAGCACCTCGGGGGAGAGCGCGCGGGCCGCGTCGAACAGCTTCTCCCACAGCAGTTGCGTCGCCAGCCGGTGCACCTGCAGCAGCGATTCGACGGACACGCCCTCCTGGGCGCGGAAGCCTCCCCACGCCCGCGCCACGGCCAGCGGGTCGCCGTCGGTGGGGGGCCGGCCCGCGAGGATCCGCAGGAACCCGAGGACGTTCTCGTGGAGGGAGCGGCGGATCTCGGACCCCGGTACGAACTCCAGGTAGTGCACCTCCCTGCCCACGGTCAGCTCCATGAGCTCGTCCACGAGGTGCGGGAGCTGCCGCAGCAGCCCTTCGGCGAGGCCGCGCACCACAGGGGTGCGGCCCGCTAACTCCACCTGCCCCTCGACGGAGGCGATCCCTCTGGTGGACATCGGCGACGGTCCTTCCGATCGTTTGCCCGTGCGGCATCCGGAACGGGCGGCTCCCTCCCCCGGCCGCCCGAGCAGTCTCGCAGCATGTTTATCACCCTCTGATACAACGAAGTTACCGAACGGTACCGAATCAGCCGTGCTCCGGACGGCGGCCCCCGCCCCGCCACCGGCCGCCGGTTTCGGCGGAGCATAGGAGTTCCTAAAGCCGGCCTCATGGTCCTGTGAAGGTTCTGCCGCCGCCGGATCCCCGCGGGGTGCGGCGGGAGGTCTATACCTCCAGTGCAATGTCACCGCGATACACGGGCACAGCGGACACACAGCCTTCATGACCGGGCGTCAGAACCCCCCGACGGCTACGCATCGTGAACCTTCACTCCCCCTGAGGGCCCGAAACCCGTGTCGATGGACGGGCGTTCGATGTGGCAGTGTCCCGCCGCAACGCAGTCCGCACGCGAGGATGGGATGAACACGTTGCAGCTCAATGATCGAGGCGAGCACCGCCGCCGCTCGAGGGCCAAGAGGCGGACCGTCCTCGCGATCGCGCTGGCCTCCGCCACGCTGGTCGCCGGCGGCGTCACCGCCCTCGCCACCACGGGTGGCATCGGCGGCACGAACGGCGCGCAGGTGAAGTCGGCGTCCCCGCAGGCGCTGGACGACGTCCCGGCGGACGAGCCGGGCAAGGGCATGGTCTACAAGGGGCTGGAAGCCGCCCCCGAGGACAGCGCCTGCGTCGGCGGCTTCGAGGTCGAGGGCGTCCGGCAGTGCACGCACGGCCCCGACGCACCGCCCAAGGGCGTGGACATCGCCAAGGACACGCCCCCGGCCGTGAAGGCGACCGCGCCGACCTCCATACCCAAGGCCGGCGGCCGGGTCCCGGGCGGCGCCGAGCTGCTCTCGGACGTGCCCGCGACGCTCGACGCCGCCCACCCCGGCAAGGCCGTCACCTCGGCCCCGCCCGCCGCGGCGAACTCCACCGGCCCCGCGGCCAAGGCCGCCGCGGCCCAGGACGCGGCGGCGGCCGTGGTCTGCGACGGCGACGGATCGACGGGCAACCGCGTCCAGGTCGTCTACGCGCACGGCCCGGGTGCCAACCGGTTCGCCGAGTACCTGCCCTCGTTCAAGAAGTGGGCGCACGACTCCGACGTCATCTACAACGCGAGCGCGACGGAGACCGGCGGCGTCCGCCACATCCGCTACGTCACCGAGTCCGACTGCACCGTGGCGGTGCTCAACCTCGAGGTGCCGGCCGCCGCGATGCAGGACTTCAGCGCCACCAACAAGGCGCTGGCGGAGCAGGGCCTGAACCGCCGGGACCGCAAGTACATGATCTTCGCGGACTCCAACGTCTACTGCGGCATCGGCAGCTTCGCCGGTGACGAGCGTCCCGGCCAGGAGAACGCGAGCAACTTCGGCCCCTCCTACGGCCGGACGGACTCCGGCTGCTGGGGCGGCTCGACGCCGGCCCACGAACTCGGCCACAACCTCGGGGCGGTCAACAACAGCGCCCCCAACACCAGCCGCGGCGGGCACTGCGTGGACGAGTGGGACATCATGTGCTACTCGGACACGCCGTACTACCCGCAGATGCAGATCCACTGCCCGAACCGCAGCAGTGACGACCGGCTCGACTGCAACCACGACGACTACTTCAACACCAACCCGCAGCCGGGCAGCTACCTGACCACGCACTGGAACATCGCCAACAACCAGTTCCTGCTCAACAACGGCGGCAGCAACCCGAACCCCACCCCCAGTCCCACGCCGAGCCCGACGACGCCCACCCCCTCCCCCACCGCCACGAAGGGGCCGACGCCGAACCCGACACCGACCACGACGCCGAACCCGGCGACCGGTCCCGACGTCACCGTGAGCCAGGTGACCCAGAACTCCGCGGTGCTCTCCTGGAAGCCGGCCACCGGCGCCACCGGGTACGACCTGCTGCTGGACCGAAAGGCCATCGGCACCGTCAAGGCCAGCACCGTGCGCGTCGTCAGCCTGCGGCCCGGCACCCAGTACAAGGTCGCCGTCGCCGTGCGCGGCGCGGGCGGCAAGGTCTCCGCACCCGGTCGCCAGGCGGCGTTCCGCACCCAGCCGGCCGGCGGCGCGGCCGGGCCGGTCCAGCCCGGCAAGCGCTACCTGATGCTGAACAGCTTCACGGGACAGGCCGCCGACATGTACGGCGCCACCCGCGCCAACGGCGGGGTCCTCATCGGCTACCAGCGCCACGGCTACACCAACCAGCAGTGGCTGTTCGAGAGCGTCGGCGGCGGCTACGTCCGCGTCCGCTCCGCGGTGTCCGGCAAGTGCCTGCAGATCGGCGGGAAGCCGGTCGCCGGCCAGTGGGTCGCCCAGCAGCCGTGCGGCACCGCCGCCGCACAGGCGTGGAAGATCACGGCCGACGCCACCGGCTGGACGCTCGGCGCCAAGGGCTCCCCGCTCGTCCTGGGCGTGAGCAACCGCGACTACTACGGCGGGGCGCTGCTGGAACTGCAGCAGCCCGCCGGCCAGGCCTGGCAGCGCTGGACGTTCCAGCAGCCCGCGTCCTGCCCGAACGGCGTCCGAGGCGTGGGGCGGTGGCGGCCCGTCCGCCCGGCACCCGGCCGACGGCCGGTCCGCGACGCTGCCGCAGGCCGAGGTGGCCGAG
>NZ_JBEYJD010000072.1:18323-28508 GCF_040636125.1 Streptomyces sp. NPDC006733 | reverse complement strand
CCCGGGCGTTTGTCGCGGCCGCCCCCCGGCCGGGGGGCCCGGGCCCCCCCGCCCCGCCCGGTCCCCTCCCACCAGCCAAGGAGTGGCCCCATGTCCCTGACCCGCAGAGCCGCCGTCCTGGGCGCCGCGGCCGCGGCCGCCGGTACCGTCACCGGCTTCACCCGTCCCGCGCCCCACCCCGCGCGGCCGTTCGGCCGCTACGGCTCGCCCGCCCGGCGCCGCGACGCGCGCACCCTGTACGTCGACCCGCAGGGCCGCGGCGACCACACCACCGTGCAGGCCGCCGTGTCCGCCACCCCGGACGCGCCCGCCGGGCCGTGGACGCTCGTGCTCGCCGCGGCGGTCTACCGCGAGACGGTCACCGTGCCCGCCGCCAAGACCGGCCTCACGCTGCTCGGCGCGACCGGTGCCGCCCGCGACACCGTCATCGTCCTCGACCACGCCAACGGGACGCCGAAGCCCGACGGCTCGGGCACCTACGGCACGTCCGGCTCCGCCACCACCACGGTCCAGGCCGACGGCTTCACCGCCCGTGACGTCACGTTCGCCAACGACTGGCTGCGCGCGGACCACCCGGAGATCACCGGCACCCAGGCCGTCGCGCTCAAGACCACGGGCGACCGCGCGGCCTTCCACGACTGCCGGTTCCTCGGCCACCAGGACACCCTGTACGCCGACACTCCCGCCAGGGCCGCCGTGGCCCGGCAGTACTTCCACCGCTGCTACGTCGAGGGCGACGTCGACTTCGTCTTCGGGCGCGCCACCGCCGTGTTCGACACCTGCCACTTCCGCACGCTGAACCGCACCGACCTTGCCTCCGCCCCGTACGGCTTCGTCTTCGCGCCCAGCACCGCCGTCTCCACCCCGTACGGCTACCTGGTCGTCCGCTCGCGGATCAGCAGCGCGGCCCCGGACGGGTACTACCGGCTGGCGCGCCCCTGGGTGCCCAGCTCGGACACCACCGCCGTCCCCATGCTGACCGTCCGCGACAGCCTGCTCGGGCCCGGCGTCAACGCCGCCGAGCCGTACGCGAACATGTCGGCGTCGTACCCCTGGCAGAGCCAGCGCTTCCGCGAGTACCGCAACTCCGGGCCGGGAGCGGCGATCCTGATTCCGGCCAACCGCCCGCAGTTGACCGCCGGTGAGGCGGCCGCGCAGACCCCGGCGGCGTGGTGCGGCGACTGGGCCCCGTGGCGCGAACGCCGCTGACCCGCCCGCCGGTGGAGGCGGTCGGGTCAGCGGCTCCGTCTTCGGCTGCCGCCGTCAGGCGGAGGACCGGACGACGAGTTCGGTCGGCAGGATGACGGTGGAGGGGTCCTCGCCGGAGATGCGGGAGAGCAGCACCCGCACCATCTCCGAGCTGATCCGGTCCCACGGCTGGCGGACGGTGGTCAGCGGGGGGCGCGTGCCCAGTGCGGCGGGGGAGTCGTCGAACCCGCCGACGGCGACGTCCTGCGGCACGCGGCGACCGGCCCGCTCCAGGGCGTTGAGGGCGCCCTGCGCCATCAGGTCGGAGGCGACGAAGACCGCGTCGAGGTCCGGGGCCTGCTCCAGCAGCCGGTCCATCGCCGCCTCACCGCTCGCCCGGCTGTAGTCGCCCTCGGCGACGAGCCGTTCGTCCGCGGGCAGCCCCACCTCGGCGAGCACCTCGCGGTAGCCGGCCAGCCGGTCCACCCCGCCCGGGGTGTCGAGCGGTCCGGTGACCGTCGCGATGCGGCGCCGCCCGGAGCGGTGGAGGTGGCGGACCATCTCCTGGGCGCCGTCGCGGTCGTCGGCGGCCACGTAGCTGACCTTCGACGTGTTGCCGAGCGGCTTGCCGCAGGCCACCAGCGGGATGCCCGCCTGCTGCAGCCGCTCGGCCATCGGGTTGCCGGAGTGGCTGGAGACGAGCAGGACCCCGTCCACGTGCCCCGCCGTGATGTACCGCGTTATCCTCCGCCGCTCGGACTCGGTGCCCGCGATCATCAGCAGCAGCGGGATGTCGTTCGCGGCGAGGGCCTGCGTGCAGCCGCGCAGCAGCACGTTGAAGTTCGGGTCCTCGAAGAACTTCTCCTGCGGCTCGGTGAGCAGGAACCCGACCGAGTCGGAGCGGCCCGTGATCAGGCTGCGGGCGTGCCGGTTGACGACGTATCCGGTCTTGCGGATCGCCGCGTTGACCGCCTCGAGTGCCGCCGGGCTGACGTTGATCCCGCCGTTGAGCACCCGCGAGACCGTGCCGCGGGAGACTCCCGCCTCGTGGGCCACGTCGTGGATCGTCGGGGGGCGGCGCCGGTCTGTACGGCTCATGCGGACATGTCCTTCGCGAAGGTGCAGTGCTGGTCAGGACTTTACGGCGCCGGAGAGCAGATCCAGGCTCCAGAACCGCTGAATGACGAGGAACAGTGCGATCAGCGGGACGATCGCCAGCAGCGCGCCGGTGATCACCAGGGTGTACAGGGCGGGGGCGGAGGCGCCCTGCTGCAGCAGGGTGTACAGGCCCAGGGTCACCGGGAACTTCTCGTCGTCGCCGAGCATGATGTAGGGCAGCAGGAAGTTGTTCCACACGGCCACGAACTGGAACAGGAAGACCGTCACCAGGCCCGGCACCATCACCGGCAGCGCGATGCGGGTGAAGATCCCCCACTCGCGCGCCCCGTCCATCCGGGCCGCCTCGATCACGTCGTCCGGGACGGCGGCGGCGGCGTAGATCCGCGCGAGGTAGATGCCGTAGGGCGACAGGATGCTCGGCAGCAGCACCGAGGTGTAGCTGTCGGCGAGCCCGGCCTTGGCCATCAGCAGGTACTGCGGGATGGCGAGGATGACCGGCGGCATCAGCACCCCGGTCAGCAGGACGTTGAAGATCGACTCGCGGCCCCGGAAGCGGTACTTGGCCAGCGCGTAGCCGCTGAGTGCGGAGACCGCCGTGGACAGCAGCGCGCCCACGCCCGCGTAGAACAGGGAGTTGAGCATCCACTGCCAGTACACGCCGTCGCGGTAGGCCGACAGCTCGGCGACGTTCTCGGTGAATCCGGTGCCGGGCAGGAAGGTGAAGGTCGAGAACAGCTCGCGGCTGCTCTTGGTCGACGCGATCAGGACCCAGGCGACCGGCAGCAGGCAGTACCCGGCGCCGGCCAGCAGGACGACGGTGGGGATCAGGCCGGGGCGGCGCGAGCGCCGGCTCGGCGGCGGGCCCTGGGCGGCGCCGGGCGTGGTCCCGGCGGCGGGCACGGTGCTGCGGCCGCCGGGGGCGGTGGTGGTGCTCATCGTGAGGCTCCCTGGGTGGTGCGGGAGTTGGCGGCCTTGAGGAAGCCGAAGGACAGGACGAGGGTCACCACGGCGATGACCACGGAGGTCGCGGCCGCCGAGTAGATGTCCCCGCGGACGAACGCGTCCTGGTAGACCTTCATCAGCGGGCTCCAGGTGGTGGAGATGGAGTTGGTCAGCGGCTTGAGGGTGGTCGGTTCGCTGAAGACCTGCAGGGTGGCGATGACGGAGAAGAAGAAGGTCAAGACGAGCGCGGGCGCCACCGTCGGGATCTTGATGCGCAGGGCGATCTGCAGCTCCGAGCAGCCGTCGATGCGGGCGGCCTCGTAGATCTCCACGGGGATCGCGCGCAGCGACGTGTAGATCACGATCATGTTGAAGCCGGTGCCGCCCCAGACCGCGATGTTGGCGAGGGAGCCGAACATCGCGCCGCCGGTCAGGAGATCGGGTGCGGGCAGCCCCGCCTTGCCGAGCAGGAAGTGGAACGGGCTGACCGTGGGCAGGTACAGGAAGCCCCACAGCAGCGCGGCGACGACGCCGGGAACCGCGTACGGCAGGAAGATCGCCAGCCGGGTGAAGCCGCGCAGCCGGGTCCGCTGGGCGTCGAGCATCAGCGCGAACACGAGCGCGAGCCCGAGCATGGCCGGGACCACGATCGCCCCGTAGCCGGCGATGCGCAGGGTGCCGTCGAGCAGCTCGCCGTCGTGCAGGACGCCGGTGTAGTTCGACAGGCCCGCCCACACCTCGTGGCGGGCGTTCCTGCCCAGGCCGAGGCCGCTGACCTCCACCTTGTGCAGGCTCAGGAAGACCGCGTAGCCGATGGGCAGGGCGAAGATCAGCGCGAACAGGACGGCCGCGGGGACGAGGAACCCGTACGGCGCGATGCGGGGCCCCGCGCTGCGCACACGTGCCGCGCGCGCGGGGGTGGCCTTCGTGGGGGCCGGTCGGTGAGGGGTCATGTTCAGGAGACCTTGAAACCTTGCTTCGTCATGTCGGCGACCGTGGTTTTCTGCATGGTGTCCAGGGCGGCGCCGAACGGCGACTTGTTCTGGGCGGCCTTGCCGAAGGCGTCCTTGAAGGCGCTGTAGGCGACGTTGACGTCAGGGCCCCAGGCGCCGGGGGCGGTGCTCTTCGCGATGCCGGCGGCGGTGGTGTAGAAGTCCGGCTGGTTGGCGAAGAAGTCGGGGGCCTTGGCCAGGGCGGTGCCGGTCTGGGCGGCGGTGGCGGCGGGGTAGATGCCGCCCTCCTTCACCAGGGCGGCGACCGCCACCGGGTCGGTGTTGAGCCACTTGGCGAACTTCGCGGCGGCGTCCTTGTGCTGCGAGTCGTTGGTGACGCCGGTGGTCGAGCCGCCCCAGCTGCCGGTCGTGCTCGCGCCCTTGGTCCACTGCGGCAGCGGGGCCATGGCCCACTTGCCCTTGGTGTCGGGGGCCGCGGAGGTCAGGACGCCCGGCGCCCAGACGGCGCTGACCCAGGCGATCTGGGTGCCGGTGTTGAGGGCCTTGTTCCACGCCGGGGTGTACATCGGCTGGTTGTCGACGGCCCCTTCCTTGACCAGGCCGCCCCAGAAGTCGGCGACCTTCTTCGAGGCGGCGTCGTCGATGCCCACGTTCCACTTCTCACCGCTGGTCGTCCACCACTTGGCGCCGGCCTGCTGGGCCAGGCCCGCGAACAGGCCGGGGTCGCCGCTGGAGAAGGTGGTCAGGGACTTCCCGGCGTCCTTCTGCTTCAGCGCCCTGGCGGTCGCGGCGAACTCGTCCCAGGTCGTGGGGACGGTCAGGCCGTACTGCCGGAACAGGTCCTGGCGGTAGTAGAACATCAGCGGCCCGGTGTCCTGCGGGATCGCGTACAGCGCGTCCGAGCCGAGGGTGGCCTGCTGCCACACGCCGTCCGCGAAGTCCTTCTTCGTGTCGCCGGCCTGCTTCGAGATGTCCGCGAGCACGTCGTTGCTGACCAGGGTGGGCAGCGCCTGGAACTCGGCCTGCACCAGGTCGGGGGACTTGTGGGCCTTCGCGGCCGTGATGATCTTGGTGACCAGGTCGTCGCCCGACGCCTGCTTCTTCACCGTGACCTTGATCTCCGGGTGCTGCTGGTTCCAGATGTCGACGACCTTGTCCAGGCCGGGCGCCCAGGCCCAGTAGGTGAGGCTGACCGGCCCGGTGTCCTGCGCCTGGCCCGCGCTGTCCGAGCTGCTGCCGCAGCCCGCGAGGAGGGCCGCGCCGACCGCGCCGGCCATGACCTTGGCAATGAGTGAGGTACGCATGGGCTCGCTTCCCTGACAAGGGCGGCCGCATCGGTACGGCTGCCTCCATGCACTGTGAGCGTTCACAGTAGAGAAACCTCTAGGACACTTGTCAATGGTTGTTTCCATGCGGTTATCTAGGCCGGGTCGCTGAATGAGCGACTGTGCACGTTCCCAAAATGATCCAGGAGTTCACATGCTGCCTCGCGTCCGTGGCTTGCTGTACGGCGGCGACTACAACCCCGAGCAGTGGCCGGAGGAGGTCTGGCAGGAGGACGTCCGGCTGATGCGCGAGGCCGGGGTGAGCATGGTCAGCGTCGGGATCTTCTCCTGGGCCCTGCTGGAGCCCGCGCCGGGCGAGTACGACTTCGGCTGGCTCGACCGGCTCCTGGACCTGCTGCACGCGAACGGCATCCGCGCCGACCTCGGCACCCCGACCGTCGCGCCGCCCGCCTGGTTCTACGCCGCCCACCCCGAGGCACTGCCCGTGTCCCGAGAGGGCGTGCGCTACGGCTTCGGCTCGCGCGGCGCGATCTGCCACAGCTCGCCGCACTACCGCCGCGCCGCCGCCGGGATCACCGAGCAGCTCGCCCGGCGCTACGGGCAGCACCCCGCGCTCGCGCTGTGGCACGTCCACAACGAGTACGGCGTCCCGGTCTCCGCCTGCTACTGCGCGACCTCCGCCGAGGACTTCCGGCACTGGCTGCGCGCCCGCTACAGCACGCTGCAGGCGCTGAACGCCGCGTGGGGCACGGCGTTCTGGGGCCAGCGCTACGGCGACTGGGCGCACATCGACGCCCCCCGGCTGACACCCACCGTCGCCAACCCCGCCCAGCAGCTCGACTACGCGCGCTTCTCCGACGAGACGGTCCGCGCCAACTTCACCGCCGAGCGTGACCTCCTGCACCGGCTGGCCCCCGGCGTCCCCGTCACGACCAACTTCATGACCGCCCTGAGCCAGTGCGACTCCATGGACTACTGGGCGTGGGGGCGCGAGGCCGACGTGGTCAGCAACGACCACTACCTGATGACCGACGGCCGGCGCACCCAAGTCAACCTCGCCATGGCCGCCGACCTCACCCGCTCGGTCGCCGGCGGCGCGCCCTGGCTGCTGATGGAGCACTCCACCAGCGGCGTCAGCTGGCAGCGGCGCAACCCCGCCAAGCGCCCCGGCGAGATGGCCCGCAACAGCCTGGCCCACGTCGCCCGCGGCTCGGAGGGCGCGATGTTCTTCCAGTGGCGGCAGTCCCGGTCCGGCGCCGAGAAGTTCCACTCCGCGATGCTGCCGCACGCCGGCACCGACAGCCGGATCTGGCGCGAGGTCGTGGCACTCGGCGCCGACCTGGCCGCACTCGCCGAGATCGCCGGCACCCGGACCGTCGCGGACGCCGCGATGGTGTGGGACTGGCAGTCCTGGTGGGCGCAGAAACTGGAATGGCGCCCCACCGAGGACCACGACGCGCGGGAGCGCGCCGACACCTTCTACGAAGCGCTCTACGACCGCCACCTGACGCTCGACTTCGCGCACCCCGAGGCGGACCTGTCCGGCTACCCCCTGGTCGTGGTCCCCGCCCTGTACCTCGCCACCGAGCGCGCGGGCGACAACCTGCGCGCCTATGTCGAGGGCGGCGGCACCCTGGTCGTGTCGTACTTCTCCGGCATCGTCGACGAGCACGACAGCGTGCATCCCGGCGCCCACCCGGGCGCGCTGCGCGACGTCCTGGGGCTGACGGTGGAGGAGCACGCGCCGCTGCTCGCCGGGGAGCGGGTGCGGCTGGCGGCGGACGGCCGGGCCGAGCTGGAGGCCGACGTCTGGACGGAGTTCGTCGTCCCGCGCGGCGCCGAGCCCGTGTGGTCCTACGCCGACGGCCCGGCCGCCGGGCACCCGGCCGTCACCCGCCACGTGCTGGGCGCGGGCACCGCCTGGTACGTCTCCGCCCGGCTCGGGGCGGAGGCGCTGGACGCGGTGCTGGCCGCCGCGTCGGCCGACGCCGGGATCGGCCCGCGCGACGAGCTGCCGCGCGACGTCGAGGTGGTGCGGCGCACCGGTGAGCACGGCGCGTACCTCTTCGTGATCAACCACACCGGCACGGAGACCAAGATCCCGTTGGAATCCGTCGGCACCGAACTCCTCACCGGCGAGCGCGCCGCGGGCCTGCTCGCCGTTCCGGCGGGCGCGGTCCGCGTGGTGCGGCTCGACGGCTGAGGCGGCAGGACCCTGGGAACCGACCTGGACCGCGGTGGGCGGCAACGGCTGGGACCCGGCCGACGCCACGTCGGGCAACGGGGGGGGGAGAACCAGGCCCTGTTCGACTACGGCGACCGGATTCTGCCCGCGGCGAAGTGGTTCGCCCACCGCTGATCCCGCTGCAGGCGTCGATGCGCCGGGGTGTGGACGACTATGCGTCTGGCAAGGGCGGAGCATAGCCCAACGCTCCGTGGTTTCGCCGGAAATCATATTACGTCCGCATCCGGCGCATCGCTGTGCGTAGTGTCTCGGTCACCGCAGTGCGGTTGAGTCGTCAACTGCCGCGAACCGAGGAGTCATTGGCGTGCCCGGAATCGATGAGTGCTTACTCGAAGCGATGGGCCTGCCCGGTGCGCGCGGCGCCGCCATCGTCGAGTGGACCACGGGGCTGGCGCTCGGCACTCTCGGCGAGTCCCCCACGGGCGATCACGAGACCACCGCGGTCGAGACGGCCGAACTGGCCCGCATGGCCGCCGAGCACACCGCCTTCGCGCCCCCCGGGGACGACGGCAGCGCCAAAGGGCCGTCCGTCGAGGACGTCCTCGTCACCACCCCCACCAGCTACCACCTGCTCTGCTTCGTCGACACCACCTTCGAGAGCAGCGTCTTCTTCCACCTGTGGCTCGACCGGGACGAGGGCAACCTCGCCCTGGCCCGGCTCCGGCTGCAGAGCCTGGCCGAGCGCCTGGTGCTCGGATGAGAGCGCTGAATCCCTCGATGCTGGTCCGGATGGCCGGAGACCGGGCCACCGGAGCGCTGCTGCGGGAGACCGGCACGGTCTACCTGCTCGACGGCAAGGTCGTCCACGCCGAGAGCCCCGCCGCCCCCGGCGTCGACGTCCTGCTGCTGGCCCGCCGCCGGCTCTCCGCCACCGAGTGGCAGGAGACGATCGACCGGGCGGGCGCCCACTGCCGGGTCGGCCGCAGCCTGGTGGAGAGCAAGCTGCTCACCGACGGGGAGCTGGAGATCTGCCACCTCGGGGCGGTCTTCGACGCCGCCTTCTTCGCGCTCGCCCCCAGGACCGGCCCGACCCGCTTCCGCTACGGCGCCACCCACTGGTTCGGCCCCGTGCGTCCGCTGCCCGCCGAGGCCGTCGAGCGCGAGACCCGGCGCCGGCAGGAACTGCTCGACCAGCTCTGGCCGCACCCCGAGGTGGACAGCGCGCCCGTCGTCCGCCACGAGGCGGCCGACAGCGCCGGGATCACCCGGCGGCAGCGTGCAGTCCTGGACCTCGCGGACGGCGTACGGACCCCGTTCACGATGGCCCGGCTGCTGGGCCGTCCCGCCTTCCACACCCTCGTCGACGTGCGCCGGCTGGCCGCCGCCGGGCATGTGCGCACCCCCCGGCGGTCCACGGCGGCCGGACCTTCCCCCATACCCGCCTGGGTCGCTGACCTGTCCGCGGACCCCGACGTATCCCTGCTGCGCCGACTGCGTGACGCATTGGAGGCAACCCTGTGATCTTCCGGACCCCCCATGAGGCACCGGCATCGCCGTCATGAGACGCGCACTGAGACAGCGCGCCGAAAGGAGACAGCTGATGGCGACGGAGGCCGATGTCCTGGAAGAACTCCGCAGGTTACGCGCCCGCGTTCCGCATCTCACCGGAGTCCTCGCGGCGAGTACCGACGGTCTGGTGGTGGCCCAGGACTTTCCCACCCCGGAGTCCGAGACCGTCGCGGCGCTCAGTGCGGCCGTGCTCTCGGTCGCCCTGCGCCTGGCGGACGGCACCGACCGGGGCGCGTTCCGGGAACTGCTGGTCCGGGGCGAGCAGGGCTATGTCGCGACCTACGCGGCGGGGGTGTCCGTCGTGCTGACCGCGTGGGCGGGGACGGACGCCAACGTGGGCAGGCTCCACCTGGAGGCCCGCCGGTGCAGCGCGCGCATCGCCGAACTCACCGCCGGGGCCCTGCTCCGACCCGAGACCCCTTGACCACCCCACCGATCCGACGCACCACCGACCGCACCACCTCGCACAGACCGGAAGGAAGTACCCGCTCATGACGAACATCGAGACCTCCCTCAAGGAAGCCACCACATCGATCGAGGGCACGCTGGGCGTCGCGCTCGTCGACTACACCAGCGGCATGGCCCTGGGCACGCTGGGCGGTGGCAAGGACCTCGACCTGACGGTCGCGGCCGCGGGGAACACCGATGTGGTGCGCGCCAAGGTGCGCACCATGGAGATGCTCGGTCTCAAGGACGACATCGAGGACATCCTCATCACCCTCGGCGGCCAGTACCACCTGATCCGCCTGATCAAGGGGCGGGGCAAGAACGGCCTCTTCCTCTATCTGGCGCTGGACAAGGGACGGGCCAACCTGGCGATGGCCCGGCATCAGCTCAAGCGGATCGAAGCGGATCTGGAGGTCTGACAGCCCGCCCACCGCGCGGCGGGGGGCCGGCGGGGGCCGCCCCCGCGCGCCGGGCGGTGGGGCGGGAGCGCCCACCG
>NZ_JBEYJD010000072.1:0-18313 GCF_040636125.1 Streptomyces sp. NPDC006733 | reverse complement strand
ACAACTAGCGTATCTCTCGTTATGTGCTGTTCTCCACCCCCCCACCCCCCGGGGGGCGGCCGGCCGGGCCCCCCCCCCGCGGCGCGTTCAGGAGGCGGTGACCCCGAAGCTGTTGGTACGGAAGTCCAGGCCGCCGGCGGAGGAGGTGATCTCGTAGCCGAACTGGACGTTGCCGAGGGTGATGTCGCCGAACCAGCCCTTGGTGTTCTTGATCCAGTTGAGGACGGCGAGGATGTCGACCGTTCCCGCACTGGTGTTGCCGGTGCGGACGAAGGAGAAGACCGCGTTGGCGCCGTTGCTGCCCTTGTAGACGGTCCAGGTGTGACCGCCGAGGGTGACCGTGCCCTGCGAGGTCCCGAGCGGGCCGACCGGGCCGGTCCTGTTCATCCACAGCATGATCTCGTAGGCGTTGGCGGAGTCCCACACGTCGTACGCGGTCTCGTACGCGCCGCTGCCCGGGACCGTGACGTCGAAGCTGCTCTTCACGCTGGACAGCGCGGACAGCCGCTTGCCGACGTACTTGGTGGCGTTGGGGTAGGACTTGATGCCGCCGGTGTTGGGGTGGTTCGCCCAGACGCCCCAGTTGCTCGCGGAGTTGGCCCAGATGGTCTGGGCGCCGGCTCCGCTGCCCCAGACGTCGTTGTAGAGGGTGTAGCCGCCGGTGGACCAGGTGCCCCACTGGTCGGAGGACGACCAGGTGGCGGCCTGGGCGGGGGCGGCGAGCAGGCCGAGGACGGCGAGGAACGCCAGGACCGGCGTCAGCAGTGTCGTCCTCAGGAATGAGCGCGCGGCTCTGCGCATGGAGGAGCTCCCTTGGGGTGTGGGGGGTGGGTGGGGGGAGCCCCGCCGAACGGGAGGTTCAGGACCAGGTCCCGTCCGGCGGGGAGTCGGTGGGGGCGCGGGCGGCCGTCGGCCCCGGTCTGCACGCGCACCGTGCGGTCGCCGTCCGCCCGCAGGACGACCCGCAGCCGCCCGGCCGGCGCCGACCAGGACAGTTCGGTGACGGTGACGCCGCAGCGGGTGCGGATGCCGCGCAGGGTGCCGGTGGGGAGGAAGGGCGGCAGCGCGGGCAGCAGCACGATGCGGTCGGGGGTCGAGTGCAGCAGCGCCTCGATGAGCACCGCGGGCAGGGTGTGGGCCGCGTCGGCGTTGTACACCGTGCGGTCGGGGTAGTGCGAGCTCATCAGGCCGGTGTGGAAGAAGTCCCGGTCCAGGACGGAGCGCAGGGCGGCGGTCACGCGCGGTGCGTCGCCGAGCCGGGCGGCGACGAGCGCGGTGTGCAGATGGCCGTGGGCGGAGTCGTTCTCGGCGCCGCGCAGTTCGAGGGCGCGGCGGGCGGCGCGGGCCAGTGCGGGGGTGTCGCAGGGGTTGATCTCGTCGAGCGGCCACACGGGGTAGAGGTGGCTGATGTGCCGGTGGTCGTAGGCGTCGGGCGCGCGCGTCGGATCGCCCGGCCAGGACCACTCCGCCAGCGCGCCGTCCGCGTTGACGCGGTAGGGCGGCAGACGGTCGGCCAGGGCGGCGTGTGCGGGCTCACCGGTGGCGCGCAGGGCGTGCCGGGCGGCGGCGAGGTCCATGGTGGCGTTGGCCGTGACGGGGCTGTCGGCGCCGGCGGGGGTGTTCTCCGGGGAGTAGGAGGGGACGAGGACGAGCCTCCCGTCGGGGCCGGTACGGGTCAGGAAGTCCTGGTAGAACGCGGCGGTCTCGGCGAGCAGCGGGGCGAGGACCTCGTGCGCGAAGGCGTCGTCGCCGGTGACGGCGGCGTGGTCGAGGAGCGGGTGCAGCAGCCAGTCGGCGCCGGCGGTCCACAGGTGCAGCGGGTAGGCGTCGGAGAAGTGGCAGGCGCGACCGGACAGGCCGTCGCTGTGGGCGGGAGCGACGATGCCGCGGGTGCCGAAGAGCCGGGTCGCGTTGTCGCGCCAGTCGTCGAGCTGGGAGCGGACGAGAGCGGCCAGGGAGAGGGAGACCTCGGGCAGCGCCGCCACCGCGGCGGAGGACACCTGCAGGTTGAGGTTGGCGTCGCAGGTGAACGCGCCCTGCCAGGCCGTGTCCCAGTCGCCGGTCCAGATCCCGGTGAGCCGGGGCGGCAGCAGGCCCGAGGAGGACAGCAGATGGTGCCGTCCGGCGTCGAACAGCCGCTCCAGCAGGGCGAGGCGGAAGGTGTCCGGATCGGCGAGCAGCCTCGAGGCGGGCAGCGCGCGGTGCGCGGCCGGGGCGTCGAGGTCGAGCTCGACCCTGTCGTACGGCTCCTGGTGCAGGGGCCGGTGGCGAGCGAACAGCGCCTCGTAGGAGTCCTGTGCCGCGGGGGAGCCGGGGGCGCTCCAGGGGGCGACGCGGGTGAGGAGGGTGAGTTCCGTGCAGCCCTCGGCGGACGTTGTCGCGCCCGAGGTGCGCACCGTGCCTCCCCGGGCGATGACGCGGGTCCAGCCGGAGTACCCGAGGTCGCTGTCCGGGTAGCGCACGGAGCTGGAGGTCAGCGCCCCGCCCTCGCTCTCGGCCGCGGTGCTCTGCGCCTGGAGGCCGTCGGGAGCGCCGGGCAGCCGTACGTCGTGGTGGATCCGCGCGGTGATCGTGCGGTACGGGGGCGGGGTCAGGCGGTGGACGACGACGTCGTCGGCGCGGGAGACGAAGCACTCCGAGGCCCAGCGGCCGCCGTCCTCGGTCCAGGTGGTGCGGACGGTGCCGGTGCGGTAGTCGATCGCGCGGCGGTAGTCGGTGATCTCGGTGTGCGGGCGCCGGACGCGGACGGCGAAGGCGGGGTGGAACGGCCTCACCCACCGCAGGGGCTGCTCCCCGACGGTGCGGTGGACGGCGTCGGCGGCGCGGCCCGCCAGGATGTCGTCGCGCAGGGCCTCCAGCCCGTCGGCCAGGGCCGGCGCGCGGCCGTGCTCGGTGCCGTTGGGCCGGACGAGCAGGTGGTGGTTGACCACGACCTGCTCGTCGGCGGGCTCGCCGTGCACCATCGCGCCGTGCCGTCCGTTGCCCGTGAGGAGGGCGTCCTCCCAGCGGGCGGCGGGGGCCGGGTCCCAGTTGCCGCGCCGGCGGGGCGCCGTCACGCGCCGTCCTGCCGCAGCACGGCGACGCCGTACCGGTCGAGTTGGACCTCGCCGTGCAGGTCGCGGCCGGTGAGCAGGTCGGTGTGGGTGCCGGGGACCGGGACCGTGGCCGGGTGCTGCCCGTGGTTGAGGAGGAAGAGCAGGTCACCGCGGTGTACGGCCTCCACCGCGGCGGGGAGGCCGGGCAGCGGAGGCCGTACACCGCTCTCGCCGGCGGCGCGGGCGAGCAGGGCCCGCAGCGCCTGGGGTTCGGGCAGCACCGACACGTACCAGGCGGTGCCGTCCCCGTAGGAGTGGCGGGTCACGGCGGGGCGGCCGTCCAGGACGCCGCCCTGGTGGACCGCCACCGGCTGCGCGGTCGCGGGCTCCAGGTCCTCCGACCAGAGGGTGCCGGCGAAGGTGCCCAGGTCCGCGTCCTCGACGGTGACGGCTTCCCCGTCGTCGAGCGGCCACCACTCGTGGACCGCGGCCAGGCCGAGGAGGTCGCGCAGCCGGGCGTCGACGCCGCCGGGGCGGACGCGGTCGTCCTCGTCGGCGACCCCGGTGAAGAAGCCGCAGACCAGGGTTCCGCCGGCGCGGACGTAGGCGGCCAGGTTGTCCAGGGCGGCGTCGGTGAGCAGGTAGAGGTGGGGCACGAGCAGGAGCGGGTAGCGGCTCAGCTCCGCCTCGGGGTGCGCGAAGTCGGCGGTGATGCCGCCCTCCCACAGGGCCTGGTGCCAGGCGCGCAGCACCTGCTCGTAGTCGAGGAGGGTGGAGGGGCGGCCCGGTTGCCGGCCGGCCCACCAGGCGTTCCAGTCGTGCAGGATCGCCGCCCGCGCCTCGACGCGGCCGCCCACGGCGGGCGCCAGGCGGACCAGGTCCGCACCGAGCCCCGTGACCTCCTGGAAGGTGCGCCCGCCCGCACCGGTGTGGGTGAGCATCCCGGAGTGGAACTTCTCGCTGCCCTGGCGGGACTGGCGCCACTGGAAGAAGCACACGGCGTCGGCGCCGCGCGCGACGGCCTGCAGTGACCACAGCCGCATCAGGCCGGGCGGCTTGGGGTGGTTGACCCCGCGCCAGTTGACCGGGCCCGCGGCCTGTTCCATGAGCATCCACGGGCCGTCGGCCTGCGAGCGGGTCAGGTCCTGGACCATCGCGCCGTAGGCGCCGCCGTGCGGGTCCTTGGGGTCGGGGTAGAGGTCGACCGAGACGACGTCCTCGCGGGCGGCCCAGGTCCAGCCGTCCTGGCCGATCCACATCGGCATGAAGTTGGTGGTGACCGGCACGGCGGGGGAGTGCCGGGCGACGATGTCGCGTTCGGCGGTGAAGCACTCCAGCAGCGCGTCGGAGGTGAAGCGGCTGAAGTCCAGGCCCTGCGTCGGGTTGACGATGTACTGGACCTTGCGGGGCGGGACGATCTCCTCCCAGGCGTCGTAGCGCTGGCTCCAGAAGGCGGTGCCCCAGGCCTCGTTGAGCGCGTCCAGTGATCCGTAGCGTGCGGCCAGCCAGCGGCGGAAGTGGCGGGCGGTCTCGTCGCACCAGCAGCTGGTGCAGTACTCGTTGTTGATGTGCCACATCCGCAGCGCCGGGTGGCCGCGGTAGCGCTCGGCGAGGTCCTCGGTGATCTTGCGGGCGTAGTCGCGGTAGACGGGCGAGCTGGCGCAGAACTGGTTGCGCGACCCGTACCAGATCACCGACCCGTCCTCGGCGCGGGGCAGCGTCTCGGGGTGGCGGGCGCCCATCCAGGGCGGCGGCGAGGCGGTGGGGGTGGCCAGCACCGCGCCGATGCCGTGGGCGTCCAGCAGGTCGAGCACGCGGTCGAGCCAGCCGAAGTCGCGCGCTCCCGGGCGCGGTTCGAGGCGCGCCCAGGAGAAGACGCCGACGGTCGCGGTGTTGACGCCCGCCTCGCGCATCAGGCGGACGTCCTCCTGCCACACGTCCTCGGGCCACTGCTCGGGGTTGTAGTCGCCGCCGAAGAGGATCCGGCCGCGGGCGGCGTCGTTCAGATCGGGCATGGAGGGCACTCGCTTCGTCGGGGGCTGCGTCGAGGGCTGCGCCGGTGCTGTCGCCGCCGGGTCAGAGCGTGTCCGCGTACTGGATGCCGCGGCCGTTGGTGCCGAGGTAGACCCGGCCGTGGATGCGGGGGTCGCCGGTGACGGTCTGGCCGGTCCAGCCCCACTGGTGGGCGTCGTCGTTGATCCGCAGCCAGCCGGCGCCCGCGTCGTCGGAGCGGAAGACGCCGGTGACCCCCTTGATCCGGGCGACGTGGAAGAGCGCCGGGTACCCCCGCGGGGTGCGGGACCTGCCGAAGCCGAGGGTGTAGGAGGCCTCCACCCCGGCGACCCGCGCGAAGGTGGCGCCGCCGTCGGTGGAGCGCAGCAGGCCGCCGTCCTTGGCCGACAGCCACAGGTCGCCGCGGCGGCCGGGCGCGGCGCCGATGCGGTACTGGGTGTCGCCGGCGGGCAGCGCGGTGGCGGCGGCGGTGAAGGACGCGCCGGCGTCGGTGGAGGTGAACAGGGTCCCGGAGGCGGTGTCGTAGGCGTAGCAGCGGGCCGGGTCGACGGGGTCGGCCACCGGTGTCGCGCCCTGCGGGAAGGTGGCCACCTCGGTCCAGTTGGCGCCGTTGTCGGTGGAGCGCTGTGTCGGGTAGGTGGTGCCGCTCCAGTGGATCAGCGACCACAGCAGCGTCCGGCCGTCGGCGCTGACGCTGACGGGTCCCGGCGCGTTCGCGGCCTGCTCGGGCTGGGCGGCGAACGGCGTCCAGCTGCGGCCGCCGTCCTTCGACCAGGCGCCGTTGCGGGCCGAGGACCACCCGGTGCGGACCACGTACGAGGGCTGGAGCGCCGCCTGGTCCAGGCCGGTGGTGGAGCCGAAGACGGGGCCGGTGTACATGCCGGCGGCGGGGGAGGAGTCGAGGGAGTCGTGGTAGAAGCCGCCGATGTCGCCGAGCGCGGACAGCAGGTGGGCGGCCCCGGTGGGCGGGGAGATGAGCTTGGTGACGGCGGTCTCCTCCAGCCCGCGGATCTGCGGGGCCCAGTGGACCAGGTCGCGGGTGCCGAACACGGTGGCGCCGGTGCCGTAGACGACGTGGCGGGAGTCGAACGGGTCGATGCCGACGGTCTGGATCCACCAGCCGAACTTCGGCGCGGCCTCGCCCCAGCGCAGGTACGGCGTCTCGGCCACGTCCAGGACGGCGGTGTCCTTGAGCGAGGTCCAGCTCAGGCCGCCGTCGGTGGTGCGGAAGAGGGTGTCGACCTGTCCCCAGCGGTTGTTGGTGGAGACGATCACCGTGCCGGGGCGCCGGGCGTCGGCGGCCAGTCCCGCGTAGCCGAACCGGTCATCCTCGGCGGGTGTCACCGGCGTGATGTCGCTCCAGGTGCCGGCGGCGGTGTCGAGCGCCCATACCGCGCCGTCCGCCATGCCGCCCGGGCCGGGCGCGTCGGCGTAGCTGACGTACAGCGTGCCGTGGGAGTGGACGGCGTGCTGCGGGATGCGGGCACTGGCCCCGGTGGGCTGTCCGGGGACGGCCTCCCAGGTCACGCCGTCGGCCGTGCGGTAGAGCGCGCTGCCCCCGTCGCCCCAGCCCGCGTAGAGGACGCGTCCGGCCGCCGCGAGGAGGGTCACGCCCTGGCCGGTGGGCGAGGGTGCGCCGGGGAAGGCTTCGGCGCGGGCCCAGCTCGCACCGCGGTCGGCGGACCGCCACAGCCCGTCGTGCCGGGTGCCGAGCCACAGCACGGAACTGTCCCGCGGGTCGACGAGGAGGCGCTCGCCCGTTCCCCGCCCGTCCTCGTTCGCACCCAGCCGCACCGTCAGATCCGCCCGCGACCAGGTGGCGCCCCGGTCGTCGGAGCGCAGCACGGCGCCGGGGGAGGCCCACGACTGCGCGTAGGTGCCGACCGCGAGGTACAGCCGGTCGGGGTGGGACGGGTCGACGGCGAGGGCTTCGACGCCGAGCAGGTTCCAGTCGTCCCAGCCCAGCGCGTCGGTCAGCGCGGTCCACCGCGCGGTGCGCTCGTCCCACCGGTAGGCGCCCCCGATGTCGGTGCGGGCGTAGGCGAGGCCGCGCACGGCCGGGTGGAACAGCACGCCGGTCACGAAGCCGGTGCCGCCGATGGCCACGGTGCGCCAGCGGTGGGGCCGGGTGCGGGGGGCGTCGGGCTGCGCGGCGTGCGCCGGGAGGGCGGGCAGGGCGGCGGCGGCCGCGCCGGCGGCAGATCCGAGCAGCACACCGCGTCGGCTGGGCAGGGGCATGGCGAAGACCTCACTGTGCGGGGAGCGGGCGGAGGGGGTCGGACAGAGCGTCAGCCCTTGACGGCGCCGATGAGCATGCCCTTGTGGAAGTGCTTCTGGACGAACGGCGAGAGCACGGCGACCGGGAGCAGCGCCAGCACCATCACCGCCATCTGCACCGACAGGCTGGAGATCGCGCCGCTGCTGACGGCCTGGCCCATGGCGCCGGGCGGGACCTCCTGCTTGAGCACGATCTGCCGCAGGATCATCTGCAGCGGGTACTTCTCGCTGTCGTTGATGTAGATGCTGGCGTTGAACCACTGGCTCCAGTAGCCGACCGCGTAGAACAGCGAGACGACGGCGATCACGGCGCGGGACAGCGGCATGACGATCCGGAACAGGATGCGCCACTCGCCGGCTCCGTCGATGCGGGCGCTGTCGATGAGTTCCGGTGCCACGCCCATGAAGAACGAGCGGAGCACCAGGATGTTGAAGACGCTGATCGCGCTGGGCAGGATCATCGACCAGTAGCTGTCCTGCAGTCCGATGCCGGTCACCAGCAGGTAGGTGGGGATCAGGCCGGCGCCGAAGAACATGGTCAGCATCAGCGTCATCAGGACGGGGCGGTGGGCGAAGGAGCCGGTGCGCGACAGTCCGTAGGCGCACAGGACGGAGACCGCCATGCTGAACGCCGTCCCGACCACGGTGACCGCGATGCTGACCAGGGCGGCGCGGGTGACGATCCCGCCGCTGAGCAGTTCGGTGTACGACCGGAAGGTGATGGTCTGCGGCCAGAGAACCAGGCCGCCGGCCTCGGTGATGGTCCGGCTGTCGGACAGGCTGGTGACGACCACGACCCACAGCGGCGCCAGGATGGCCAGGCAGACGACGACGAGGGACAGTCCCTTGATCCCCTGGCCGATGGCGCTGGGTTCCTCCTCCCACACCGGTCGTCTGCCGGTCCTGTCGATCTTCTCCAGGGGCGTGGCGCCCCGGCGGTCCGGGTCGGTGAGTACGGCGGTCATTTCTTGGAGTACACCCCCTGTTCGCCCAGCAGATGGGCGGCCCGGTTGGCGAGCAGCACGAGGAGCACGCTGAACACGCCCTTGAAGATTCCGGCGGCGGCCGCGTAGCCGAAGTCGCCGGTCTTGATGCCCGTCCACCACACGTAGGTGTCGAGGATCTCCGAGGCGCCGGGTCCGACCGCGTCGCGCTGGAGGAGGATCTGTTCGAAGCCGGCGTTGAGCGAGTCGCCCACGCGCAGCACCAGCAGCAGGGCGATCACCGGGCGCAGCGCGGGCAGCGTGATGTGCCACATGCGGCGCCAGCGGTTGGCGCCGTCGACGGCGGCGGCCTCGTACAGGTCCGGGTTGACGGCGCTCAGCGCGGCCAGGAAGACGATCACGCCCCAGCCCGCGTCCTTCCAGACCGCCTGCCAGGTCACCAGGAACTTGAACAGCCCCGGGTTGGTCATCAGGTCGAAGCCGTCCACGCCGTGCTGGCGCAGGTGCTGGGCGATGAGCCCCGCACCGCCGAACATCTGCTGGAAGACGGTGATGACCAGCACCCAGGAGAAGAAGTGCGGCAGGTACACGATCCCCTGCACCCAGGCGCGCACCCGGTCGTTGAAGACGCTGTTGAGCAGCAGGGCCAGGGCGATGGGGATCGGGAAGAAGAGGATCAGCTGGGTGAAGGTGATGCTGAGGGTGTTGCCGATCACCTCCCAGAAGCGGTAGTCGTCGAAGAGCCGCTGGAAGTTCTCGACGCCGACGAAGGGGCTGCCGGTGATGCCGGCGCCGTAGACGTCGTACTCCTGGAACGCCACCACGTTGCCGAGCAGCGGCACGTAGTTGAAGATCAGCAGCAGGACGACCGCGGGCGCCGTCATCAGCAGCAGGGTGCGGTCGCGCCGGAAGCGCTGCCACCGGGTGATCCCCCGGGCGGGCGGCGGCTCCGGCGCCGGGGCCGCCGCCGGGGTGGCGAGGCGGTCCCGGGCCGCGTCGCCGTCCGCGGGCTGCCGGGGCAGCCCCGCGGCGACGCGGACCCGCGTCCTCACGCCCCGCTGCCGTTCTTGTCGAGGATGTCCTGGTAGAAGGCGCGCAACTGCTCGCCGCCGCTCTTCTTCCAGGTGCTGACGGCGTCCTCGACGGCGCTGACGGGCTTGCGGCCGCGCCGGATGTCCTTCTGCAGGTCGTCGAATCCCGTGTAGAGGGAGGCGTAGCGGGTGGGTTCGACCACCTGCATGCCGTAGAACAGCGGCTTCTTCAGGTGCGGGGCCTGGCGGGCCATCCAGCCCGCGTAGTCCTTGACCATCTGCGGCTGGTCCGGGTGGGCGATCGACGGCGGCGGGGCGGCGAGGAAGTACAGCGTGGCGGGCTGGGCCTCCTGGACCCCCTGGTCGGTGAAGGCCGGGGCGCCGTCCTTGAGGTGGTAGTGCGTGCCCTCGACGCCGTAGTTGACGAGCTGGAACTCCTTGGAGCCGAACGGGGCGGCCGCGAAGTCGGCGATCGCGAGCAGCTCCTCGACCTTCTCCTTCGGGAGGTTCTTGTTGATGAAGCTGAAGATCCCGGCCTGGTCGTCCTGCCACAGCAGCGGGGTGCCGCCGTCGGCCGCGAAGTAGTCCAGCGCCTGCATGTCGAACTTCGGGTTCTGCTTGGCCTGTTCCGAGACCATGCCGTACCAGCCGCCGGTGCCGTCCTGGTACATGACGGTCTGGCCGGAGGTGAAGCGGATCTTGGCGTCGCCGTCCTTGCCCGCGTCGGCGTCGGGGTGGACCAGCTTCTGGTCGTGCAGCTTGCGGGCGAAGGCGAGGGCCTCGCGGTACTCCTGGGTCTCGATCTTGTGGACGAGCTTGCCGTCCTTGAGCTGCCAGTAGTGCGGTGCGTCCGGCAGGACGCCGTAGAGCTTCTGGATGCAGACCCACAGGTCGTCGAAGGCCCACCGCTTGTTCTTCGCGTCGGTGACGGACTTGCCGAAGGAGACGAACTCCTCCGCCGTCTTCGGCAGCGCCACGCCGGCGGCGTCGACGAGGTCCTTGCGGTAGAAGAACGCGTTGCCGAGCACGCCGCCGGAGTTGGGCAGCCCGCGCAGCTTGCCGCCGAAGACCGCCATCTGCCAGGCGCCGGTGGGGATGGCCGCGAGGTTCGGGTACTTCTTGACGGCGTCACCGGACAGGTACGGGCCCAGGTCGGCGAACTTGTTCTCGATGGCGTTGCGGATCTGGCCCTGCATGTTCCAGCCGGGGATGGTGACCAGGTCGGGGATGCCGCTCGAGGCGAGCACCGCGCCGATCTTCTCCTGGTAGGTGGTGCCGTCCAGCGGGTCGAACTCCATCGTGGCGCCGAGCGCCTCGTCGACCGCCTTGTAGTAGGCGTTGTCCTTCTTCGGGACGGTTCCCCAGATGGGGGTCATCGCCTTGAAGGTGCTGCCCTTGCCGGGCTTGGCCTTGACCGAGACGACCAGCGGGTCGGGGAGCTTGGTGAAACCGGGGCTCGATCCGTTCACCCCGGGGATGTCCGGGGTGACGAGCGTCGAGGGCACGTAGGCGGGGAGCACCTTCTTGAGGGCGTCGCCGGTGGCGACGCTTCCCTTGTTCGCGGTGCTCTTCGACGACGAGCAGGCGGTGAGCAGCGGACCGCCCGCGGCGATCGCGGCGACGGCTATCGCGCCGGTGAGGAAGGTTCTGCGGCTGGGGGCGGCCGGTTCGGCCGGAGCCGGGGCCTGGGAGTTCGGCATTGCGTCAACCCTTCGTGGCGGCGCCAGGACACGTGGCGGAGCACGCCGGCCGGCATCTCAATGGGGTCAGGCAGAAGAGGAAAACCCTCGGTCGAAGCGCTTCGATGTTGCGATGAGGTTAAGTGTGCGTGGCGGGCCGCGCAAGAGTTCGCAGTGCACGGAATCGCCGACCGCACCCGCAAGGGACCGGGAACTTTGGGCCGTTACCGTCGCATGCCTTGACAGAGTCCACCCTCCGCACCAGCATCGAAGCGCTTCGAAACCCGTACTCTCGAGGCGTTTCTCGCCTGTTCCACTCGAAGGGGCCCGTGTGACCACCGACGACCTGCCGTTCCGCGATCCCCGACTCCCCCTGGCCGCCAGGGTCGAGGACCTGATCGGACGGCTCACGCCCGACGAGCGGATCGCGATGCTCCACCAGTTCGCCCCCGCGGTGGCGCGACTGGGCCTCGACGCCTTCCGCACCGGCCAGGAAGCGCTGCACGGCGTCGCCTGGAGCGGTCCGGCCACCGTGTTCCCGCAGGCCGTCGGACTCGGCGCGAGCTGGGACGCGGAGCTGGTGCGCGCGGTCGGCGAGGCCGTCGGCACCGAGGTGCGCGCGATGCGCTCGCGCGACGCGCGCGTCGGGCTCAACGTCTGGGCGCCGACGGTGAACCTGCTGCGGGACCCGCGGTGGGGCCGCAACGAGGAGGGGTACGCCGAGGACCCGCGCCTGACCTCCGACCTCGCCACCGCCTACACCGCGGGGCTGCGGGGCGACGACCCGGAGCACTGGCGCACCGCGCCCGTCCTCAAGCACTGGCTGGCGCACAACAACGAGACGGCCCGCGACACCACGTCCTCCTCCGTGCGCCCGCGGGTGCTGCACGAGTACGACCTGCCCGCCTTCCGCGGCGCGGTCGAGGCGGGGGCCGTCGCCGGGGTGATGCCCGCCTACAACCTGGTCAACGGCCGCCCGAACCACCTCTCCCCGCTGCTCGACGAGCAGCTGCGCCGGTGGACCGGCCAGGACCTCGTCGTCTGCTCGGACGCCGGCGCCCCGTCGAACCTCGTCGACTCCGAGCACTACTTCGACACCCACGAGGAGGCGACGGCCGCCGCGCTGCGCGCCGGCGTGGACAGCTTCACCGACCACGACCAGGACTCGTCGAAGATCATCGGCAGGGTGCGCGGCGCGCTGCGGCAAGGCCTGATCGACCAGAAGGACGTCGACACCGCGGTCCGCCGGCTGCTGGCCCTGCGCCTGCGGCTCGGTGAGTTCGACCCGGATGGGGGCCCGTACGCGGCCGTCGGCCCGGACTCCCACGACACCCCCGCCCACCGCGCGCTCGCGCTGCGGGCGGCCGAGGCCGCCGTGGTGCTGCTCAAGAACGACGGGCTGCTGCCGCTGGACGCGGCCGGCCCGCGCACCGTCGCCGTCATCGGCCCGCTCGCCGACGAGGTGAAGACCGACTGGTACAGCGGCAGCCTGATCCGGCGCGCCTCGCTGCTGGACGCGCTGCGTGAGCGGCTGGGCGCCGACCGGGTGCTCTTCGCCGAGGGCGCGGACCGGATCCGGCTGCGGACGGACGACGGCTGGGTCCAGGTGCCGGAGGCGCACGACGCCGCCGGGCCGCCCGGCGACGAGGCCTCCCTCAACCCGGCCCACCTCACCGGCCGCACCGACGTGCCCCCCGTGCGCCTCGGCGACCGGCCCACCGAACTGACCGTGACGCAGTGGGGCGAGGGCCTGCTGACGCTGCGCGCGCCCTCCGGCCGCTACCTGACCGTCGCCGAGGACGGCTTCGTACGGGCCGCCGCCGACCGGCCCGGCGGCTGGGTCGTGCAGGAGACGTTCGAACTGCAGCAGCACGGCGACACCCACCTCCTCAGGCACCCGGGCACGGGCCGGTACCTGCAAGTCACCGCCGACGGGCTCAAGGTTGCCGAGCAGGGCACCGCGTTCACGGTGGAGACCACCGGGCACGGTGTGGAGGAGGCGGCGCGGGCCGCTGCCGCCGCCGACACCGTGATCGTCGTGCTGGGCAACGACCCGCACATCAACGGCAAGGAGACCGAGGACCGGCGGACGCTGGCGCTGCCCGAGCGGCAGGACGCCCTCTGGCGCGCCGCCCACGCCGCCAACCCGCGGACGGTCCTCGCCCTGACCTCCAGCTACCCCTACGCGGTCGCCGCGGCCGATGCCGCGCTCCCCGCGCTGCTGTGGACCGCGCACGGCGGCCAGTCGGCCGGCACCGCCCTGGCCCGGGTGCTGTTCGGCGACGTCTGCCCGTCCGGACGGCTGCCGCAGACCTGGTACGCGGCCGACGAGGACCTGCCCGACCTGCTGGACTACGACATCATCACCGCCGGCTCCACCTACCTGTACTTCCGCGGCACGCCCCTCTACCCCTTCGGCCACGGGCTGTCGTACACGTCCTTCGACCACCGCGACCTGGCCCTGTCACTCGACGGCGACACGGTCCGCGGCACGCTCACGGTGACCAACACCGGCGGCACGGCGGGCACCGAGACCGTCCAGCTGTACGCCGGGGCACCCGCCACCGGGGTGCGGCGGCCCGCCCGCACCCTCATCGCGCACGGCCGGCTGTCGCTGCCGCCCGGCGGGTCCGGCACGCTGTCCTTCACCGTGCCGCTGGCCCGGCTCGGCTTCTGGGACGTGGCCCACGGGCGGTGGACCGTCGCACCGGGCGGCTACGACATCCACGCCGGCGCGTCCAGCACCGACATCCGCCTGACGCGGACCCTGACCGTCGGCGGCGAGCCGCCCGCCCCGCGCGACGTGCGCGGGCGCGGCCTGGCGGGAGCGGACTTCGACGAACAGAGCGGCGTGGTGCTCGTCGACCGCACCAAGGAGCGCGGCGACGCGGTCGCGCCGGGCGGTACGGAGCCGGGCCGGCTGCTCTTCCGCGCCTGCGACTTCGGCGGGGAGGGACCGGGCACGGTGGTGGCGCGGGTCGCCCACGAGGGGACGGCCGGCGGGGCGTCGGTCGAGCTGTACCTGGGCGACGGCACCGCGCTGGCGACCGTCGACGTGCCGGTGACCGGCGGCCGCTACGCCTACGCGGAGGTGCGGGTACCACTGGACACCGCTCCGGCGGGCGTGCAGGACCTGCACCTGACGCTGCACGGCCCGGTGCGCCTGGACCGGCTGGACTTCCCCGGCCGAGCCGGCTGACCTGCTGCCCGCGCGCACGCGAAGGACGCCCCCGGCCCGACGGCCGGGGGCGTCCTGGCGTGTCCTACGAACCGATCGGCAGCACCGCCCCGTCCCGCAGGAAGAGCGGGATGCGCTCCAGCGGCGCGGGCACCGTCACCGACTGCCCGCCCGCGTACTCCTCGCCCGTCCACGCGTCCGTCCACCGCGCGCCCCGCGGGAGGTACACGGTGCGCTCGCGGGCACCGGCCTCCAGCACGGGGGCGACCAGCAGGTCGGGGCCGACGAGATAGGCGTCCCCGACCCCCCAGGCCGCCTCGTCCCGGGGGAACTCCAGGAACAGCGGGCGCATCGGCGGGATGCCGTCCTCGTGCGCGGTGCGCATCTGCGCCAGCAGGTACGGCTTGAGGCGCTCGCGCAGCCGCAGGTAGTCGGTGAGGATGCCGTACGCCTCCTCGCCGTACGACCAGACCTCGTTGGGGCCGCCGGTCATGTCGGGGCCGAGCGGCATGCCCGGGTCGCGGAAGCCGTGCAGCCGGAAGAGCGGGCTGAAGGCGCCGTACTGGAACCACCGCACCAGCACCTCCCGGTAGGCGGGGTCGTCCGGGTCGCCGCCGTGGAAGCCGCCGATGTCGGTGTTCCACCAGGGGATGCCGGACAGCGCGACGTGCAGCCCGGCGGTGACCTGGTCGCGCAGCGTGGCGAAGTCCGTGCCGATGTCGCCCGACCACAGGGCGGCGCCGTAGCGCTGGCTGCCGGCCCACGCGGAGCGGTTGAGGGTCACCACCTCCGCGTCCCCGGCGGCGAGCAGCCCCTCGTGGAAGGTGCGGGAGTTCTCCCGCGGGTACAGGTTGCCGACCTCCAGGCCGGGCCCGGCGTGGTAGCGCAGGTTGGCGGAGTGGCCGGGCTTGAGCTCGGGCTCGCAGGCGTCCAGCCAGAACGCCTTGATGCCGTAGGGGGTGAGGTAGTTGTCCTTGATCCGCTGCCAGACGTAGGCGCGGGCCCGGGGGTTGGTGGCGTCGTAGAAGGCCACCTGGACCGGCTCCGCGACCTGCTTGTCCGGCCAGTCCGCGTGCGCCATCGGACCGTACTCGGTGCCGATGAAGTGCCCGGCCTGCTCCATCGGCTGGTGGGTCTCGCTGAGCGGCGAGACGGACGGCCAGACGGAGACGGCGAGCTGCACGCCCATCTCGGCGAGTTCACGGGTCATCGCCGCGGGGTCCGGCCACTGCGCCGGGTCGAACTTCCACTCGCCCAGGTGCGTCCAGTGGAAGAAATCGCAGACGATCACGGCGAGCGGCAGCCCGCGCCGCCGGTACTCGCGGGCCACGCCGAGCAGTTCGTCCTGGGTGCGGTAGCGCAGTTTGCACTGCCAGAAGCCGGCCGCCCACTCGGGGAGCATCGGGGTGCGGCCGGTGACCGCGGTGTAGCGGCGCTGCGCGGCGGCCGGATCGCCCGCCGTGATCCAGTAGTCGGTCTGCCGGGCGCTGTCGGCGACCCAGCGGGTGCCGGTGGCGGCCAGCTCGACGCGGCCGATCGCCGGGTTGTTCCACAGGAAGGTGTAGCCCCGGCTTGAGGTGAGGACCGGGATCGTCACCTCGGAGTTGCGCTGCACCAGGTCGATCACGGCGCCCTTCTGGTCGAGCAGGCCGTGCTGGTGCTGGCCCAGCCCGTACAACCGCTCCCCGTCGTAGGCGCGGAAGCGCTGCTCGATGCGGTGGTAGCCGTTGCCGGTGGCGGTGCGCAGCCGCGGGCCGGGCCACCAGAAGTGCGCCCGCTCCTCGGCGAGGAGTTCCTCGCCGCTGTCGGTGCGCAGGAAGCGCACCATGCCCTCCGCGTCGACGGTCGCGGTGATCGCCCCGTTGACCAGCAGCGCGTGGCCGTCCTCGATCTTGACGGCCGCGGCGGGGGCGGCCGGCAGCTCGTCCAGCAGGGCGCCGGGCAGGTCGTCGAGCAGCGGGCCGCCGAGCCGGGCCCGCACCCGTATCGCGTCCGGGCCCCAGGCCTCGATGCGCAGCGTCTCCTGGCGGCCGGTCCACTCCAGGCCGCCCGCGCGTTCACCGAACGTGCCGGCCGTGGGCGAGGACTGGGCGAGGGACACAGCGGGCGGCGGCTGACTCACAGGGGGTCTCCTTCGGGGAGCGGGGGGTCTGCGGGCGTGCGGCATCGCGGTCCGGCGGCGATGGCTGCGGGACCCGGGATGCGGCGGAAGGTCTCAGACGGTGGGTGCGGGCCCGGTGCTGCCGCGCACGGTCAGCTGCGGGGGCAGCAGCGTGAGGGGGTGCGGATCGCGGCCCTCCAGCTTGCCTATCACCAGCTCGACGGCCCGGCGCCCCATGTCCTGGGCGGGGATGGCCACCGAGGTGAGCCGCACGGACGCCTGCTCGGCGACCTGGTCGGGGCAGATCGCGATCACCGACACGTCCTCGGGGACCGCGCGGCCCTGCTGCTGGAGCAGGCTGAGCAGCGGGCCGACGGAGGACTCGTTCTGCACCACGAGGGCGCTGGTGCGGGGCCGTTCCTCGAAGATGCGCGACAGGACCCCGGCGGTGGACTCGTAACTGCCGTCGCAGGGGCGGTGGATGAGCCGCAGGTCCCGCTCGCGGGCGCGCCGGCGCAGGCCCTCCATCGTGCGCTCGGCGAAGCCGGTGTGCCGCTGGTAGACCGCGGGGGCTTCGCCGATCACCGCGATGTCGCGGTGCCCGAGGTCGGCGAGGTGGTCCCCGCAGAGCTCTCCGGTGGCGGTGAAGTCCAGGTCGACGCAGGTCAGTCCGGACGGGTCGGACGGCAGTCCGATCAGGACGGAGGGGTGGACGGAGTCGCGCAGCAGCGGGACGCGTTCGTCCTCCAGCTCGACGTCCATCACGATCATGGCGTCCGCCAGCCCGCTGCCGACCACCCGCCGCACGGCGGCGGGCCCCTCCTCGCCGGTCAGCAGCAGCACGTCGTGCCCGTACTGGCGGGCGGTGGTGGCGACGGCGATGGCGATCTCCATCATCACCGGCACGTACATGTCGGTCCGCAGCGGCACCATGAGGGCCACGATGTGCGACCGGCTGCTGGCGAGCGCCCTGGCCCCGGCGTTGGGGTGGTAGCCGAGTTCCTGGATGCTGCGCTCGACGCGGTCGCGGGTCCCCTCCGAGATCGAGCGCTTGCCGCTGAGGACGTACGACACCGTGCTGGCGGAGACACCGGCGTGCCGGGCGACCTCGGCGAGCGTGGCCATAGAGGGTCTCCATCCGACGAGGGCGAGGGGGTTGCACAGGACAACCTACCGATTGAAGCGCTTCGATAACACTTGCGACCCTGTCCCGTGACAGCTGCCGCGTGTCGACACTAGACGCGCCCTAAGCTGCTGTCCAGAGTCCTGTCGAAGCGCTTCAACGCCCGTACTGAAACCCGTCGGATACCTTGCGTCGCCCGACGCGCCCGGGCCGCTACCGCTGGGCTCCGGACCGGCGCCGTCGCACGACCAGCAGGGCGGCGGCCGCCGCCGCGACGACCGCTGCGGCGATCCCCGTGATCACCAGGGCGGACGACGACCCCGCGTCGCCGGCGCCGGCGGCCGCGGTCGGCTGCGCGGCGGGGTGGTTCGGGGCGGGCGCGGTGGTCGGCGCGGCGGTGGTCGGCGCGGGCGTGCCCCCGGTCGGGGCGGGCCGGCCCGGAACGACCGTGACCTGCAAGGTGGTCTTCCCGGCGCCCATGGCCGGGAACGCGGACTCGGCCGAGATCTGCCAGCTGCCGGGCGGCAGCGGTACGGCGACGGTGTAGGTGCCGTGCGCCTGGTCCAGCGCGGTGAGCGGCCACGGCCCGACCTGCCGTCCGTCCGCCGCCGTCGCCTGCAGGGTCGCGGCGACCTTCTCGTCCACCGGGTGGTGGTCCTCGTCCCAGGTGGCGGTGACCGTCAGCCGGCCCTCCGCGTTGCCGGTGATCTCCAGATGGATGGTGTCCCCGTGCGCGGACGCCGGCCCGGTGGACAGCAGGCAGAGCAGGGTGACGAGGACGACCAGCAGCGCGGCCACGGGCGGCCGCGGCGGGCTAAGGGGCGGGCGGGGCATCTGGGACCGGCTTTCGGGAGGTCGGGACGGGGGCGGGGCCGGCGGGGGCGGCCCGCGGGAGCACCGACGGGCCCGCCCGGTGGGGCGGGCGGGCCCGT
>NZ_JBEYJD010000071.1:0-28900 GCF_040636125.1 Streptomyces sp. NPDC006733 | reverse complement strand
AACGCTCATGGAGGCCCCTCATGAGCACCCTGCGCGAGATCCTCGCCTCCGGAACCCGGTCCTTCTCCTTCGAGTTCTTCCCGCCCAAGACCGACACGGGCGAACGCACGCTCTGGCAGACGATCCGGCAGATCGAATCACTCTCGCCGACCTTCGTCTCCGTCACCTACGGCGCCGGCGGCTCGTCGCGGGACCGCACCGTCGCGGTGACGGAGCGCCTCGCCTCCGACACCACGCTGCGCCCGGTCGCGCACCTGACCGCGGTCGGCCATTCCGCGGCCGAACTGCGGCACATCATGGGCCGCTACGCCGATGCCGGTATCCGGGACGTCCTCGTCCTGCGCGGCGACCCGCCCGGCGACCCCGGCGGCCCCTGGGTCACCCATCCCGGAGGGTTCGAGTACGCGCACGAGCTGGTCCGTCTCGTCACGACTCTGGGCGACTTCAGCGTCGGCGTGGCGGCCTTCCCCGAGCGGCACCCCCGCTCGCCGAACTGGGACGACGACATCCGGCACTTCGTCGCCAAGTGCCGGGCCGGCGCCGACTACGCCATCACCCAGATGTTCTTCGACGTGGACGACTACCTGCGGCTGCGGGACCGGGTGGCCGCCGCCGGGTGCGACATCCCGATCATTCCGGAGATCATGCCCGCCACCGACGTCCGGCAGATCCGGCGCTTCGCCGAACTCAGCAACGCGACCTTCCCCGCCCCTCTGGCACACCGCCTCGACGCGGCCCGCGACGACCCCGCCGCCGGGCACCGGATCGGGGTCGACCACGCCAGCGCGATGGCGGAGCGGCTGCTCGCGGAAGGAGCCCCCGGGCTGCACTACATCACCCTCAACCACTCGACGGCCGTACTGGAGATCCACCGGAACACCGTCCAGTGTTCGGGCCGGCTCGCCACCGCTGCGACCAGGCCCGTCACCGCCGCTGTACAGCGGCCGCGGGCAGGAAACGCCGCGTCCGATTTCCGCCAGCTCCGACGTCCCGCGTCACCGATAGTGGGGAGGTGAGGGCAGCTACGAAGGGAGCACGATCATGAAGCTCTACAGCATTGCCGACAGCCCGCTCGGCGACCTTCTCCTGGTGGGCGAGGCGTCCGCCACGGCGCGCGGCGGGATCGCGATCGAGTCCCTGTCGATGCCCGGGCAGAAGGGCGCGGCCACGGTCCAGGACGGCTGGCAGCGTGACGACGAGGCGTTCGCCGACGTGACGCGTCAGCTCCGTGCGTACTTCTACGGGAGCGCGAAGACCTTCGATCTGGAGTTCGCGGCCGGGGGTACGGCGTTCCAGCAGCGCGTCTGGCGGGCGTTGGACGACATCCCGTACGGGACGACGACCACCTATGGGCGCCTCGCGGAGCACCTGGGGGTCGAGCGGGCTGAGATCCGTGCTGTGGGTGCGGCGATCGGGGCCAATCCGCTGCTCCTGGTCCGCCCCTGCCACCGGGTCATCGGGGCCGACGGCTCGCTGCGCGGCTACGCGGGCGGTGTCGGACGCAAGCAGGATCTCCTGATCCACGAAGGTGCCCTGCAGCCCGTCCTCATCTGAATCCGACGCGCACCCTGCCGGACCGCGCCACCGCCGGAGGATCCCATCCCGGACGATCCGCCCCGAACCATCCGATCCGCGCCCCGCCGGACGGCTGCCCGGCGGGGCGCGGGTCCTCCGGCCCCACCACTTCGGAGAACCGCATGCGTACCGCTTTCACCATCACCGAGGCCCGCCGCAGGGTGGCCGCCGCCGACTGGACGGCCGTGGCCGCCGAGCTCGACGCCCAGGGCTGCGCCCTGACGCCGCCGCTGCTCACCCCCGACGAGTGCCGCGCCTTGACCGCGCTGTACGACGACGCCGAGCGGTTCCGCTCCACCGTCGACATGGCCCGTCACCGTTTCGGCTCCGGCCAGTACCGCTACTTCACCCATGATCTCCCCGCGCCGGTAAGGCAGTTGCGGCACGCGCTGTACCCGCGGCTGCTCGCCGTCGCCCGTGACTGGGCGGAGCGGCTGGGACGGCCCGCTCCGTGGCCCGACGAGCTGGAGGAGTGGATCGAGATGTGCCGCGCGGCCGGCCAGGACCGGTCCGCGCAGATCCTGCTCCGCTACGGGCCGGACGACTGGAACGCCCTGCACCGCGACGTCTTCGGCGACATGCTCTTCCCGCTCCAGGTGGTCGTCGGGCTCGACGCCTACGGGACGGACTACACCGGTGGGGAGTTCCTGCTGGTCGAGCAGCGGCCCCGGGCCCAGTCGCGCGGCATCACCACCGTGCTGCCGCAGGGCCACGGCCTGATCTTCACCACCCGGGACCGGCCCATCCGCTCCACCCGCGGCTGGTCGGCCGGCGGCATGCGGCACGGCGTCAGCACCGTGCGCTCCGGCCGCCGGCACGCCCTGGGCCTGGTCTTCCACGATGCCGCCTGACATGGACGCGAAGCGATGGTCTGCCCGTGAGCTCGCCCGCTCCCCGCTGATGCCCGCCGCGCAGGCCGCCCGGTTCGCGGAGATGCCGCCGCCCGCCCCGCACACCGAGGCCGACCTCCGTTCGCTGCTGGCCCTGCTGACGGCGCCTGCCGCGGCCGTGTCGACCGTCGCGGTCGGGCACAGCCGGGACGCGGCCTCGCGGGCTGCGGCCGAAGCTTTCGTCGCCGCGTGGCAGGCCGGGGGCGGCACCGTCGTCGCGGTCGTGGACTGGCCGGAGCAGGCGGCCTCCTGGTTGCGGCCGGCGCTGCGCCTCACGGCGCAGGACCCGGACGCGTGGGTGATCGCCGCCGCCCCCCTGGGCTGGGCCCAGTTGAGCCGCAGACTCAGGCTCAGCACCGACTGGAACCCGCGGCGCACCTACGCTTTCCCGCCGCTGGAACCGGACGGGGATGCGGACCCGCCGGTGCGGCCGCCCTACCGATCAGGTCCGTGAGGCGGGTGCGCCGGGTGGGCCGGTGAGTTCGGCGATGGCGCTGCTGAGCCAGGCCTTCTCGGCGGTGCCCGTCGCGCGGGCGACGGTGAGCAGGCCGCGGCGGAAGAGGTCGTCGGCTTCCTCCGCCCGTACCGGCTTGCCGTCGGCGTAGAAGAAGCTCGCGGGCGTTTGGAGGAAGTCCAGGCGGCGTTGCAGGACGGCGGTCTGGGCCGCCGGGTCCTCCAGGTGGCGCAGGAAGGCGAGGAAGGTGTTGAAGCGGGTCGAGTCGGTGATTTCGACCGGCTTGGGGTCGCGGAGGCGGGCGCGCAGACGATCGCGGCCGGCGGGGGTGAGGGACAGGACGCGGCGGGGGGCGGCTCCCGCGCCGGGTTCGGTGCGCTGCTCGAGAAGGCCCGCCGCGGTGAGGCGGTTGATGGCCGGGTAGAGGGCGCCGTCGCTGACCGGGCGGACGTGGCCGCTCAGCGCCGTGATGCGCTCCTTGAGTTCGTAGCCGTGCAGGGGCTCCTCGTGGAGGAAGCCCAGGATCGTCAGTTCCAGCACCGTCGCCTCCCGTTCCTCTTGCCGTGTCGCTCCCACCCATGGTACCTCTAATCGAGCTACCTCGAATCGAGGTATTCGAGAGTGGGGGTCCCATGAAGCGCGGTCGGTTGGTGTCGCTCGCCGTCCCGGTCTACTTCGAGCTGCTGGCCGGAGTCGTCGCGGGAATCATCGACGTGCTGTGGGTGGCTGCGCTCGGCGGCGCGGCGGTGGCGGCCGTGGCGGTCGCGACCAATGTGGAGAACGTGCTCCTCGGCGTGATCATGATGGCGGCGTCCGGGACGACGGTGCTGGTCGCGCACGCGGCGGGGGCCCGGGACCCGGGCGCGGTGCGCTCTGCCGTCCGCGGCGGGTGGGCCCTGTTCGCCCTCGTCACCCCCGCGGTGGCCGTCGGCGGCTGGCTGCTCAGGGAACCGCTCGCCCGGCTGGTGCTCGGCGGGCACGAGGGGGACGTACTCGCTCTGACCGTCGGGTACTTCGCGATCTCACTGCCGGGCGTCGCGGTGTTCTTCGCCCAGAACCTCCTCGACGGCATCCTGAAAGGAGCCGGAGACACCCGCACCCCCATGGGGCTGAGCTTCCTGGGCAACGGGTTGATCCTGGTGCTCGACCCGCTGCTCATCCACGGACTGCTCGGCCTGCCGCCCCTGGGAGTCCGCGGCGCGGCCCTGGCCACCGTCCTCGGCCGGTCCGTCGCGCTGGCCGTGGGACTCGCCGCGCTGCGCCGCAACCGCCTGCTGCGGGAGGCAGCCCGCGCGGATCCGGCGCACGGTACGGCCCAAGCGCTGCGCCGCACCGCGGCCACCGGGCTGCCGATCTCGGGCGACTTCCTGGTCAGGATGGTCGGCTCGCTCGCGATGGTGGCGATCGTGGCGCGGCTCGGCGTGAGTTCGGTGGCCGCCTACGGCATCGCCACCAAAGCCATGTACGTGGCGACGATGGCGTTCTACGCGGTGCGCCAGGCCGCCGCGATCCTCACGGCGCACGCGCTGGGAGCCGGGCGCGACCAGCGGAGCGCGATCGGACGGCAGGCCGTGCTCACGGGTGGCGCGCTCGGCGCGGGCGCGGCGCTGACGCTGCTGGTGGCGGCGCCCTGGGTGATGGCGGCGTTCGGCGCACAGGGCGAGGTGGCCTGGGCCGGGACGCTGTTCCTGCGCTGCCTGGGGCCGTACCTGGTCCTGCTGGCGTGCTTCATCGCGCTCGGCGGGGTGTTCCAGGGCGGCGGCGCGAGCCGCCAGCTGGTGCGGGTCACGCTGGTCGGAGTCGCGGTCCAACTGCCGCTCGCGTACGGCCTGTCGGGCTGGGGGCTGCCCGGAATCTGCTCGGCCATGGCACTGAGCGCCGCGCTGCAGTGCGCGGCGGTGGCGGGACTGTTCCTGCGGTTGACGCGCCGACGGGAGGACAGCGTCCGGACGCGGATCGCGGCGCTGCGCTGACGGCAGCAGGGGCGGGCGGCGCGGGTCAGAACCAGTGCAGGCAGTGCGGGGGGCGCTCGGCGCGGAACAGGGTGTCGGCGAGGGCCGCCGCGCCCGGGCGGTGGGCCCGGATGTGCCCCGCACGCACCAGCGTGCTCGGGACGGTGCCGCCGAGGTAGATCGAGCCCAGATCGCTCACGTCCAAGGACAGGTCGGGCGCACGGTCGGTCGGCACGCACTCGGCCTTGTTGTCGCGGACGGTCAGCAGGTAGCGGCCGTGCTGGCCGAGGAACGGGTCGTCGACGTCGAGGACGAGCTCGCCGTCGGCGAACCAGCCACGCGCGGTCAGCGCCCGCGGGACATCCAGCAGGCGCACCCACAGCCAGTCGGTGTCGCCGCTGACCTCGCCGGCGCGGAAGTCCGCCAGCTGCCAGCGCAGCGGGTGTTCGGGCGGGCAGTGCTTGAACACGACGCGCGCGACCAGGTCGTGGCCGAGCACGAACCGGGCCAGGGCCGTGGAGACGGCGTCGTCGGTGGCGATGGTCTCGTCGACCGTCAGGGTGTCGCCGTCGCCGAGCGCGTAGCTGGCGTAGCCGTCCGGGACGCCGTCGGCGTCGCGGTGGACGGCGACGTACCGGGGCGCCGGCGCGACGGGGGGTTGGCCCGCGCCCACGGCCCACCAGCGGTACGGCCGGGACAGCGCCCCGGGCTGCGCGCGGCGGTACCGGTCGTAGACCTCCTCCAGGATCGTGCCGCACTCGGTGCGCCGCAGCAGCTCCACGGATCCGGCGCCCGCGCCGGCGGCGCCTGCGCGGGGCAGGGCGAGGGCGGCCCGCGGGCGCGACACGGTCAGCTTCTGCGTGTAGGTCGCCGGCCCGTACCCGAACCTGCGGTAGATCAGGGCCTCGGAAGCCAGCAGGACGGAGAGGAATTCCCCGCCGTCCCGCACGGCGGTGAGCTGATGGCGCATCATCGCGCGCAGAACACCCTGGCGTCGGTGCGTGGGCAGGACCCCGACGGCGGTCACCCCGGCCGCCGGGACGAGGATCCGCCCGGGCAGCGTGAGCTCGAAGGAGTACGCGGCGGCGCTACCGACCGGCCGCCCGTCCGCCGCCACGGCGAGCAGGCCACGCTCCATCTCCAGCGCCGCCCACCACACCCCGCCGCCATCGGTCGGGGTCTCGGGGAAGCGCCCGAACGCGGCATGGAGGGTGCCGACCAGGACGTCGCGGTCCTCGTCGGTCGTGGGACGGATCTCCATCGCTGCCGCTTCCTGCTCGGGACGCGGGCACCACGACTCGTGGTGCCCGCCACAGTGCAACGTCGCCGGCCTGCCGGGTCAAGCGAATATCGGCGCAGCCGGCGGCCGGCCGCCCGACCTATGCCCCGCTCACTGCGCACTGTCCTCGGCGAGGGTGTGGGCGACGAGGGCGTTGGCGTGCCCGTGCCCCAGGCCGTGCTCGGCCTTGAGCCAGGCGACGAGCTCCATGTGCTTCGTCAGCGGCGAGGAGCGGATCAGCTCCTTCCACTCGGCGACGGGTCGGCCGTACTTCTTCTCGATCGAGGGGAAGTAGCTGGCAGGGCCCTTCACAGGTTCGGTCACGTCGCTGATCCCGTTCACTCGCGGTTGATGATCGTAGATTCTCGCGCAACCGGCGCTGACGGCAAGAGCGGGACGTCCCGCCCCGCGTGGTCGGTGCCGCGGAGCAGGCGGGGCGGGTGGGGTTCGGTCCGCTGAATGGAACCGTGCTCGACGGGTGGGTGGGCGCATCCGACACTGGCTGGCGGACCGATAGAGACCTAGCGTCGGTCAATTCTGCCCGGACACGTCGACGCCACAGGGCAGGCCGATTCTGACGAGCGCATTCAGGGGGAGAGTTTCGCATGCCCGTTGACGTGGATTTCCATATGCCTTTTCCGGCTCCCGGGGCGCGGCAACCCCAACTGGAGCGAAGCCGGGTGCGCGGAGTGAACTGGGCCTGCCGGCACGGCCTCATATCGGGGACCGAGCCGGCGATCGACTATTTCCTGAGCATGCGGCTGGCCGACGTGGCCACCGGGTTCAGCCCGTATGCCCGCGGAGACGATCTCGACGTGATGACCGATGTGATCACCTGGACCGCCGTATGCGACGACTTCTTCGACGGAATGGCCGGGGACGACCCGGGAGTGGCCGAATCGGTGGTCGAGGCCCTGTCCGGGGTCATCGGCCGGAATCCCGTTCCGCTGGATCCCCTGGTGCCGTTCACCCCGCTGGTCACTGCGACGGCGGACCTCTGGGAGCGGATGGCGCACCCCATGGGGGAGCTGTGGCGCGCCCGCGCCCGGCGCAACTGGCGCCGCTTTCTGCACTCGTTCCTCGTCGAGGCGGAGGTCCGGCGCAGCCGGTCGGCTCCCACACTGCCGGAGTACTTCGCGCTGCGCCGGGAGACCATGGCGATGTACCTGTATCTCGACGCCGCCGAGCGTGCCGGCGGCTACGAGGTGCCCGACCGGGTGCTGGCCAGCGAACCGGTCGAGGAGCTGTGCCGGTTGCAGATCGAGATCCTCGCCTGCTGCAACGACGTGCATTCGGTCGAGCACGAGGAAGCACGCGGCGACACCCACAACCTGGTCCTCGTCCTGGAAAGGACGCAGGGGCTGCGCCGGTCGGAGGCGATCGAGACACTCCGTGAGTGGGTGCACCGGCGTTCGCAGCGGTTCCTGCACGTCGCCTCGCACCTTCTGGGAACCGGCAATCCGCTGGGACTCGACGCGGACAACCGTGAACTCGCCGAGCAGTACGTCATGACGATGATGTACCAGCTGCGGACCACGTACGACTGGAGCCGGTCGACCGCCCGCTATTCCTCACGCTGGCAAGCGGCCTCCAGTTTCTCCTCCCAGCAGCGGCCCCACTACATCAACCTCTAGCGGCGGAAGGATTTCGGCTCATGTCGAGCTCAGCACCTGGCCCGGATGTCCTGATGCCCGGAGGCCTTCCGGTGATCGGACACGCCCTGCACCTGTTGTGGCGTCCGCTTCATTTCGTGCAGGCCCTGCGGGATCCCGGCGACGTGGTGGTCTTCCGGCTGGGACGCGCTCCCGCCTACATGGTGAACTCGCCCTCCCTGGTGCGGGAGGTACTGGTCGGCAAGCAGCGGCATTTCGAGAAGGGCGGCCCGCTGTTCAAACAGTCCGGCAAACTGCTCGGGAACGGGCTCGCCGCGTCGAACGGCGCACTGCATCTGCGCCAGCGGCGGCTGACGCAGCCGGCGTTCCACCACGCCCAGGTGGCCGGGTACGCGGAGGCCGTCTCGTCCGCCGCCGTCCGCCTGCGGGACTCCTGGCAGGACCGCACCCGGGTGGATCTGTCCCGGGACCTGCACGACATGACCATGGACATCCTGGCGGGAACGCTGTTTCGCGGGCTGACGGCCGGCGCCGCGGCGGAGATCCGCCGCTCGCTGCCGGCGCTGGTGGCCGGGGTGGCGCGCCGGGCCTTCCTGCCGATCGGGTTCGTCCACACGTTGCCGCTCCCGGTGAACCTGCGCGAGGAGGCGGCGCTGCAACGGCTGTACGCGCTGGTCGGCGGGCTCATCCAGGAGTACCGCGCGACCGGCACCGACCGGGGCGACCTGCTGTCGCGGCTGCTGCTGGCCCGGGATCCGGAGACCGGTGAGGCCATGGACGACCGGCAGATCCACGACGAGATCCGCTCGATGATGGTGGCGGGAACCGAGACGTCGGCCACCGTCCTGCACTGGGCCCTGATCGTCCTGGGCTCGCATCCCGACATCGAGCAGCGGGTGCACGCCGAGATCGACGACGTCCTGGGCGGCCGCCCGGCCACCTACGCGGACCTCGGACGGCTGCCCTACCTGACCCGGCTCGTCCAGGAGACCCTGCGCATGTATCCGGTGGGATGGATCCTGACCCGTCGGGCGGTCGACGACGTGCAGTTGGGGCAGCACCGCATCCCGGCCGGCGCGGATGTGTTCTTCAGCCCGTTCGCGCTCCACCGGGACCCGGTGTCGTTCCCCGACCCGGACCGGTTCGACCCCGATCGCTGGCTGCCGGAGCGGTCCGGTGACATCCCGCGGGACGCGTACCTGCCGTTCGGGTCCGGGGTCCGCAAGTGCATCGGCGAATCCTTCGCCCATGTGGAGATGATGATCAGTCTGGCCACCCTGGTCACCCGGTGGAGCTTCCGCCCGCGGACCGCGGGCGCCCCGAAATCCGTCGCGCGATCGACACTGCGCCCCAAGGACCCGTGCATGACCGCATGGGAGCGCACGGCCGGGCAGCCGGGTCATCCCCGTGCCCAGCGTGCCGCAGCGGACGGGGGCGGCAGCCGATGACCCGGTTGTCGCCCCCGCTCCGGACGGACACCGCGGAGCGCCCCGCCGGCCTGGAGGTGCTGCTGCGGCGGGTGGAGGACCGCCTGCGGTCGTTCCTCGTCGAGCAGACGACGTACTGGGACGCGCTGGACGGCCGGGCCGCCGTCCCGGTCCGGGCGGTGGCGGACCTCATCGACGCCGGCGGCAAGCGGTTGCGGCCGAGGCTGTGCCTCACCGGCTACCTGGCCGCCGGAGGGGAGCCCGCCGAGCTGCCCGTCCAGGCGGCGGCCGCCCTGGAACTGCTGCACGCCTCGGCGCTCATCCACGACGACGTCATGGACGAGGCGGACGAGCGGCGGGCCCGGGCGACCGTCCACGCCCGCTACCGCCGCCTCCACCGCGCCCGCGGCTGGCAGGGCGACGCCGGGCGCTACGGGGAGTCCGTGGCGATCCTGGCCGGCGACCTGGCCTGGGTGTACGCGGACCACTTCATGGCGGACCTGCCGGACTGGGCGAAGGACGAATGGTTCGAACTGCGCACGGAACTGGTGGTCGGGCAGATGCTCGACCTCGCCGCCGCGGCCGAGCTCGACCCCGACCCCGACCTCGTCCGCGACATCGCGGCACTGAAGTCCGGCCGCTACACGATCCTGCGCCCGCTCCTGCTGGGTGCGGCCCTGGCCGGCCGCAAGGACCTCGTGGAGCCGTTCTGGGCGTACGGAACGGCCCTGGGGGAGGCCTTCCAGCTCCGGGACGACCTCATCGACGCCTTCGGGGACCGCTCGGCGAGCGGGAAGCCGTCGGGGCAGGACACCGCGAACGGAAAGATGACCCTGCTGCTCGCGGTGGCCATGCGGCAGGACGAGCGGCTGCGCGCGCCGGCTCAGCACGGGAACACCGCGGAACTGCGGGCGCGGCTGGCGGCGACTTCGGCCAGGGCCGCGGTGGAGACCCGCATCGACGACCTCGTGGAGCAGGCGCTGGCCGCCCTCACCGCGGCGGACGTGAACGAGGTCTGGCGGCGCGAACTGGCCCGGTGCGCGAGGGCCGTCGCCTACCGCGAGGTGTGAACGACCGCACATGCCCTTTCGGAGTGACCGATGCGTTGTTGTCTGGAGGATCTGATGGAAAGCCATGACGTGCCCGGGGCGGCGGGGCCGGCCCTGCTGCCGGAGTGGTTCGAGGGGCAGGTGGCCCGGGGGCCGGATGCGGTGGCGTTGGTGTTCGGCGGGGTGCGGTTGTCGTACGCGCAGTTGAACGCGCGGGCGAATCGGTTGGCGCGGTTGCTGGTGGGGCGGGGGGTTGGTCCTGAGCAGGTGGTGGCGTTGGCGGTGCCGCGGTCGGTGGAGATGGTGGTGGGGGTGCTGGCGGTGCTGAAGGCGGGTGCGGCCTACCTGCCGGTTGATCCGGGCTATCCCGCCGAGCGCATCGCGTTCATGCTGCGGGATGCCGCTCCGGTGCTGGCTCTGTGTACGGAGGGTGTCCGGGAGCAGGTGGGGGCCGGTGACCGGCCGGTGGTGGTGATGGACGACCCCGACGTGATCGCGGCCTGTGCGAGCCTGCCGGATGCGGACCTGGATGATGCGGAACGGGTGCGCCCGCTGTCACCGCTCAACCCCGCGTACGTCATCTACACCTCCGGATCCACCGGCACCCCCAAGGGCGTCATGATCCAGCACGACAACGTCGTGCAGTACCTGGAGAACTGCCGCACGGACTACCCCGGGGTGCGGCTCGGCGCGGTCCTGCATTCGCCGATCACCTTCGACCTGACGGTGACCGCGCTGTTCGCGCCCCTCGTCACGGGCGGCACGGTCCTGCTCGCCGACCTGGACTCCCTCGTGAGCGGCGGCGGAGCGGGCACGGCGCTGGGTCTGTTGAAGGTCACCCCGAGCCATCTGGCCCTGCTGCACCCCGACGCGTCCCCGCGCGGAGAGCTGGTGGTGGGCGGGGAGAACCTGCGGGCCGACGTGCTCGACGCGTGGCGACGGAGGAATCCCGAGGTCACCGTGGTCAACGAGTACGGGCCCACCGAGGCCACGGTGGGGTGCGTCAGCCACCGCATCGCGCCGGGCGACCCGCTCGACGCGTCCGCGGCGGTGCCGATCGGCCGGCCCATGCGCAACGCCGCCGTGTACGTGCTCGACGCCGACCTGCGCCCGGTGCCGGCGGGCGCGGTGGGGGAGTTGTACATCGCCGGGGCGGGACTGGCACGCGGCTACCTGGGCCGGGCGGAGCTGACGGCGGAGCGGTTCGTGGCCGACCCGTTCGGGCCGCCGGGCTCGCGGATGTACCGGTCCGGCGACCTGGCGCGATGGCGGGCCGACGGCAGTCTGGAGTTCGAGGGGCGGGTCGACGATCAGGTCAAGGTCCGGGGGTACCGGATCGAACCGGGGGAGATCGAGACCGCCCTGACGGAACACCCCGGGGTCGGGCAGGCGGTGGTCGTGGCCCGCGAGGACCGGCCCGGCGACGTCCGCCTGGTCGCCTACGTCGTGCCCGCCGCCGGTGCGGAAACCTCACCGGACGACGGGAGAACGCGACTGGTCGGGGAGTGGCAGGAGTTCTACGACGCGCTCTATGCGGAGGCGCCGGGGTCCGTGTTCGGGGAGGACTTCTCGGGGTGGGGCAGCAGTTACACCGGGCGGCCGATCCCCCTGCGGGAGATGCGGGAGTGGCGCCGGGAGACCGTGGAGCGGATCCTCGCCCTGCGCCCGCGCCGCGTCCTGGAGATCGGCGCGGGCAGCGGCCTGCTGCTGGCCAGGATCGCGCCCAGATGTGACGCCTACTGGGGCACCGACCTGTCCCGGACGGCGATCGAGGCGCTGCGCCGCCGGACGGCCGCCGACCCCGTCCTGGCAGACCGGGTCACGCTGCGCAACCAGCCCGCGGACTGTGTGGACGGCCTGCCGGCCAGCTCGTTCGACACCGTGGTCATCAACTCGGTGGCCCAGTACTTTCCGAGCACGCCCTATCTCCTCGACGTCCTGCGCAAGGCCGTCGGCCTGCTCGCCCCCGGCGGATCCCTCTTCGTGGGCGATGTGCGCGACAGCCGGCTGCTGCGGTGCTTCCGCACCGCGGTGCACCTCGGCCACGCCGATGCCGCCACCGACCTGTTCACCGTGCGCCACGCCATCGACCACAGCGTGCACACGGACAACGAGCTGCTGCTCGATCCGGAGTTCTTCGCGGCCCTGCCGCAGGTCATCCCCGAAGTCTGCGCGGTGGATGTCCGCGTCAAGCGCGGCGCGTCCCACAACGAGCTGACCCGCCACCGCTATGACGTGGTGCTGCGCAAGCACCCCGCCGACGTGCTGGAGCTCGCCGGCGCCCGCCAGGTGGTCTGGGGCGTGGACGTGGCGGACGTGGAGGATCTGGCGGCCCTGCTGACGCTTCAGCGCCCGCCGGCGCTGCGGGTGACCGGCGTGCTGAACGCACGGCTGGTCGGCGAAGCGGCGGCGGCACGGGCGCTGGCGGCGGGCGAGCCGATGCCCGCGGTGCTGCGTGCGCTGGCCACCCCCGGCGGGGTCGAGCCGGACGTGTTCCACGAGCTGGGGGAGCGGCTGGGCTTCTGGGTGGCCGTCACCTGCTGCCCGACGTCCGAGGAGCACCTCGACGTCGTGCTCGTCCCGGCGGAGCGCCTGGCCGCGCGGGCCCCCTCGGGCACCTACCGGGCGGCGCCCCGCCCCGGGGCCGCGCCGCACGCGTACGCGACCGAGCCCGCCGCGGCCCGGGAGCCCGGCGTCCTGATCGCCTCCTTACGGCGCTACCTGCGCGAGCGGCTGCCGGAGTACATGGTGCCGGCGGCGCTGGTGGTGCTGGACACGGTGCCACTGACCGCGAACGGAAAGCTGGACCGGCAGGCACTGCCGGCCCCCAGCCACCTGGCGGACCCGGCGGCACGCCCGGCGCGCTCACCGCGGGAGGCGGCCTTGTGCGAGCTGTTCGCGGAGGTGCTGGGGGTCTCCCAGGTCGGGATCGACGACGGGTTCTTCGAACTGGGCGGGCACTCCCTGCTGGCGACGCGACTGATCAGCCGGGTGCGGGCGGAGCTGGGCGTGGAGCTGCCGATCACGGCGGTCTTCGAGACCCCCACCGTCGCCGGCCTGGCCGGGCAACTCGACGGGGACCGTGCCGTCCGTCCGGCCGTGCGCAGGATGCCCCTGCCGGAGGTGCTCCCGCTGTCGTTCGCCCAGCGGCGACTGTGGTTCCTCAACCGGATGGAGGCCCAGCGCCCGGCCTACAACCACCCCGTGGCCGTCCGGCTGTCGGGACGGCTGGACCGGGCGGCGCTGCGGGCGGCGCTGCACGACGTGATCGCCCGCCACGACGCCCTGCGCACCGTTTTCCCCGAGGTGTCCGGCGAGCCGCGGCAGCACGTCGTGGAGTTCGCCGAGCACGACACCCTCGACCTGCCGGTCCGCGCCGTGGACGCGGAGCGGCTGCCCGCGGCGCTGGTGGAGGCGGCCCGTGCGGGGTTCGATCTGGCGACGGAACTTCCGCTGCGCGCCGCGCTGTTCGCCGTGGGTCCCGACGATCACGTGCTGCTGCTGTCGCTGCACCACATCGTCTGCGACGGATGGTCGATGGCGCCGCTGGCGCGGGACCTGGGCACCGCGTACGCGGCGCGGCGCCGGGGCGCGGCGCCCGGCTGGACGCCGCTGCCGGTGCAGTACGCGCACTACACGCTGTGGCAGGACGAGTTGCTCGGCGCCAAGGACGACCCCGGCAGCGTGCTCGCCCGGCAGACGGCGTACTGGACGAAGGCGCTGGAAGGACTGCCCGAGGAGCTGACCCTGCCCACCGACCGGCCCCGGCCCGCGACGGCCGGCCACCGCGGCGGGACGGTGGACGTCGCCCTGCCGGCGCTGCTGCACCAGCAGCTCCTGGCGCTGGCGCGGGAGAGCGGGACGAGCCTGTTCATGGTCCTGCAGGCCGCCCTCGCCGCGCTGCTGACCCGACTGGGCGCGGGTACCGACATCCCGCTGGGCAGCGCCATCGCGGGACGCACCGACGAGGCTCTGGACGAGTTGGTCGGGTTCTTCGTCAACATGCTGGTCCTGCGCACCGACACCTCCGGCGACCCCACCTTCCGGGACCTGCTGGGGCGGGTGCGGGAGGTGGACCTGGCCGCCTGGGCCCACCAGGACCTCCCGTTCGAGCACCTCGTCGAAACCCTCAACCCCAACCGGTCCCTGGCCCGGCACCCGCTCTTCCAGGTGATGCTGGTGCTGCAGAACGTTCGCGCGGGCGACTTCGCACTGGAAGGACTGCGGACGTGCGCGGTGCCCGTCGACACCGGCACCGCCAAGTTCGACCTGTGGTTCGGTCTCAGCGAGGAGTTCGGCCCCGACGGCCGGCCGGCCGGCGTGACCGGGAGCGTGGAATACAGCTCCGACCTGTACGACCACGCCACCGTGGAGGTCCTGGCCGACCGCTGGGCGCGACTGCTGGAGGCGGTGGCCGCCGACCCGGACCGACCGATCGGACAGGTCGACATCCTGACCGCCGAGGAACACCGCGCGGTCCTGGACGAGTACGACGACACGGGCCGGACGCTGCCGCCCGCATCCCTCCCCGAGCTGTTCGAGGGGCAGGTGGCCCGGGGGCCGGATGCGGTGGCGTTGGTGTTCGGCGGGGTGCGGTTGTCGTATGGGCAGTTGAACGCGCGGGCGAATCGGTTGGCGCGGTTGCTGGTGGGGCGGGGGGTGGGTCCTGAGCAGGTGGTGGCGTTGGCGGTGCCGCGGTCGGTGGAGATGGTGGTGGGGGTGCTGGCGGTGCTGAAGGCGGGTGCGGCCTACCTGCCGGTTGATCCGGGCTACCCGGCCGAGCGCATCGCGTTCATGCTGCGGGATGCCGCTCCGGTGCTGGTGCTGTGTACGGAGGGTGTCCGGGAGCAGGTGGGGGCCGGTGACCGGCCGGTGCTGGTGATGGACGACCCCGACGTGATCGCGGCCTGTGCGAGCCTGCCGGATGCGGACCTGGATGATGCGGAACGGGTGCGCCCGCTGTCACCGCTGAACCCCGCCTATGTCATCTACACCTCCGGATCCACCGGCACCCCCAAGGGCGTCATGATCCAGCACAACAACGTGCACCGCCTGCTGTCCGAGACGGAGCCGTGGTTCCACTTCGGTCGCAGTGAGGCGTGGGCCCTGTTCCACTCCTACGCCTTCGACTTCTCCGTCTGGGAGATCTGGGGAGCCCTGCTGACGGGCGGACGGCTCGTCGTGGTCCCGCACGACATCACGCGCTCCCCCGGGGACCTGCTGCGCCTGCTGGTCCGCGAACGCGTCACCGTCCTGTGCCAGACCCCCTCGGCCTTCTACCAGCTGCTGGCCGCGGACGACCTCGAAGGCGTCGCCGAGGACCTCGCCCTGCGATGGATCATCTTCGGCGGCGAGGCGGTGGACCTGCGCAAACTGGCGGCCTGGTACGAGTCGACGGCCGGCCCGTCGGCGACCTTGGTGAACATGTACGGGATCACCGAGACGACGGTGCACGCGACCTTCCTGCAACTGGACGAGCGGATGGTCCGTTCCGGCGAGGGCAGCCCCATCGGGACGTCCCTTCCCGACCTGGCCGTCCACGTCCTGGACCCCGGGCTGCGGCCGGTGCCGCGGGGCGTGGTGGGGGAGTTGTACATCGCGGGTCCGGGTCTGGCGCGCGGCTACCTGGGACGGCCGGACCTGACGGCGGAGCGGTTCGTGGCCGACCCCTTCGGCCCCACGGGCTCGCGGATGTACCGGTCCGGCGACCTGGCGCGACGGCGCGCCGACGGCAGCCTGGAGTTCGCGGGGCGGGCCGACAACCAGGTCAAGGTCCGGGGGTTCCGGATCGAACTGGGGGAGATCGAGCACACGTTGACCGGTCATCCGGCGGTCGGCCAGGCGGTGGTGGTGGCGCGCGAGGACCGGCCGGGCGACGTCCGGCTGGTCGCCTACGCCGTCCCCTCCGGCCAGGAGGACGCCGTCCCCGAGACGTTGCGCCACTACCTGCGGGGACGGTTGCCGGAGTACATGGTGCCGGCGGCGGTGATGGTTCTGGACGCGGTGCCGCTGACGGCGAACGGGAAGCTGGACCGGCGGGCGCTGCCGGTCCCCGGCCCGGCCGCGGCCACCGCGGGACGCTCCCCGCGAACCCGGCGCGAGGAGGTGCTGTGCGCCCTGGTCGCGGACGTCCTGGGCGTGCCCGACGTGGGTATCGATGACGGGTTCTTCGAGCTGGGCGGGCATTCCCTGCTGGTGACCCGGCTGGTCAGCCGGGTGCGGGCGGAGCTGGGCGTGGAGCTGCCGATCACGGCGGTCTTCGAGACCCCCACCGTCGCCGGACTGGCGGCCCGCCTGCACGAGCGCCGCGCGGAGCGCACCTACGACGTGCTGATCCCGCTCAGGACGACCGGGTCCCTGCCGCCGCTGTTCTGCGTCCATCCCGGCGCGGGGCTGGGCTGGGGCTACTACGGACTGCTGCCGCACCTGGACGCCGACCGCCCCGTCTACGCCCTGCAGGCGCGCGGCATCACCCCCCGCGACGGCCGGGCGCAGTCCCTCAGCGACATGACCGCCGACTACCTCGAGCAGATACGCGGTGTGCAGCCGACCGGCCCCTACCACCTGCTCGGATGGTCCTTCGGCGGCCTCGTGGCCCACGCCCTGGCCACCGCGCTCCACGACCGCGGGCAGGAGGTCGCCTCGCTGACCGTGCTCGACGCGTACCCGGCCGAATGCCTGGGAGGCACCGCACGCTTCGGCGGCCAGGACCTGCCCGAGCGGGACGAGATCCTTTCCATGGTCGCGGCCTTCGTGGCGGCGACCTCGGGCGACCTTGCCCGGACGGGCCCCGAGCGCACGCCGGACATCGGCGACGAGACCGCGGCGGCCCTGGCGCGGGTGCTGGAGAACAACATCCGCCTGGGTGCCGGGTACGCCCCCCGGCGCTTCGGCGGGAACCTCACCCTGGTCGTCGCCGACGCCCCGGAGCACGACTGCCGGGTACGGGAGGCCGGCTGGCGCCCGTACATCGGTGGCCGCATCCACGCGCACCGCGTGCCCTACGGCCACCACGACCTGATGAGCCCGGACGCCGTGAGCTGCGTCGGAAAGATCATCGCGGACGCCCTCCAGGGGTCCGGCGACCATCGTCCTGCCGACCTTGCGGGGGACATCGCAGAGAACATCGCAGAGGAAGAGGAGAACCATGGACAACCCGTTCGAGAACGCTGACGCCACCTACCTGGTGCTCGTCAACGACGAAGGCCAGTACTCGCTGTGGCCGCAGTCGGTCGGCGTGCCGGGCGGCTGGGCGGTCGTCCTGGACCGCGCCCCCCGCCAGGTGTGCGTGGAGTACATCAAGGCGCACTGGATCGACATGCGGCCGAGGAGCCTCGTCGACGCGATGGACGGCTAGCCCGGATCGCCCCGCCGACCGTGAGGGAAACATGACGGAAAGCTGTTCCCTGCTGCACCACCGGCCGTTCCGGCTGCTGTTCCTCGGCAGGACCACGATCATGCTGGGCAACGCGGTGGCACCGATCGCGCTGGCCTTCGCCGTGCTGGACCTGACCGGATCGGTGGCGCTCCTGGGCCTGGTCGTCGGTGTCCGGTCGCTGACGAACGTCGTGTTCATCCTGTTCGGCGGGGTGCTGGCCGATCGGATGCCCCGCCGGACGATCCTCGTCGTCTCCAGCTACTGCAGCGCGCTGACGCAACTGGCGGTCGCGGCCCTTGCCATGACCCGCACCGAGTCCCTGCCGCTGCTGCTCGTCCTGTCCGCCGCCAACGGGACCGCCAGCGCCTTCGCGTTCCCGGCGGCCTCGGCCCTCACCCCGCAAACGGTTCCTCCGCAGCGCATCCGGTCGGCCGTCGTCCTGATCCGGCTCGGCTCCAACACGGCCATGATGGCCGGTGCGTCGGCCGGCGGTCTGCTGGTCGCTGTCACCAGCCCGGGCTTCGGGCTCGCGGTCGACGCGACGACGTTCGCACTGGCCGGGTGCTGCTTCTCCCGGATCCGGCAGAGCGCGCCGGCCGGCACCGGCGGCGCCGAGCCCGCCGTCCTGACCGAGCTGCGCCAGGGATGGCGCGAGTTCACCGCCCGCACCTGGGTCTGGGTCGTGGTCGCCGGCTTCTGCTTCGTCAACGCGGCCTTCGTCGCCGGCAGCCAGATCCTCGGCCCGGTGATCGCCGACCACACCATCGGGCGCCGCGCCTGGGGACTGGTGCTCGCCTGCCAGACGGCCGGCATGCTCTTCGGCGCCCTGGTGAGCCTGGTCCTGCGCATCCGACGGCAACTCCTGCTCGGGGTGGGCGGGGTGGCCGCCACCGCGCTGTTCCCGCTGGCGCTGGCGCTGCATCCGACAACGCCGATCCTGTGCGGCACCGCGTTCAGCGCGGGGGTGGTCCTCGAACAGTTCACCGTCACCTGGGAGACGTCCCTGCAGCAGCACATCCACCCCGCGCGGCTGGCGCGCGTGTACTCCTACGACGCGCTCGGCAGCTATGCCGCCATCCCGCTCGCCCAGATCGCCGTCGGCCCGCTGGCCCAAGCGGCCGGCCCCCGGGCCACGCTGCTGGCCGCCGCCGCGACGCTGCTCACCGCGACGGTGCTGATGGTCGCGAGCCGCAGCGTCCGCGACCTGCGGGCGACGCACACGGCCCCCTCCGCGAAGAGGGGGCCGCGCGATCACCCGAGCGGGTCGGGACAGCGGTCGGTGGACCGCCCGCCCGACCCTTTCGCGGGGCACGAGGGCGAGCGCCGGTCGGACGCTTCGTCGCCGATCAGCACCACGGCGGGGGAGGGGTCGTTCAGTGGTCGCTGTCGTGCGAGTAGCCGCCCACCATCATGAACCCGCCGCTCACCTTGGTGATGCCGTACGGGCCCCCGCGGTTGTAGTACGAGGCCGCCGCGCCACTCGCCTCCTCGGAGTACCTGCCGTTGTCGCCGTCACCGAAGTGGCCCGTCGACTGCGCGACCGCGGCGTGCCCGTGCGTGATGCCGTACGGTCCGCCACGGTTCGCGTACGAGAAGCTGCCGCTGGCGGTGTCCGCGCCGTCGTTGTCGTGGCCGTGCGCGGCGGCCGGGCCGACGGCCATGAAGGTGGCGGCGGCGACGCCGGCCAAGGTGACAGCAATGCGACGAGTGTTCATATCTCTCCCTGTGCGAATTGGGCTTTCGCCTCCACCATCACCCCCGCTCACGGCCCATTTCGCGGCGACCCGCCCGCTTGTCATTCCAATGGATGCCAGATGGTGCCGCAGCCGCACTCCCGCACGCGGCGGCCGCGGGCGGCGCGGCCCCGCACTGCCGGACTCCGGCTCACGGTGCCGGCGGCGTGCCGGCGTCGGGTGTGTCGGCCCAGGCTTCGGCCAGGGTGTCGTGCAGGGTGAAGATGCGGGAAGCGCCCGTGATCGACAGCAGGCGCAGCATCTGCTGGGGCGGGGCGACCAGGACCAGCCGGCTGCCGGCTTCCCGGGCGCGGCGGTGCAGCCGGATGAGGGCGTTGAGGCCGGAGGAGTCGCAGAAGGTGACTCCGGCCAGGTCGAGGATCACGGTGCTGTGGTTGCTGAGGGCGTCTCCCACCGTGGGGTACAGGACGGGGGCGGTGTGCAGGTCCAGGTCGCCGGCGAGGGTGAAGGCGGTGGTCTGCCCGCGGGTGCCGGCAGGGTCGACGCGCAGCGCGCTGCTCATGACGGATCGCTTCCGGGCTCGGTGGTGGCGGGGACGGGGTCGGGTGCGGGGTCGCGGGACGGCAGTCCCGCCAGGACGGCGGCCGGCTGGGTGTCGTCCAGGGCGGGGCCGAGCCATTCGCACATCAGGATGGTGGCGTCGTCCTGGAGGTGCCCGTCGTGGTAGTCCAGGACGGCTCGGATGAGGCGGCGCAGGGTCTCGGGGACGGGCAGGCCCTCGGCCTGGTGGTGGATGAGGAAGTCGGTGAAGCGCTCGAGGCCGAAGACGCTGTTGTCGGGGCGTCGTGCTTCGGTGATGCCGTCGGTGTAGAGCACGATCCGGTCGCCCGGCAGCAGCTGCTCGGTGCAGACGTTGCTGGGCAACCCGAGGTTGGTGCCCATGGGGTGGCCCGGAGGGCACTTGAGGTGGTTGCTCCACTGCTTGCCGCGGATGATGATCGGCGGGTGGTGGCCGCGGTTGACCCAGCTCAGCTCGCCGGTGCGGGTGTCGAGGGTGGCGAGGATCCCGGTGACATAGCGCCGGTGGTTGTACTGCGCCATCAGGGCGGCCTCCACCGCTTCGCCCTTGGCGACCAGGTCGGCGCCCTGCCGCCGGGAATTGCGGCAGGCGCCCAGGGCCAGGGCCGCGCACAGACCGGCGGCGGTGTCGTGGCCCATCGCGTCGCAGAGGGTCAGATGCACCAGCGGGCCGTCGACGGCGTACTCGAAGACGTCGCCGGCGACCTGGTAGGCCGGTTCCAGCGACGCGGCGATCACGACGCGGCCGTCCGCGTAGGTGCGCGGCGGCATCAGGTTCCACGCCATCTCGGCTCCGAGCGTCAGCGGCGCGGTCCGCGTCAGTCTCGCCAGCGTGTCGCTGGAGTGGCGTTTCGAGCTGATCATCATCGCCAGCAGGGCGGCGAGGCGGTCGACGTCCTCGCGGGCCCGGGCGTCGTCGTGGGCGGAGCGCACGCGCAGCATGCCCAGGCGCTCGGTGCCGTCGACCAGGGGTACCCACCAGTGGCCGCGGTCCTCCGGTGCGGCGGCGGCCGTCAGGCGCCCGTACTGGTAGGCCCGCCCGGGCAGCGTGTCCTCGATGGGGATGTCCGTCGCGGCGCCGGGCGGGACGCCGTCGGCACCGACCAGCAGGTGCAGCCCCTGCCGGTTCAGATCCGCGACGTAGACGAGCACGTCGGTGAAGCCCGCGGCCCGGGAGTGGTCGTCGATCCGGTCGGGCAGCGCTTCGAGGGGCATCAGATGGCTGGCGTTCAGCAGGCCGGCCAGCATCGCCCGCCCTCCCGCCTCACGCTCCGCGTCCACGCCCTGCTCTCGTTCCTCGCTGGTCCGTCCCATTTACCTCTGGTACCCGGGATGTCCCACCGCATCACAAAAGAGCAGCCGCCGTCGGCGCCCGCCGCCGCGCGGGCGCTCGCGGACCGGGCGATGTGATTCGCACAAACATTCGAACACGTGCGAGACTGCTGCGCATGAGACGCGAATTCCCGCTCGATCTCCTCCAGGCCCAGCGCGACTGGTACGCCACCTACCGGCTGCTGGCCGAAGCCCGCGGCACGCAGATCGCCGCGCTGCGCCAGCGGCTGCAGCGGCTGTCGGTGCGCATCGCCGCCCATCCGCACTGGACGACGCTGCGCGACGGGCCGGCGGCCCGGATGGAACTCAAGCAGCAGGCCTGGTGCGCCGCCGAAGCCGGCGGCACACCACGGGCCGGGGGCACGCCGTAGGCCGGAGCGCGCCGCAGGCGGCGTGCCGCCGCGCGGACGGCCGCAGCCGGCCCGCGCCGGCGGCCGGGCCGCCTCAGTCCAGACAGAACTCGTTGCCCTCCGGGTCCGCCATCACGATCAAGCCGGCGCCCAGCGGAGGAGCGGGCTCGTCCCGGCGCACCCGCGTCGCCCCGAGGGCGACCAGCCGCTTGCACTCGGCCTCCAGCGCCGCCATCCGCTCCGCGCCCTGCAGGCCGGGGGCCGCACGGATGTCGAGGTGGACCCGGTTCTTGGCGATCTTGTCCTCCGGCACCTGCTGGAAGAACACCCGCGGGCCGTCCCCGTCCGGGTCCTCGATGGCCGATCGCGAGTTGCGCTGCTCCTCCGGTACGCCGATCCGCGCGAGGAAGTCGTCCCACGCGGCCAGCGGGTCGGCGCCCTCGGGCAGGTCGACGCCGGGCGGGCCGGGGTGGACGTAGCCCAGCACCTCGCGCCAGAAGGACGACAGCGCCCGCGGGTCGTGGGCGTCGAAGGTGACCTGCAGGTGACGGCTCATCGGGTTGCTCCATCGGTAGCGGGGTGGGTGTGCAGATAGAGGTCGCGCAGCAGGCAGACCTCCGACAGATGGTGGATCAGTTCACGCTGGATGTGCAGCACCAGATCCGCCATGGACGCCTCGGGGAAGGGCTCCTTCGGCCCCGCCGGGGTGCGCAGCCCGGCGTCGCCGAGGCTGCGCACCCCGGCCAGCCAGACGTCGAGTTGGGTCTCGAGCTGCTCCAGCGCGGTGCGGGCACTGCCGGCATACTCCCAGCTCTCGTACGACGCCGCCGGCGCGCCGAAATGTGCCGCGTTGCGCGTGGCGAGCAGGCCGACGATGACGTGACCCAGCCGCCAGGCGATCGTGGTGAAGGCCGCCGGGTCCGGCTGCGGGAAGGCGAAGTCGATGGTGAAATCCCCGGCCCCGGCCTGCATCGGCGCCGTCGAGCGGCCACGTGGCCGCACACTCCAGGCGTCCGGCACCGGCGACCAGAAGTACTCGTCGTCGGTGAGCCCGGCGAGCCGGGCGCGCAGTTGATGGTTCCAGTGCACCTCCCACTGCTCGCGCAGCGTGCCGTTCAGGTCGAGTGAGGTTGCGACTGCGTTGGTTTCCATGGAGCCACCCTGACACCGAAGGCGGACAGGATCGGTCCGCTATTTCTGGCAGGGTGGTGGCATGGACGCGGCGAGCGGTGAAGAGCGGGGCACGACGGAGCGGGTGCTCGCCCTGCTGGGGCTGCTGCAGCAGCGGCAGGTCTGGACGGGCCCCGAACTGGCCGAGCGGCTCGGAGTCACCCCGCGCACGGTCCGGCGCGACGTCGGGCGCCTGCGCACCCTGGGCTACCCGGTGCACGCCGGCCAGGGCGTCGGCGGCGGCTACCGGCTCGGCCCCGGACAGGAGCTCCCGCCGCTGCTCCTCGACGACCAGGAGGCGATCGCCACCGCGGTCTCGCTCCTGGTGGGCGCGGGCGGCGCGGTCACCGGCGCGGGCGACGCCGCCCTGCGGGCGCTGACCAAGCTCGACCAGGTGCTGCCCCTCCGGCTGCGGCACGAGGTGCGCGCGCTCTCCGGCGCGGTGGAGTCCTTCGACGGGGGCCGCACGCCCGTCGACCCCGAGGTGCTCATGACGCTGGCCAGAACCTGCCGCGACGCGGTCGAGGCCGGCTTCGACTACCCGTCCGGCACCGCGCTGCGACGGCGCCGCGTCGAGCCCTACCGCCTGGTCGCCTCCGACCGGCGCTGGTACCTCTTCGCCTACGACCTCGACCGCGACGACTGGCGCAGCTTCCGCGTCGACCGGATGACCGGCGTATCCGCGCGCACCTGGCGCTTCAACCCCCGCACCGCCCCCGACGCGGCGGCCTACGTCCAGGAGGGCGTCGCCAGCCGGGTCTACTCCCACCAGGCCCGCTTCCTCGTCCACGCGCCGACCGCCACGGTCCGCGCGCAGATCCCGGCATCGGCCGCCGTCGTCCGCCCGCGGGGCGACGAGCAGTGCGAGGTACTCAGTGGAGCGGCCAACCTCGACGCCGTACTCCTGCACGTACTCCTGCTCGGCCACGCCTTCGAAGTCCTCGACCCACCCGACCTGAAGAACCGCTGCCACACGCTGGCCGACAGACTGCGGGCGGCCGGAACCCCGGATGTCGCCGGCCACTAGCCTGGCCCGATGACGCAGCCCGTGAGCACGGTGGTCCTGATGTGCGGTCCTCCGGGAGCCGGCAAGACCACGTACGCGATGGCACTGGTGGGCCGCGGTTACGTCCGGCTCTCGATCGACGAGGTGGTCTGGCAGCGGATCGGGGGGCGGGACGCCGGCCGGGTGCTGGGGGAGGAGCGGTACGACGCGCTCAAGGACGAGGTGCGGCGCGAACAGCGGCAGGAACTGGTCGCGTTGATGCGTGCCGGGCGGGACGTGGTGGTGGACTACAGCTTCTGGAGCCGTGCCGCTCGCGACGAGTACAAGGAACTCGTGGAGCACCACGGCTGCCGCTGGGAACTGGTGCACCTGAAGGCGGACCGCGCCACGCTGGAGTGCCGCCTCGCGGTCCGCAACCGCCAGGAGGGCGCCAACGCGGTCACCGTGGAGGAGGGCCTGCTGGACCGCTACCTTGCAGGCTTCGAGGAGCCGGCGGGAGAGGGCGAGCAGGTCGTCGCGCAGTCCGGATGAGCTGATGGCGCGGCGCCCGGCGTGACGGTACCCGGTCCCCGGCTTCACCCCCGCGAGCTGAACCGGGCCCCACAGCGGACAGATCCGCAGCAGGCAGCGACCGCCAGTGCGCCGGGCGCCGTCCGGGGGTCACGGTGTGGTCCATTTCTGGTTGGCGCCGCCCCAGCAGGTCCAGATCTGGAGCTGGGTGCCGTTGGCCGCGGATTCGGTCGGGGCGTCCAGGCAGCGGGTGGACAGCGGGTTGCGCAGGGAGTTGTCGGGTTGGCGTTGCCAGATCTGGGCGGCGGTGCCGTTGCAGGTGTAGAGCTGGACGCGGGTGCCGTTGGCGGTGCCGGCGGAGGTCACGTCGAGGCACTTGCCCAGGGCGCGGATGGTGCCGGTGGTGGACGGGGCCCACATCTGGGCGTTGGTGCCGTTGCAGTCGTAGGTGTCGACCTTGGTGCGGTCGGTGTTGTTCGCCCCGGCCACGTCGAGGCACTTGCCGCGGACGCCGATCAGCGGGGTGGCCACCGGGGAGTTGGCGGGTACCACGGTCCACAGGAACGTGGCCGTGTCCTGGGCCCCGGCCGCGTCGCGGGCGGTGACGTCGACGGTGTAGGTGCCGGGGCGCGAGGGGGTGCCGGTGATGTGGCCCGCGGAGGTGATCGAGGTGCCGGCGGGCAGCCCGGTCGCGGTGAAGACCGGGATCTGTCCGCCGGTGCTGTCGTGCGCGGTGGTCCGCACCGAGACCGCGCGGCCGGCCAGTCCCTCCTGCGCGCCGGGGTCGGTCACGGTCAGCGGTCGGCCGAGCTGTGCGGCGGTGACGTTCAGCGTGCCGGTCAGCGGCAGGTTGGCGGCCGAGTCGCCGACCGCGACGGTGTAGGCGCCGGGGGTGGCCACCCAGCTGTTCGTGGACTCGTTGTAGGAGGCCAGGCTGCGCTCGGTCAGGGGGAAGGTGACGGTCCTGCCCGCGCCGGGCGGCAGATCGACCCGGGCGAAGCCCTGGAGCTGTTTGGCGGGTGCGCCGGAGGCGGCGGGCTGGGTCACGTACAGCTGGGCGACGTCCGCGCCGGCACGTCCCCCGATGTTGGTGACGGTCGCGGTCACCGTGAGCGCGCCTCCCTTGGGCAGCGTGCCGATGCGCAGGTTGCCGAAGGAGAAGGTGGTGTACGACAGGCCGTGGCCGAACGGGAACTGCGGCGTCAGGTGGTTGGCATCGTAGTGGCGGTACCCGACGTTGACGCCCTCGCTGTACTGGACGGTGCCGCTGGTGCCGGGCCACTGCGCGGCGGTGTGCGCGGGCATCTGCGCCAGGGACGTCGGGAAGGTCACCGGCAGGTGGCCGGAGGGGTTGGTGTCGCCGAAGAGCAGGGAGGCGATGGCGGTGCCGTAGCCCTGGCCCGGGTACCACACCTCGACGATGCCCCGGACGGAGCCGGCCCACGGCATGGTGACCGCGGAACCGGTGTTGAGCACGACGACGGTGTTGGGATTGGCGGCCGCGACCGCGGACACGAGGCCGTTCTGCGCGCCGGGCAGGTCGATGCCGCCGAGGTCCGCGAATTCCCCCGCGTCGCTGCTGACGAACACCACCGCGACGCCGGCCGCCTTGGCCGCGGCCGCGGCCGCCTTGGTGTCGGTGCCGTCGTGGTAGGTGACGGTGGCGTTGCCCGCGCGCGCCCGGATGCCCTGCAAGGGGGTGATCGTCCCGCTGGACTGGACGTGTGCGCTGCCGCCGCCGCTGGTCCGGGCGTTGTCGGAGGCGGTGCCGATCACGGCGATCGACGCGGTGGACGAGGGGAGCGGCAGCACGTGGCCGCTGTTCTTCAGCAGCACGGTCCCCTCGGCGGCCAGCTGGGCGGCCGAGGCCTTGTGGGCCGCGCTCGTCGCGGGCTGGGCCGGCGAGCCGGTGGGCTCCTTGTCGAACAGGCCGAAGGCGAACATCTGGGTGAGGATCCGGGTGGTCATCGCGTTGAGGGTGCTCTGGCTGACCTGACCGGCGGCGACCGCGTCCTGCAGCGCCTTGCCGTAGTAGCCGTCCCTCCCGGACATGTCCTGGTCGAGCCCCGCGTTGGCGGACGGCGCGGTGGAGTGGACGGCGCCCCAGTCCGAGGTGACGAACCCCTGGAAGCCGAACTGCCCGCGCAGGGCGGTGGTCAGGAGGTAGGGGTTCTCGCAGGCGTGCACGGCCCGCACCTTGTTGTACGAGCACATCACCGACGCCGCCGCGCCCTGCCGCACCGCGTCCTGGAACGCGGGCAGGTAGATCTCCTGCAGCGCCTTCGTGCTGACCTCCGCGTTGATCGTGACGCGGTTGGTCTCCTGGTTGTACGAGGCGAAGTGCTTGACCTGCGCCATGACACCGGTGGACTGCACGCCGCGGATGGTGGCGGCGGCCAACTGGCCGTTGAGGTACGGGTCCTCGCCCATGGACTCGAACGCGCGGCCCCAGCGGGGGTCGCGCACGATGTTGACGGTCGGACCCAGGTCCACGGTGCTGCCCTTGGCTGCCTGCTCGGCGCCGAGGAGCGCACCGTACCGCTGCTCGGCGGCCAGGTCCCAGGTGGACGCGAGGCTGACCGGGGCCGGCAGTTGCGTTACGTTCGTCGCCCCGTTGCCGACGCCGGCCGGCCCGTCATGGAGGTTCATCGCCGGGATGCACAGGGCGCCGATCGACGGCGTGAACCCGACGTAGCCGGATCCCCCGGCCCCCGTGGCGAGTTGGGTCTTCTGCGCGGTGGTCATCGCGGCCAGCAGCCGGCTGACGCGCTGCGGGATCGGGTCGGCGGAGTGCACCCACGGACAGGCACTGGGCGCGGCGGCGACGGTGGGCACGTCGGACATGCTCAGGCCGCCGGCGGCCAGGAGCAGGACGGCAGTGGCGAGAAGGGAGGTTCGTCGCCGCGCGGGCAGGCGGGAGCGGTACACGTGTCCTCCAGGTGCATGCTGGATCCGGTGACGGGTGAGGAGGTCCGGGCCGCTACGGCGATGCGTCACATGGCGCGCGGAACTCGGTCGGGAGATGCGCCGTTGGGACAACTGGTTCGCGCGCGCCGAAGGGCGGGCCCACCCCGGGGGGATGGGCACCATTGCCGGTCGATTCGTCCGCGACGTCCAGGCACTTGCCGCTGTGCCGGGTGATGAGCTGGTGATACCCGCTGCCGCGGCCCCGGAACCGCAACTGCCGTTTCCCACGCGGCGCGATCAGGCGGGGCTCTGCCGCCGGTCCGCCGGGCCGGTCGCAGGCCGGCGGCGACCTTCACGAGCGGGCCGGGTCACTCACCAGCGGCCAGGGTCCTTCACGGGCCCGCGGGGGCGGTCACGCGCGCGGGGCCGGTCACGGGTGGGCGGTGTGGTCCGGGTGGCCGTGGGTGCGGCGTGCTTCTTTCATCTCGGCCTCGTACAGATGGGTCCGGCCGTCCGCGAGTTCCTCGCGCACCTGCCGTTCCACGTCGGCGAACGGCGCGTAGTAGGTGGCGTTGTATGCCTCGACGACCTGGAACGTCCAGCAACCGGGGATGACGTTGCGGCCCACGATCTCCCGCTCCACCAGGTCCGCCTGCTCGCCGTGGCCCGCCGCCCGCAACTGCTGCACCGCCTTGCCCAAGGTCAGGTCCGCGCCCCCGGTCAGCTGGTGGAAGGCGTACAGGTGACCGCGGGCCTGCTCGACCGTCTCCCAGGCCTCCGACAGGGTGCCCAGCGCTTCGACCGTGGCATCACTGACCCCGTCCGGCCGTACATGCCGCTCGTCCGGCCGGTCCGCGTCGCTGGTGGATTGGTTCATGACGGTGATCCTGCCCCGCCACCCCCCTCGCACGGCGGTGATCGGGCCGCTGGAGCGTCGCGTGTCGACCGCCCCCGCGCCCGGCGCCGGCCGGCCGTGACCGGGCACACTCCGGGGCGGCCGGATCGGGCCGGCCGGTGCCTTTGCGGCTGTTTGGGTGTCATAGATCGTTTGCGTCTGGGCAGGCGACCGCATGAGGAGAACGGCTCCCCGCTAGGGCCGGCACTCGTGCCCGGCCCTCGGTGAACGTGAACAGGAAGGCAGCTTTCGTGTCGAAGGTTGAAGAGTCCGTCGAGGTCGACGTCCCCGTGAGCACCGCTTACAACCAGTGGACGCAGTTCGCATCGTTCCCCCACTTCATGGAAGGGGTCGAGCGCATCGAGCAGCGCACGGACACGATGACGCACTGGGTCACCAAGGTCGGTGGCGTGGAGCGCGAGTTCGACGCCGAGATCACGGAGCAGATCCCGGACGAGCGGGTCGCGTGGACCACGCTGGCCGGAGAGGTCAAGCAGGCCGGTGTGGTGACCTTCCACCGCCTGGACGACACCAAGTGCAAGGTGATGCTGCAGCTCGACTACGAGCCGGAGGGCTTCGCCGAGAACGTGGGCGACAAGCTCGGCATCGTCAAGCACCGCATCACCGGCGATCTCAAGCGCTTCAAGGAGTACATCGAGGACCGCGGCCGCGAGTCCGGCTCCTGGCGCGGCGACGTCTGAGCCCGCCCGCGCGGGGTCCCGGCCGGCGGCCTCGCGGCATACGCGTGTCCGTGCCGCGACCATGCCCGTGCCCGTGGTGCCTGCCCAGCCCCGTGGGGGGCCGCCGGGGGGGGCGGTGGGGGGGCCCGGGGGGGGGCGC
>NZ_JBEYJD010000070.1:0-29188 GCF_040636125.1 Streptomyces sp. NPDC006733 | reverse complement strand
CCCGCGCCGGACCCTGGATCTGGGGCCGTCCCACACCACCCACCCGACACCTCCGCAGACGATATGTCTACTGCATATAAGGAATTCAGCACTAGGGGCTTTCGTCGGCTCCACGGCAGCCATCCGCCGTCGGCCCTGACGCGGTGCCGGCAGCCGATGCCGGCCACCCCGCCACCGCCACCACCACCGCTCTGCGGCTCTCACTGCGAGGTGCACGCCCGCTCGTTCGCGATCGAAAGGAAGGACCCACTATGCGCGGGAAGTCCACGAAGCGCGGCTTAGCCGCCGGCGCCGGTACCGTCGCCCTCCTTGCCGGCCTGGCGGCTTTCGCGGGCGGAAGTCCCGCCTCGGCCGTTCCCGGCACGACCACCGCGGTGAGCGCGGGACCCGCTGACTTCACTCAGGCGGTGGCAACTGGTCAGCCGTCCCAATACTCCTCCCCGCTGGAGCGCTGCGCGAATGGTGTCGATCACCCGATCAGCGGCGCTAACCCCATCCTCAGCGAGCCGTTGACCACACGGTTCACCAGCAACGTCGGCCTGTCCGAGTACGTGGCGTTCACCGGCGACCAGTGGTACGGGAACTGGAGCTTCGTCTTCACCAACACCACCTCCCACGTCCTCTCGACCGACTGCGCGGTCCTCATCTTCCGCGCGCCGGCCAGTTCGGACGACCACAGCTACACCGCGACCCAGCAGTACGGTCATCCGCAACAGGACTATCTGGAGGTGCCGCGCGGCGACGGAACCTCCTTCTACATCGCCAGACTCGGCTTCCACGACGTGCCGCTCAACCAGCGGCAGGTCGCTCCCGGTCAGTCCTTCACCTACACGTTCGGCGGCGCTTCCTCCTCCGCGATCACGACCGACCAGATACGCGACTCGTTGAGGTTCACAGCCGATCTCGACCTGAGGGCCAACACGTCGCTCATCGGGCACTACGGCACCCACCGACTGACCAACTGACCGCGACAGCGGAACCCCCGACAGCCTCTCCGGACGCCTGGCCGGGGGTTGCGCCCTTCACCGCAGGAGCGGGTGGTCGGCTGCCCACTCCTGGCCGACCGTCCGCCGTCCAACAGCCTCCGACCGCAAGGACCGTCCTGGGAGGGGATCGTGCACCGCGTAGAGAAGCGATGGATGCTCCTCGGAGGTGCCGGCCTGACGCTCATCACCATCGCAGCCCTCAGGTCGGGCCCTTCGCACGGCAGCGGCTCCGGAGACGGCGGTACGCACACCGGACCCACCGGGCCCACCCGCTCGCAGCAGGCGTACGCCGTCGCCCGACAGGAGTTCGGACTGCTGGCCGGCGGCGACTGGGTCCATGCCTGGAACCTGTGGACCGTGAGCGCACAGAGGACCGTTCCGCAGGACGAGTTCGTGCACGTCAACACCGCCTGCCGGCCGGCGGTCGGCATTCCCTACACCATCGACGGTCTCACGGTCACCGATCCGACCAGGATCCGGATCGACTGGCACCGCGATGACGTCAGCGGCCACGACACCCTGTTCTACCAGTCGGGGCAGTGGCGAATCTACCCCGATGCGCGCACGTTGGCGGAATACCGGCCGGGCTCCCACCAGGTGATCCAGCAGCGTCGGGTCGCGGGCTCATGTCACTGACATCGAGGACCGGCTCGTGGGCGGGGCGACTCAGAGGGACACACCGCACCGCAACGCGTACGCTCGCGCGCGGCGCGGCACTTGCACTGATCCTGCTCCTCGCCCTGCCCGGCGCGGCCTTCTCCCACGCGGGACTTGTCGCTTCCTCGCCATCCGACCGGGCGGTCGTCGCCGACGCACCGCGACAGGTGATCCTCCACTTCTCGGAGCCGGTCGCGCTCCACCTGAGCCGCATCACGGTGATCGGCCCGAACGGGCATCACCTCGACCGCGGAGCCCCGACCGCGGCGGGCTTTGACGGGGACCGGATAGGCGTACGCCTCGCCCCGGGGTCGCAGCACGGCACCTATGTCGTCAGCTGGCGGACCACCGCGCCCGACGACGGCCACACCACGTCCGGAGCGTTCACGTTCTCCGTGGGCGCCCCCGGTACGGCCTCAGACGCGGTCGCCGGCGTCGGCGGTCGTGACCGGCTGACGGACGCGGTCCTCGACGCGGCGATCTGGCTCGGCTTGGCGGGACTCGCCCTCATGACCGGCTTCACAGCGGTCCGGTTGTACTGCCTGCCGGAACGGGACCCGGACCTGGATCACGTCACGGGCACCCTCCCACGCCCCGGAACCGGTTCCCGCCGAGTCAAGAGCGCGAGCGGGCAGACGGCCCTGATGGTGGACCCGAACCATGAGGCGGACGGCGGAATCGTCACACCCTCACCGGTCGGCCCGCGATGGCCGGCCGTCACCGGCTGGACGGTTCTGCTGGCCGCGACACTGGTCCAACTCCTCGTCTACGGGCCGGCCACCCACGGCAGTTCCCTCTGCCATACCTTCGACCGGTCGCTACTGGCCACCTCGTTGTCGACCCATGTGGGGCACGCCCTCGTCGCCCGGATGATGCTCCTCGCGCTGATCGCGGCGGTCGGCGACACCATCCTGCGGCACCGGCGCGCGGGCGGAACCGCGGCCGTGGTGTTGACCCTTCTGCTCGCCCTCACCTGGAGCGAGATCAGCCACGCGCCGGACGGCCCGCTCGTGCCACTGGCCCTGGCGGTCACCACGGTGCACATCACGGCCATGGCGGTCTGGGCAGGCGGCATGGTGACCCTTGTCGTCCTCATGACCCGCGGCCCGGGCACCTGTCCGGCCGCTGTGGCCACCCGTTTCTCGCGGCTCGCCCTGTGCGCGGTGACGGTGCTGGCCGCCACCGGTTTCTGGCAGGCGTACCGTGAAGTAGGAAGCGTAGGCGCCCTGACCGGCACACACTACGGCACCCTGCTGCTGACCAAGACCGTACTGTTTCTGTTGGTCTTGGCGACCGCCGCCGTGCGCCAGGCCTGTACGCGCCGGCGGCGCGAGCCCCCCACGCCCACGCACCTACGGCGTTCCACGGTCCTCGAACTCGCCGGTGTCACCGCCGTGCTGATCGCGGCCGTCCTCCTCATCGGTACCCTGCCTCCCCACACTTCCCACAACGAGACCCCTGTCACCACACCGGCACCTTCTGCCGCAACACCCCACCGGGGTTCCTGACCGACGACCACGCCGCGGACCCGACGGGCGCCGCGGGAGCGTGTCCCGGACGCCCCGCCCGCGCCCCCGGGACGCGCTCGCCCTCGGCCCCAGCTTCCTGGCGCCCTACCCGCCGACGCACGCCTACCGCGCGTTCCTCAGCTGCCTGGGTTCTGTCGGCGCCTCCCCGTTTTATGGTCTGTTCCCCCTGGAGAAGCGCCGCCTGTTCAGCATGGACCCGAAGACGCCGACATCCGCTCCGCGCGGATTCACCGCGTGGGAAGGGGTGCCACCGTCGGGGCGACCTCTTCCTCCACATCACCGAAGCCGGCTGCAGCGACCTGGTGCTGCTCGGCATCACCGGCCCCGCGACCGGGCGGATCCTCACGGGCAACGCCGACGGGTGCTGGGGCCCGGACCTCTGCCCGGCAAGAGACTTCATCGCTGGGGGTGAGCTTGGCCTTGATCTGCTGGTGGTGATCGGCGTGGTCGATGACTTCGCCGACCACGCGTTCCCCGATCGCCGGCAGGATCGCGTCCATGGGCAAGGTGGTGATCTCCACCAAGCCGATCGCGTCGGGGTGGGTGTCGATGCGCAGGAAGACCCCGAAGCGCTGCCGGCCGACGACCTCACTGGTGATCACGGAACCGACCGGCAGTGCCTGGCAGGTCGCCGACCACGCGGCGCGTACGCGAGCCGCACGGTCGGCGTTGCTGTCGGGCCACGCGAACTAGTCCACGTCGCCGATCATGACATGGCGCGGGTGCACGCCGCGGGCAGTACTCCGGCAAACCGCTCGGGCGGGACGCGTTGTGTCGCACGGGGCCCCTCGCTCCGAGCCCGGTCAACTAGCATCGCAATCATCTGCTCGTCCGACGTGGCTGACCCACCCGGCTCCGCTGCGGGCTCGTGCTCTTACTTGATCGTCATCTCACTCACTTAGTGGTCGAGCCTGGAAGTCCTTCGGGGGTTGACGTCGGAGTCTGCTACGCGTAGGCCCGGACGCCTCGCGCGCAAGCCCGCCCGGCACTGACACCACGACGATGTTGGCACCTATCACCTGGAGTTGGCCTCGGTCTGCCCCGGATGGAGCAGACCGAGGATAGATGCCCAGGCCGCTTCGCCAAGCAGGGCGTCGCTGCGGGCTGTCCCTCCGTATGCAAAGGTCTTCGAGGGTGCGGCGGGGCCTTCACCCGGGAAGCGCGGCCGATGTCCGGCGTCATCGCGGGTCACCAGGTGGACCGGGGCGTCGGCTGCTCGGCGGCGCGCGGCCAGTTGCTCGGCATACCGCAGGGAAGGCCACATCGCGTCGTCGCCGCCGGCGACAAGCAGGATGTCGGCGGACGCCTTCTCCACCGGGATCGCGGCAGCGTCCAGACGCCGGGCGTAGGTCCGCTCGCTGAGTTCGTACCAGCCGCGGATCGCCACCGGACCGTCGCCTTGCTCCACGGGCTGCCAGGAATCGCCGTCCATCGGGACGAAGGGCAGCGGCTGCCTCTGCCAGGTCCAGGAGGACCTCCATGGCCGGTCCCGCCCGTCGAACCCCGGCCCCACGTTGCACCAGACCAGCGACGTCGGAGAGACGGCCACCACCGCGCTGACGCGCGGCTCGTAAACCGCGGTAAGCAGCGCGGCCTCGGCGCCCTTGGACACGCCGAGAATGCCGACGCGCTCCGCCCCACGAGTCTTCAGCAGGTCGACGGCTGCGACGAACGTTTCCAGCGGTACCTCGCAGATCCCCGCCGGCTGCCCCGGTCCGCCGAACCAGCGTATGGCCAGAGCGAGGAAACCCTGCTCGGCGAGAAGCCTCGCCCGCTGGCGGTCCACCCGGCCGCTCGACCCGGCCAGTACGACGGCACCCGTGCCGTTGCCGGCGGTCGGCTCCATCAAGACCGCTTCCCAGGGGGTCGTCAGCTCGTGTTCGACGACGATCACGGTGTCTCCTCTCTCGGCAGGGAATGAAGGGAGGTTATCGGCACCCCGACGGACCCGTCCTGTGGGCCGGCACGGCCTGCGGGCATCACCTACAGGTACTCGGCTGCGGCCAGGCGGTGCGGTCGTGCCCGCCAAGGAGCTGCTCGAAGTTCCTGGTGTGTTCCGGCGGTGTGGGCACGACCGCCATCGTGCCGGGCGGGCCGGGGACCGGGCGCGGCAAGCTACGGGCTGTCGTGATCCACTTCTCCCGATCGGTCCTCACCGAATGCCCGTTGCCCCGGCCCGCCCGATATCCCCGACCACCTCGGAGCGTGAGCGGCTGAAGAAGATGGCCTACGGCCACAAGACCGAGTACCGGCTGCGTCTGCGGGCACAGGTGGTTCTCCACGCGGCGCGTGGACGCTCCAACGCGCGCATCGCCCGGGAGACCAGCCTGCATCTGGACACGGTGCGCAGGTGGCGAGGCCGCTTCGCCGAGCAGGGCCTGGCCGGGCTGACCGACCGCAACCGACCCGGTCGCCCTTCCGCGTTCACCGCGCTGCAGGCCGCCCAGGTGAAGGCGCTGGCCTGCCAGTTACCCGTCGAGACCGGCGTGCCACTGTCGCGCTGGTCGTGCCCGGAGCTGGCCAGGGAGGCCATGGCCCGGGGCATCGCTACGTTCATGTCGGCCTCCACCGTGCGCCGTTGGCTCGCCGCGGACGCACTCAAGCCCTGGCAGCACCGCTCATGGATCTTCATCACCGACCCCGACTTCCGAGCCAGGGCCGAGCGCGTCCTGGACCTGTACGCCCGCACCTGGCAGGGCCAACGGCTCGGTAAGGACGAGTACGTGATCAGCGCGGACGAGAAGACCTCCATCCAGGCCCGCTGCCGATGCCACCCCACCCTCGCCCCCGGCCAGGCCCGCGCCATGCGCGTCAACCACACCTACGGCCGCGGAGGCGCCCTGGCGTACCTGGCCGCCTACGACGTCCACCATGCGAAGGTGTTCGGCCGCACCGAGCCCAGGACCGGGATCGAACCGTTCATGACCCTGGTCACCCAGGTCATGAGCCAGGAGCCCTATGCCAGCGCCAAGCGCGTGTTCCGGATCGTCGACAGTGGCTCCTCCCACCGAGGCAAGAAAGCCGCCGACCGGCTGATCACCGCGTTCCCGAACGCGGTGATGGTGCACACCCCTATCCACGCGTCGTGGTTGAACCAGGTGGAGATCTACTTCTCCGTCGTCCAGCGCAAGGTCGTCTCGCCCAACGACTTCACCGACCTCGCCCAGGTCGGGGACTGGCTCCGAGCCTTCGAAGACCGCTACAACGCCACGGCACAGCCGTTCCAGTGGAAGTTCACCACCTCCGACCTGGACGATCTGCTGGCCAGGCTCGACCGGCACACCGCCGACCACCCGGAAGAATTCTCCTTCCGCCTCACCGCATGATCAACCCCCGAAGGACTCCCGGCGCCGACCACTTAGCGTCTCCATGATCAACAGATCCGCCGTTTATCAGATACGCGCGCGCAGGCAGGTGGGCAAGTGGCGCGAGCGGGTGGGTGAGTAGGCGGAGTGGCAGTGTTGAGCGGCCTCTTGAGGGTGCGGGCTCCTGCTCACGTGCGGGAGAGCGCTGGCCTCGCTGTTATATGGGTTGGCCCAGCGGCGGCTGTTGTCCAGGAAATGGGGGGACGGCGCCGTGGTGAAGGCGGCCGAACCCAACGACGGGGCTCCTCTCCACCCTGCAACACGTACGCTATTTGTACGGTAAAAGTACGCACTACGTACGTTTCATGGGCTAGGGTGACCCTCGGGAGGTACTTCCATGTCCGAGTTGTACGCTGCGGTCGACGCCCTGCTGGCGTCCCGCGCCGCGCTGCCGCCGCCGGCGGAGCGCAAGCGGCTGCGGGTCGCGCACGGTCTGACGATCGATGAGGTAGCCAAGGCGCTGGAGGTCCGGCGGGCCACGGTCAGCGGCTGGGAGTCGGGCAAGACCGAGCCGCGGCCGCCGGAGCGGGACGCCTACGCCCGACTGCTCGACGGGCTGGCCAAGCTCTACCCCCGGCCTGACGATGCCGAAGCGCCGGCGCCCGTCCCGGATGCGGTCGCGCCGGGCGCGTTCCCCGGCCCGCCCTCAGTGGCGCCTGACTCTGCGGCGCGGCCCGCCGCAGGCAACACCCCTGCCGGTGCTCCTGACCCTGCGGTGCCGGGTGCGGAGGCGACCGCCAGGCCGTCGTCGTCACGGCGTCCGGCGGCGAAGAAGGGCACCGCCAAGTCCGCCGCCGCAGCCGATGCCGACCCGCGCTTCGCCAACGGTCCGTTGGCGGTCGTCGACGTCGACGTCGACGGTCAGGTGCTCGCGTACTGCGTGGGCGGCCTGGTGCTGGAGGTGCCCGCCAAGTCCCTGCCGTCGCTGGTGGACTGGACGTTGAAGGAGGCCCAGCTTGGGGCGCGGAAGCTGTCGGCTCCGGGCAAGGCGGCCGATCCGCTGGTCGTGCTGACCGAGGCCGCGTGCGAACGCTACGGCCTGCCCACCGTCCTCACGGCGGAGGAGCGGCTGTCCGGGCGTATCCCGGAGAGCCACAAGGTCGCCAAGCAGCTGACCCGCGCGCAGTGGCAGTTGACCAAGCGCGGCTTCGGGCCGTGGGCGCGGATCTACCGGCCGGCGCAGGTCGCTGGCCGGCAGTGCGTGCAGCTGTGCATCCCCTCCTGGGGGGCGCTGGATCCCCGCCACTGGGGCACCGCAGCCCAGCTGCCGCCGGCGGAGCTGGCCCGGGTGCTCGGCGTGTACGCGGACCGGGTGATGACGCCGCGCGGCTCGACCGCGGTGACCGGCTTGGAGTTGATGACCGCGCTGCACCCGCCGACCTACGCGGTGCGCGACGAGGAGACCGGACTGCTGCGGCAGGCCGACGACAAGAACCCCGGCTCGCTGGGCAAGGACCCGGTGGACTGCGCGCCGCCCGAAGCCCCCGACGGGCACCCCCTACTCAAGGACCTGCCGCGCTTCCATGTCCGCACCCCGGCGGAGAAGCTGTTCGAAGAAGCCCTGGACTGGGCGCGGCCGATGACCGATGCCGAATGCGTCCAGCGCTACCTGGTGGGCCTGGACGTGAACATGGCGTTCGCCGCCGGCGCCAACGGGCTGAGCGTCGGCCTGGGCACGCCGACGCATGTGGTGGACCCGGTGTTCGATCCGAAGCTGCCCGGCTCCTGGCGGGTGGACCTGTCCCATGTCGACCTGTCGCGGGTGAAGGTCGGCAAGCAGTGGGCGGAGCTGGACGCCGACCTGCTGCCGAGCCCGTTCACCCCCAAGGGCGACCGGCCCGAGGGGCCGGCCTGGTATGCGACCCCGACGGTGGCGTACGCGGTGGAGCTCGGGTACAACGTCACCCCCACCGAGGCCTACGTCCGGAACGACCACGGGCGGTATCTGGACGGCTGGTACAACCGGCTGCGCGACGCGTATCTGGCCACTATGGCCGACCTGGGCGTCGACGCGGATCTGTCGCCGACGGACTTCCTGGCGGCGATGGACGGCTACCAGCGCCGCGACCCGGACCTGGGCATCGTGCTGACCGCGATCAAGGCTACTGTCAAGGGCGGCCTCGGCAAGCTGCGCGAGCGCCCGCGGGGCGAGGGCTGGCGGTCGGGCGAGCCGTGGCGGGCACTGCAGAGGCCGACCTGGCGACCCGACATCCGGGCGGCGGTCATCTCCCGCACCCGCATCAACCTGCACCGCAAGGTCGTCAAGCACGCCGCGGCCACCGGCCAGTACCCGATCGCGATCAACTCCGACTGCGTCGTCTACGCCGCGAACGGCACCAGCCCGCTGGACTTCCTGCCCTACCCGGACGGCAAGCCCCTGCCGGGCGGCTTCAAGCTCGGCGTCAACCCCGGCCTGGTCAAATGGGAAGGCACCCAAACTACCGTGTGGGGCGAGGCGCTGCGCGAGACCCACCAGGCCCCGGAGCTGAACCTCGCCCGGTACATCAAGGACGGCATCGTCACCGAGAAGGACACCGGGGAGTAGACCGCGATGACCACAGAGTTCGGCGATGGCCTCAACCAGGCGGTCCACACGGCCTTCACGCGCCCGGCACCCAAGTCCGCCGGCGCCCAGATGCGCTACCTCGTCAAGCAGCTCGGCGGCACCAAGGCCGTCGCCCAGATGCTGCGCGTCTCGCAGCGCACCGTCGAGCGGTACGTCAAGGACAAGTTCAAAGCGCCCCGCAAAAACCTCGCCGTACGCCTGGAGCGCGAGGTCAAAGCGCGCTGGCAGCCGCAGGTACGGGCCAAGGCCCGCCAGAAAGCGGCCACCACCGGCGGCCTGGTCATCGACGTCCACGCCCGCCTCGGCTACGCCGGCGCCCCGGACAGCACGACCGACCAGGATCGCATCCGCCACCTCACCGTCGCCCTGCCCCCCCGCTACGCAGCCCGCCTGTTCGACGCCCAGCAGCGCGGCGCCACCGAGGACCAGCTGCGCGAGCTGACCGCCGACGCGCTGAAGGAGGTCTACTTCCAAGACGGCGGCACCCGCGCTGGCTCCCTGCGCGAAGTCCAGATCAACGACGTCGTACACCTGGAGTTCGGGCTGTAGGAACCACGCTTCGAACGTTCTGGCGGGCCCCGTGAGCGTTTTTGGTGGCCACTTGCCACCTCCCCATGAGCCCCATCGACCAGAACGCGAGGTGGGCACTCGGATGCAACCGTATGGGGGTATCTGGATGCCAGGAGACTCGGTTCGTGTCGAAGATGCCCGGGCAGGCGAAGTACGTCCGTCGGTATACGACCCACAGACGAGGTCATCAAGGTGCCCCGGGGATCCAACGCCAAACGGGAACGACAGTACGAGCACATGGAGAGCAGTCAAAAGAAACAGGGTAAGTCAACCAAGCGGGCCGAGGAGATCGCAGCCCGCACGGTCAACAAGGAGCGCGCCCGCGCTGGTGAATCGCGCACCGCCAGCCGCTCCTCTACCCAGGACATGTCCTCCTCCCAGCGCGGCGGACAGCGTTCGCATTCCGGCTCCGGCGGCCCCACCCGCGACCAGCTCTACAACGAAGCCCGGCAGCGCGACATCCAGGGCCGCTCCACGATGAACAAGGCGCAGCTGGCCAAGGCTCTCGGCCACTCGCTCCGTCCGCGAGTCTGGGCCGGGAACGGCCCGGACTGAAGGGGTTGCGCGCGGGTCGGTGCCGGTGCGTTCAGATCGCCGGGTAGGGGGCCTTGCGCAGTTGACGGGCGAGGTGCGCGGCATTCGCGGCAAGGGTCTTGGTGGTCGAGGCGACTGTGTCGGGCGTCATGTCGAGGTCCTGGTAGTCGGTGCCCTGCATAGCTTCGCCCACCCAGTAGGTCACCGCGCCGGGTGCCAGGGAAAAGCCGACGTCGTTGAGTCCTTGGAAGAGATCGGCGCTGACCTTGTGGGCGCCGTCTTCGTTGCCGACCACGCACACTGCCGCGACCTTCCCGTAGGTCAGCAGTCGGCCCTCGTCGTCGCTCTCCGACAGTTCGCCGTCGAGCCGCTCCAGAACGAGCTGGGCGATGCTGCCCGGGTGGCCGAGCCAGATCGGAGTCGACAGCACCAGGATATCGGCCGCGAGGATCTTCGCGCGGATACCGGGCCACGCATCGCCGTCGCCCATATCGACCTGCACGCCGGGGCGCACATGATGATCGGCGATCCGGATTACTTCACCGCTCGCGCCGTGCTCGCCCAGTGCGGTCATCACCTGCTGGGCGAGTAGCTGGGAACTGGAGCGGGCCGGGGACGGGCTGAGGGTGCAGACGAGGGCCACGGCCTTCAAAGGTGTCGGTTCCATGGGATGGCACCTACCCGTCAGCAGCATTCAATACCTGGACTGCGGGACAAAAGGACCGGTCGGCGCACATCCGGGCGTCCCGCAGATGGCGAGCGTGCAGAACCGGCGCCTTGGGCGGGACGCGGTAGTCCTTCATCCATGCGACCTCGGGGCTCAGACGCTCATGGCCGCTGTCAACCCTCGCCCGCAACGGTCTCCCGATGCCGGACGAGCGACGTTCTGCGGACCGGCTGGTGGAGGTGGGCTGCCCCGGCCCAGGGAGCGGCCCTCGTCGAGGTGGCCCCGGAACTGTCCGGGGCTGATCTGGTCGACTACCCGCTGTCGGTCATGCCCCGCCGCCTGCCCGGTCGACGCGACGCCCGTACGTTCGCTGCCAGATGCCGCGTCCGGGTGATATGCGGCCGGTGCCGCACATGCCCATCGATCCGTCGGGTAGCCGAAATGCAGCATGCGGGCATCAGGAACTGGTCTCACGAAGGTGGGCGCCCTGATGGTCCGGCCGGCGTCGACGTCAGACCCAGGAGGCGGCAAGCCATGACCGCGTACGGTTGCTTCCTCTCCTCGGAGGAGTTCTCCCCGTCCCGGTTGCTGGAGCAGGCGAAGATGGCGGAGCAGGCGGGATTCGAGGCGCTTGCGATCTCGGACCACTTCCACCCTTGGAACGACGAGCAGGGGCAGAGGTCCTTCGTCTGGTCGATGATCGGAGCGCTGTCGCAGGCGACGTCGCTGCCGGTGACGACGCTGGTGACCTGCCCCACCATTCGGATGCACCCGGCGGTCAACGCACAGGCCGCTGCGACGTCCGCTGTCCTGACCGGGGGCAGGTTCCGCTTCGGCATCGGCAGTGGCGAGGCTCGCAACGAACACATCCTCGGTGACACGTGGCCGGAGACGCCCCGGCGGCTGGAGATTCTGGAGGAGGCCGTCCAGGTGATCAAAAAGCTGTTCACGGGCGAGCAGATCACTCACCGGGACGCGCACTACACCGTGCAGAACGCCCGCCTGTACTCGCTGCCCGAGCACCCGGCCCCGATCTACGTCTCTGGTTTCGGACCGCAGGCGGCCGCCCTGGCCGGGCGGATCGGCGACGGTTTCCTGACCATGACGCCGGAAGCGGAGCTGGTGGCGCAGTTCCGGCGGGCGGGCGGCGGCGACAAGCCAGTCATCGGCGGCCTGAAAGTCTGCTGGGATACCGACCGCGACCGCGCGGTCAAGACCGTGCACCGCCTGTGGCCCCACGAGCAGCTGCCGGGCGAACTGGCCCAGGCCTTGCCCACGTCCCGCCACTTCGAGCAGGCCACCCGGCTGGTCACCGAGACGATGGTGCCGAAGCAGCCACCTGCGGAGACGACCCCGACGAGCACCTCGCCGCCGTCGCGGCCTACACCGACACCGGCTTCGACGAGGTATACGTCAACCAGATCGGACCGAACCAACGCGAGTTCTTCGACTTCTACCGCACCCGGATGCTGCCCGGCCTTCGTACCACCCACTAGCCACCGCCGACGAGTGCCGCCCGCGGCGCCCCGGCGCGGAACCCCCCGACCCCCCGAGCAAGAAGCGAGGAAGTGACCGCGATGCGAGCGACCGTATGGCACGGCAAGCGCGACGTCCGCGTGGACAACGTCCCCGACCCGGTCATCCAGGAACCGACGGATGCCATCGTGCGGGTCACGTCGAGTGGCTTGTGCGGGTCGGACCTGCACCTATACGAAGTATTGACGCCGTTCATGACGCCCGGCGACATTCTCGGCCATGAGCCGATCGGCATCGTCGAGGAGACGGGCAGCGCGGTGCCCGGGCTGAAGGCCGGGGACCGGGTCGTGGTGCCCTTCCAGATCGCTTGCGGCAGCTGTCACATGTGTCAGATCGGGCTGCCGACCCAGTGTGAGACCACTCAGGTCCGGGAGCACGGCATGGGGGCGGCGCTGTTCGGCTACACGAAGCTCTACGGCCAGGTTCCCGGCGCCCAGGCCGAGTTCTTGCGGGTCCCACAGGCTCACTTCGGCCCGATCAAGGTGCCGCACGGGCCGGCCGACGACCGGTTCGTGTACCTCTCCGACGTGCTGCCCACCGCCTGGCAGGCCGTCGCCTACGCCGACGTCACCCCCGGCAGCACGCTCGCCGTCCTCGGCCTGGGCCCGATCGGCGCCATGGCGTGCCGTATCGCCCGGCACCGCGGGGCAGCGACGGTCATCGGGGTGGACCATGTGCCCGAGCGGCTGGAGCGCGCCCGGCAGGACGGGGTCGAGGTAGTCGACCTGGACGGCTTCGATCATGAGGACGAGCTGCTGGCGGCCGTCCGCGACCTCACCGGCGGCCGCGGGCCGGACGCGGTCATCGACGCGGTCGGCACCGAGGCCCACGGCAGCCCGGCGGGCCGGCTCGCCCAGCAGGCGACCGGGCTGCTGCCATCCCGCTGGGCGGAGAAGATCATGCAACACGCGGGCGTCGACCGGATGGGCGCGCTGCATCTGGCGATCTCCCTGGTCCGTCGCGGCGGGACCGTCTCCATCTCCGGCGTCTACGGCGGCATGACCGATCCCATGCCGATGCTCACCATGTTCGACAAGCAGCTCCAGTTCCGGATGGGCCAGGCCAATGTGCGCCGCTGGAGCGACGAGATCCTGCCGCTGCTCACCGACGAGGACCCGCTGGGCGTCGACACGTTCGCCACCCACCACGTGCCACTCGACGACGCGGCCGACGCCTACACCATGTTCCAGAAGAAGACCGACGGCGCGATCAAGGTGCTGTTCCAGCCGTGACGGCACCGCGGTGCGCCACCCGAAGGAAACAACCATGACTCTGCTGAGCACGCCGCCGCCCATCACGGGCCTGTCGGCAGTCGTCACCGGCGGATCGCGGGGCCTGGGCCTGCTGCTCGCCCGTGAACTCGGCCACCGCGGATGCGCGGTCACCATCGCCGCGCGCGACCGGGACGAACTCCAAGAGGCCACCACCCTCCTGGCCCCGCACGCCCCCGGCGGGGTCCACCCCGAGGTGTGCGACGTCCGCGAGCGCCATCAGGTCCGTGAGCTGTTCGCACGGACCGCCGACCGCACCGGCGGCGTCGACATCGTCATCGGCAACGCCGGCATCATCCAGGTGGGGCCGGTCGACGACCTGGGCATCGACGGATTCGACGCCGCGATGAGCGCCATCTTCTCCGGCGCGGTGCATACCGCTCTGGAGGCGCTGCCGTACCTGCGGCGCAGCCCGGCTGGCGGGCGGCTGGCGCTGATCGGGTCCGTCGGCGGCCTCTTCGCCGTGCCGCACCTGCTCCCGTACTCCTGCGCGAAATCAGCGGTGGCCGCCCTCGCCGAGGGGCTGTACGCCGAGGAGCGCGCCCACGGGGTGAGCGTCACCGGGGTGCACCCCGGCCTGATGCGGACCGGCTCACACCTGCACGCCCTGTTTGGCGGCGACACGGAGCAGGAGTACGCCTGGTTCTCCGCCCTCAATGGCACACCCCTGCTGTCGATGGACGCCGAACGGGCCGCCGAGCGCATCATCACCGGCATCCAGCGCCGCCGGCCCCGCCTCGTCCTGACCCCGGCGGCCCGCCTCGGCAGTGCGCTCCACGGGGGTGCCCCCGTCACGGTGACGCGGATGTCCGCTGTTCTGGCCCGCGCTCTGCCGGAACGGACCGGGAACAGCGTGCTGGCGGAAGGCCGCACCGCGGACGCGGCCCGGTCGGGGCGACGAAACCGGTTCCTGCGGCGTTGGACGGCGCGGAACGAGCGGGCTGCCGACCGCTTTAACCAGCGGAGCGGCCGCAGGGGGAGCTGAAAGGGGTAGGACATACATGCGCGTCGGAGGCGCGCCGGTCGAGCCCTCCGGGGCGCACGGGTCTGGTGCGGTGCGGGCGGCGGGTCAGCCCGGCGCTTCCTGCGGCTCCGGGGCATCAGACCGCTGGTTCTTCAGATCGGCTGTTGCGCCGGTCTTCTCCTCGCCGGTGTCTGTCGCCTGCTGGGTCGGCAGCTCGCGGGATGCCTTTTGTGGCGTCGCGTGCGACCGCGCTGCGGTCGTCAGGCATGGCATCCCCGTTCGTTTGACAGACCCCAGAGCTGTGTTACTAGTTGCTGGGGAGGAAGTTGTAGCACCAGCCGCTGGTGTTGGGGTAGGTCCCGTTGAAGAGGAGGTAGTCGCCAGTTTCCCTGCCGACGATGCCGTCGGCGACGAGGTTGTGGCGCTGCTGCTGGAACCAGACCAGACCTTCCTTGGTCTGGGGGCCCCAGTAACCGTCTTCCGTGATCTGCGCGTGGTGCGTCCGGTAGGGGAACGAGCTGGCTTCGTCGGCGAAGGTGAAGTTCCGACGGTGCTGAACGCACCAGACGGCGTCTTTCCCGTTGGCGTAGCCATCACCAATGTACGGCGCGCCGGTGCGGGCCTGCGCACTTCCGGTGAGAGCGCCAACGAGCAGCACCGCGGCTTCTGCGGCCACCACCGTCGACCGCATGATTTTGACGAACAGAACGTCCTTCTGTTTCGAAGTCTTGAGCCCCGCATTCTGGGGCTCCAAGATCGATGTCAGCGCGGTGGCGGGCGCTTCGGGCACCTGAGCGCTGCACGCTCAGGAGAGATCGGCCTCGCTGCGCTCGGCCGAGGCGCCTCGGGAGCTGGAGCGCCTCGCGGCTCTGCTTCGCAGAGCCGGCCCCCTTGGGGCCGGTGTCCTGCGCTTCGCTTCGGACGGCCCGGCATGGTGCCCCCGTTCACCCAGATCGGACTACGCGGTTACACGGTGATCTGTCGGGCGTATACCTCGATCTCGATCTTCATGCGGGGATCGGCGAGGCCGCACATGAGCATGGTGGCGGCCGGCCGGACCTCTCCGAAGGCGCGACGCAGTACCGGCCAGCAGGGCTCGAAGTCGGTCCGGTCGGGCAGCAGATAGCGCACCCGGACCACGTCAGCGAAGGTGCACTCCGCTTCGGTCAAGGCGGCCTCGATGTTGCGCAGGCACTGCTCAGCCTGCTCCACCACGTTGTCCGAGATCGTCATGGTGGTGTAGTCGAACCCGGTCGTCCCGGACACATGAACCCACTCGCCGTCGACCACGGCGCGGGCATAGCCGATCTGCTCCTCGAACGTCGAGCCGCTGAGGATGGAACGTCGCTCTGTCATGCGACGAACGCTAAGTGACCAGCACTGATACGTCTAATACGCTTCCGAGCATGGCGTGATATCTCTATGCGTATGGAGTGCCCTGAACTTCCCCTCCCGCAGCTGCACGCCTTTGTCGTGCTCGCCGAGGAACTCCACTTCGGCCGCGCCGCCACCCGCTTGGGCATCGCCCAGCCGCCGCTGAGCCAGCAGATCCGCCGCCTGGAAGACAAGGTCGGGTACGCGCTCTTCAGCCGCGAACCGGGGAATATCGGCCTCACTCCGGCGGGCCGGGAACTCCTGCCCGCTGCCCGGCATGCCCTCACCGACCTGGCAGAGGGTCTGACTGCAGCCAGAGAAGTCGGCAGCGGTAGGGCCGGCCGCCTGCGGATCGGCTTCGCCGCCTCTCTCGCCCTCACTGTCCTCCCCGGCCTGCTGCGCACCTTCCGGGAACGGTTTCCCGCCGTGGCCCTGGACATCCAGGAGATGACCACCACACCGCAACTGGCCGCTCTGCGCGAAAGGACGATCGACATCGGCCTGTTGCGCGAACCGCCCACCCATGACGCGGACCTCGGATTCAAGTGCGTGTTGACCGAGCCGTTCGTGGCCGTCCTGCCCTCCCCACACCCCCTCGCGGCACAACGGACCGTCAGGGTCGCGCAGTTGGCAGACTGCCCCTTTGTGCTCCTGCCCCGCGCCGTTGGCCCGCCGCTGTACGACCAGATCACCAACCTGTGCACCGCTGCGGGTTTCACCCCCCAAGTGACCCAGCACGCCGTGGAATGGCAGACCGTCTGCGCCCTGGTGGAAACCGGCCTGGGCGTATCACTGGCCCCGAAGAGCATCCGCCGTATCCGTCTCAAGGGCGTCGCCTTCCGCGGGATCGAGCCCGGCACCACGCGCACACGAGTCGCCGTCGCGTGGCGCAAGAACGATGCAAACCCCCTGGTCCTACGCCTATTGGCAGTTCTCAATCAAGATCCGCCGGACAGGCCCTAGCACCCTGCTCGCAGGCGGCGTGGTAGAGGACGTGTTCGTCGTAGATCCGCTGGGCGCCTGGCCCCGCGCCGGTGCGGAGCACCGCCTGCGCCAGCCGGCGCGAGCCCGGAAAGGACGTTACCTCGACGACGGCGAAATGCCGCACCCGCGCATCGCGCCGCTGCGCCGCAGGGCGAACAGCGACGTCCGGTCGGTAACCACGTAGGTGCGGATTAGGCGGCGGTACTCGCCATAGCCGTAGCCGCGGTCTCGAACCATCGCTGGGGCGGTTCCGCAGGCAGCCGCTACAGCCCGGAATGCGGGGTATCACGTCCAGTGGCGGTATGAGCTGGGTGGCATCGTGCCGGTGTCCGCTGTGAGCGCTACGAGGAGGGGAGTGCCGCGCCGGTCGATGATCACGTGGGGCTTGCTGCCCGTCCGGCTCCGGTCGACCGGTGGGGGCTCTGGGATGTCGTCTTTAATCCTGTTCATTTTCTTGCGCGCTGGGGCTGGGGGTGAGGGTGTCTGCAGACTCGCCCGGGCCGTCACTGTCCTTCCCTTCGCTGAGGTCCGTCTCGGCGTCCTCGATTTCGGCCTCGACCTCTTCGCCAGCCGTCCGAGGACGACCATTTTCGGTGCTCATGGTTTCTCCATTCTTCCTCTGCGGACTGATCGCCTACCCGTATCCGCCTGTTCGTAACGGACCGCGGGAGGGACCTCGCGCATATGGCATATGGAGGCAGCGCTACGCGGCAGCCGGATACCACCGTCGAGAGCGGTGGGCGCGGGAGGCGGCGTGAGCCCCGTGGTGCGAGCCCGCGCATGGTCCGTGCCCAACGCTGCCGCCGTGGGAGAGCCCGATATCTGCATCGTCGGCATCGGCCGCCGCATTCAGGCAGTTGCCCGGCGTATCGCAAAGGAAGCACGGTATCGGCCAGCAGGGATATCCGTATGATCTTCGATCATTGCGCCGCGCAACACCAAATCGCGACCCTGAATGCACTCCACTTCCTCATGCTTCACTCGACTTCCTTGCCCTGATATAGCCAAGGCGAGCGGCATTTCGAATGTCCGGCATGTAAGCATATGGGCACGGAGTTCGCCATGGCGTTCACATCGGGAACGTGACATCCGAGATTGGATCAGACTATGGAATGAGAAACTGTGAAGGTTTCGTGCGGATGCACGCTTCGGGGTGTTTCTCGAACCCCCCACACCGTATCTACGGGTGACAGGAAATAACAACACCAGAAAGGCCTGGCGGCTAAGGGCGGCCATCTTCTGACAGGGCGCTAGCGGTGTCCAGCAACTCGGACGCTTGATGATTCGTTGATGTCACCAGGGCATTGGGTCGATGGAGAAGCGCTTCGGCTCGTCGCGATGCTGCTGGTTGGAGTGTCACTCGCTGGGGCAGCCGCTCTATGTGATCACTATTGGAGTGGAAGAGGAGTATCTGCTCCTCGATCCGGCCAGTGCTCTTCCGGTATCGCGGTCCGAGCAGGTGCGGTCGGCGGCGGGATTGGGGCCGATCGTAGAGACGGGCGAAATCCAGGCGGAATTGCTGCAGGCCCAGGTCGAGGTGGCCACGCCGGTGTGCTCGGAGCTCAGCGAAGTCAGCGCTCATCTGATTCGACTACGGCGCGCGCTCGCCGTGGCCGCCGAGCGTGCACAATGCCGGGTGGCCGCTTCCGGCACAGCGCCGCTCAAGGACGCGGTGCCCGTACCCGTGACACCCCGCCCCCGCTATCTCGCGCTGCGAGAACAGGCCCAGCAGTTGGTGCATGAGCAGTTGGTCAATGGCATGCACGTGCACGTGGCGGTCCCCGATCGCGAAATAGGCGTTGCCGTACTCAACCGCATTCGCCCCTGGCTTCCCGTCCTGATCGCCATGGGGGCTAATTCGCCCGTGTGGGAATGGAACGACACCGGGTTCGCCAGCTGGCGAACCGTACTTTTCGGGCGCTGGCCCGTCAGCGGGCCGACCCCGCAGTTCGCCGACCTCGCCGACTATGAACGCCGCATGCAGGCGTTGCTATCGGCTGGGGTCATCGCTGACACCGGACAGCTCTACTGGCACGCCAGGCTCTCCGAGCGGTACCCCACGGTCGAGGTGCGGTGCCTGGACGTACAGCTCAGAACCGACGAGGCGGTGATGTTCGCCGGCATGGTCCGCGCGCTCGTCGCGACCGCCATGCGCGACGAGAGGGCGGGCACGCCGATACCTCAGTGCCCGCAGGAGCTGCTGCACGCGATGACCTGGCACGCCGCGCGGCACGGCCTGGGCAGCGCCCTGGTTGACGCGCAAGGCCGACAGCGTAGAGCAGGGGACGTCGTCTGCGCCCTTGTCGATCACCTCTCGCCGGCCCTGGAGGAGGCGGGCGATACGCGTGAGGTGACTTCCTTGCTCCACCGGTTCCTCCAGGAGGGCACCGGTGCGGACCGTCAGCGGCGCGCGCTGGTCAGTGGAGGAATGCACTCGTTGATCGACCTCGTCACCGACCGCGCGGGCGAGGCCTGACGTATGGGCAGGGCCCAGGGTCGCGCGAGGAATGTGGCGAGGCTGTTGAGGCGGTCGCATCCATCTGGGTCCCGGTGGCCCATACGCGGTTCCCCCGCATGGCGTCTGCCGGCGGGTGTCGAGTTTTCCGCTCGGGGCGCGGGGGAATTCGCGTGTACATGGACCATTCACGAACGCCTATACTCGAGGCGCTGGCGGCGTATCACTCCAGCGGTCAGACGCCCTTCACACCGCCGGGCCACAAGCAGGGACGAGGCACCGATCCGCGCGTGCTTGCCGCCTTGGGCGAAGCGGTGTTCCGCTCCGATGTGCTCGCAACAGCCGGACTGGACGACCGGTCCTCATCGAAGGGGATCATCGAACAAGCCCAGGCCTTGATGGCCGACGCGGTCGGCGCCGACCACACCTTCTTCTCAACCTGCGGCAGCTCCCTGTCCGTCAAGGCAGCGATGCTGGCGGTGGCGGGACCGTACGAGAAGCTGCTGGTGGGACGGGATGCCCACAAGTCGGTGGTGTCCGGATTGGTGCTGGCGGGCATCCAGCCGGTCTGGGTCGAACCACAGTGGGATCCTGAGCGCCACATTGCGCATCCGCCGTCCGCTGACGCCTTCCGCGCGGCGTTCGCGGAGCACCCGGGCGCCCGCGGCGCGTTGGTGACCACACCTACCCCGTACGGGACCTGCTCGGATCTCGCCGCCATCGCTGAGGCTTGCCATGACCACGACAGGCCCTTGATCGTCGACGAGGCGTGGGGGGCGCACCTTCCCTTCCACCCTGACCTTCCCACCTGGGCGATGGACGCCGGAGCTGACGTTTGCGTCACGTCAGTCCACAAAATGGGTGCCGGTTTGGAGCAGGGGTCGGTGTTCCACTTGCAAGGTGAGCTGATTGATCCCCATGTGCTTCAAAGCCGTGCGGACCTGCTGGGGACCACCAGCCCCTCGGTACTGATCTACGCTGCGCTGGACGGCTGGCGCAGGCAGATGGTCGAGCAGGGGCGTGGGCTCTACGACAGTGCCCTGAAGCTGGCTTCGACGGTGCGCGCGCGGATCGCGAGCATCGAGGGCTTGCACGTTCACGGCCGGAAGGACTTCTGCGGCCCTGGCCGATCAGCGGACATGGACCCCTTGCAGATCATCATCGACATCACCGGCCTGGCAACCACCGGCTACCGAGCTGCCGACTGGATCCGCGAGCACCACGCGGTCAATCTGCACCTGAGCGACCACCGCCGGATCAGCGCCCAGCTCACCCACGCGGACGACGAGCAAAGCTCCGAGGCCCTGCTGAGGGCGTTGCACGACCTGGTAGCCCACGCGGCCTCCCTCCGCCCCGCCGACCGCGTGGCGGTCCCCGACCCGCGACACCTGCGCCTGGAACAGGCAATGCTTCCGCGCGACGCGTACTTCGGTCGAATCGAACAGGTGCCCTGCGAGCAGGCGGTAGGCCGGGTGAGCGCGGAGATGCTGACGCCGTACCCGCCCGGGATCCCGGCGGCTCTGCCCGGCGAACGGTTCAATTCGGACGTCCTGCACTATCTGCGCAGCGGTGTCGACGCAGGCATGGTGGTCCCAGACGCGGCGGACAGCGATGTCAAAAGCGTGCGCGTAGTCATCGAGGATTAGTTTCACTCTGTCGGGGATCTTGGAGTTGCTGGATCAGGCGCCCAGGGTTCGCCAGGAATGCGGCCGGGGGATCGCGTGCTGGTCGAGGTAGGTCTGGAACGGGGTCGGTCGGCGTGGCCGGGATGCTGCTTCGGTCGGTGAGAGACGGCTGAGCCGCTCGATGTTGATGGCGATGGCGGTCAGGAGGTGCTGGATGTGGGCCTTGTCCTGGCCTCGGTAGCGGCAGCGGTGCAAGCCGTGTCCGTGGGCGAACTCGTTGACGGTGCCCTCAACTCCGGAACGGGGCTGTGCGCGGTGAGGGCCCGCGCGCCGAGTTGTTTTCACGCGCTGTCCCGGTCCCGGATGCTGTGGCGTGATCGCCCAGCAGCGCGCCATGCGGGCGTTCGCTCGGTCTGGTTCAGTGCGCCGGAGGTGGGATGGGCTTTTGGGGCCGGGGCGTTGAGGGGGTGTAGCCCTTGGCCTTGCTCAGGTCGGCACCGTTCAGCATGGCGTCGGTGAGGTCCGCGTCGGCCAGTTTCGCGCCGGTCACGTCCGCGGAGAACAGGAACGCTCCGGTCAGGTCCGCGGCTGTCAGATCCACCCGTACGCCGATGCGGACTTCTTCCGCGTTGTCGCCGAGGTTGGTGACTGCAGCGGTGTGGCGGTTGGTGACCTGCCCGTCGCGGGTCAGGTTCTGCTCGCTGGCGGCTTGGCGGACGGTGATCAGTGCGGCTCCGACTGCCGTGAGGGTGGCGAGGCTGACCAGCAGGCCACCGAGCTCTTCAGGCGGGTCCACCAGGGGCTGTGGTCCGGGCTGGTCGCGGGGGAGAGGGGGCGGCGGCGCTGCCCGTGATGGCCGGCGTCGACGTGGGCGCCGGCGCAGCGGCCGGGGCCGTTGTCGGGGTGGGTGGGGGCGGTGACTGCCGGCGCCCGCGAATCCGCGTGATGGTGCGGTGCAACCGTGCGGCGTGTGCCCTGTGGGCGGGGCTCGGGCTGGTTATGGCGGTACTTCAGCAGATCCCCGACCTCACCGAACCGTATTGTCCGATGCGTGACCATGCTGAGACCCGTAGCGCGCGGAGCCCCGCCCTGACCGTGCGCCCCGTGGTGCGCTGACCGGCGCCGGCAGTCTGCCGCCGACGGCGGCGCTACGACATCCACATCTGCCTGCGTCGGCCCTGCGGCTGGCTGGACGAGGCCCGGCGACTTCCCCGAGCGGCGGCGGCGCGGCCGTGCCGGGCGACGGCCTGTGCCAGGACAGCGACGGCGAGGAGATGACGAGCGTGCTGCAGCGAGGACGCTTGCTCAGCGGTAGACAGTGCACTGCCGTGGCTTGAACCTCACGCGGGGTGAGGAGGCATGGTGGCTCCATGACTCCTTCTGCAACCTGGAAAGTAGGCCGACTCGCGGAGGCCAGCGGTCTGACCGTGCGCACGCTGCACCACTGGGACACCATCGGGCTGCTCAGTCCCTCGCAACGCACCACGGGAGGACACAGGGAATACACCGACAACGACCTCGTCCGTCTCTATCAGGTGTTGGCGCTGCGTAGTCTGGGGCTGGCGCTGGATTCCATTGCTGTCTGTCTCGATGCGGGTGTCGGTCCGACGCGCCTGGTCCGGGATCACTTGGCGGGTGTGGAGGCGTCCATCGAAGCGCTCGGCGTCCTGCGCGAGCGGCTCGTGCGACTCGGTGAGGAGCTGGCGGCTGACAAGTCTCCGGCGGCCCCGGCTCTGCTCGACGCGCTGCGGGCGATCGGCGGCACCGGTCCGGAGAACGAGCACACGTTGAGCCGCCACCTGGATGCCGAGGAGCTACAGGCCCTGCGGACGCGTGCCGCTGCCCTGGGGCCCGCGATGCATTACCTGCTCGAAGTCGAGTGGCCCGAGTTGTACCGAAGAGCCGAACGGCTCCGTGCGACGGGAACTCCGGCCACGGATCAGAAGACCCGCCGACTGGTGGCCCGCATGGATGAGCTGAGCGCATTGTTCACCGGCGGCGATGCGGGTATCTCCGCCGGTGTGAGGGCTGCCTGGCACGACGATCCAGCCGCCATGTCGGCAGACCCCGGTGCTCCGGCCGACGACTGGCGAGAGCTGGCTGAGTACCTGGACCGCGCGCGCCACAGCTCCGCCTGACTCGCGCCCGCTGTGGTCGCCCCTGCATTCCCATGTGCCCCCAAGGAGGCTGCTGATGAACCGACGGATCCGCATGCGTACCGCTCTGGCCTCAACGATCCCCACTCTCCTCACCCTTCCCGTCATCTGCCTCTTGGCCGCGGTCGACGCGGTACCGTGGTCCCTTCTCCTCACCCTGCCTGTAGTGCTCGTGGTTCACGTCGCTGTCACCTTCTCCCGCCTGGATCAGAGGCTGACCAAGGCCCGCTCCGGCCGCCCGGCGTCCTGGTGAGCACACGTGGTCGCCCGTGCGCCTCAGCTGCCTTCATGCAGAGCCGCTCAGGTCCTCACCCCCGGGACTGCTGCTCGGCTCGGACTCGGGGGGCGGCGAGACCGTAGGAGGCGATGCCGGTGCCGATGATGTGGCCGCCAAAAGGGAGGCGATAGCCGGCGCGCCCGGCTGGTCCTTCAGCCGGCCAACCGGCCCAGGGGCTGGTGGGGGCGGCACACGGGGCAGGTTGCGGCGTCGGGTCGCGCGCGGGTGGCGCGGGTTTGGTCGGTGGTGACGGGGTGGGAGAGGCCGCGGACGGCGTGGCAGTCGCCGCGGTGCACGAGGCGCGCCGGCCCCCGCGCTCGGGGCCGAAATCCACCGGCTCCTCGACCCGCGAGGCCGGGACGGCGCCGTGCCACACGGTGGGTCCCGCGTCATACGGCTGACCCTCGAGCGGCTAGCACCGCCTCGCGGGTACGGCAAAGCCGCCGGGCGCGGATTCGTCGACCAGGCGCCCGCGCTGCTCGGCCGCGGAGGCAGGTGGATCTGCAATCGGTATCGCCAGGTCTCGTCGCGTTCTTTGCGGCGGGCCTTGACCACGGCGTGCAGCTGCTGCCCGTCATGCACCCGCACCTGCGGCCCGTCGGCCGCCGGCGAACCCGCTGTTTGCTCACCGCCCCGCTCGCCCACCGTTTTCATTCTCGTTCGAGTCGGTGAGGGAACGCCGGTCGGCGGACGGCATGGCCGGCATTCCACGGACATCACGGATCCAGGTCACAGCGCTGCGGATAGGAACGAAGAGCGGTGTCGCCCCGCGCCACGGTGCTTCAGGGGGCGGTGGTCCACTGGAGGGGGTCGGCCGCCGCGCCATTCGACCCAGCGCAGTTGGTCCAGCCCAGGTCGGGCCGCTTGGCGCTCTCCGACTGCTGAGCGGGGCGGTGGGAAGTTCGGCGAACAAGATCCCCGACAGAGTCACGCTCTGGGCGCACCGGGAGAACAGCGCAGCAGGACCGCTTCGGCTGTCGGCTGCCGGCGTGCTCGCGGGCCCCAGGCTGTCCGCAGGGCGGCCAGTGCATCCAGCGCTCCACTGTCCGCCTGCTGCGCTCAGTGCGTCAGTCGCCCCACCCGCTGATGCCGTCGGGCGTCGGATCCTCGTGAAGCCGGCTCCGGAGCCGTATCAAGCTGCAAGGTCGGCAACTTGAGCCAACTCATCGAGCAGTTCCGCACGCGACGCTGGTCTTCACGGCGCACGGCTTCGACGACCCGTCGATGATCTCGCGGACATCCACTGGCACACATCCAGGATTGACACGCATAGCTAGGCCTATCAGACACCCCGCCGGGGCGGAATCGCCCGATGGAGTGGGGGTGCCCCCGGCCCGCCGGCACGCGGCGACGCCACCGTCATAGGACACAGATATGCTGCTGCCCGCCGCCACGAGCCCCTCGCCGCCCGGTCCGCAGCCCTCACCCCTTGCGGAGCATCCACGGCACTGGAGACCAGGGCGCCGCGTGTGGGCCACAGCAGTGCACGCACCGCAACGTCAGCCCCCACACGCGGATGCGGGGGTGCTATCGCCCCGTTCCGTAGGCGGCCATGAACATGTCCAGCAGCCCGTCGACCGCGCTCTCGTCGATGGGGCGGACCGATAGCAGGCTGCGGTAATAGAGCGTGCCGCAGAGCACCTCAGCGGCGAATTCCAGATTCACTCCGGCGGTCAGCTCGCCGGCCTGTTGAGCACGGGTGATGCGTTCGAGGGTGCTGCGTTCGACCGTGCTCAGGAAGCGTTCATGCAAGGTCGCTCGCAACAGGGGATCGGCTTGGGCTTCGGCGATGACCGCACGGTAGACGGGGCCGATCGGCGGGCTGGACAGGGCGAGGCCCGAGCGCAGGAACTGCTCGCGCAGGTCCGCACGGACATCGCCGGTGTTGCGGTAGTCCAGATCAGCGCTCCACACGCGGGCGAGCGCGTCGAGCAGCAGTGCGGGCAGGGAGGGCCAGCGGCGGTAGATCGTGTGCTTTCCGACCCCGGCCCGACGGCCGACCGCCTCAACGCTCAAACCGGCGTATCCGACTTCGGCGGCCAGTTCGAGAACTGCCTGCAGCAGCGCTTCGGTGCGCGCGGCGCCTCGGCGCCTGGGAGTGCCCGGCGTGTCGGTCATATCCGCAATATATCGGCACAGGACGTGCCGTTGACAAGATCCGGGCTGCCCGGCAATATTCCTTCTGATCGACACGTAGCGTGCCGATACCGAGCGGTCTCTCGTCGAATGCGCAGAAGCCGACAGGGGTCTCTGCGGCGGCCCCGCACTGAGATCGGCCTGTGCCGGCGCAGCTCATGGAACGCATGAGTCGGCCCGTCGGACATCGAGGCCCGCCGGTCCGCGGGGCGATCTGCCCTGCATGAGCACGGCATCCGGGCGAGGGGGAGAGATGGGCAGCAGGGGCAGAACGAGACGATGGCCCGAGATGGTCGCGGGAGTCTCGCTGGCAGTAGCGGCGCTGGTCGCCTGCGGGGATAACGGTGCCGCGGATACCACGTCGTCCGGCAAGGCCCGCGGTCCGAAGCGACTTTCCAGCCGCCGAACCGTCGGGCCTTCGATCCGCCCGTGCGCTTCGAGGGACCCACGGTGGAACTGCCGGATGCCGAGCAGCCGAGTACCTCGAGCGGGGAAGTGACGCGACCTGCTGTGACGCTCGCCGACGGGGTGGCGTACATCACCGCCGAGGGCGGACTGGAAGCGATCGATACCGCAACCGGTGAACCGCGTTGGGAGGCGCGGACGAAGAACGCCGCGGAGCGGGGCGGGTTCGGCAGCGAACGGGTCGCTCCATGGGTCTCGCCCAACGGCAAGACCGTGTACGCCGCCTGGGACCGGCAGGTGCAGGGCGCCGGGACCACGCCGAGCCGCTCGGTGATCGAAGTGCTGGCCATCAACACGGCCACCGGCAAGCGAGCCTGGTCGGCCGAGATCGCGGCGGCCCCGAGTTCCGCCGGGCTGGCCGCTGTGCCCATCGGCGCCGATGAGAGCCTCGCACCGCAGGTCGTCGCAGTGGACGCCGACACGGCGATCATCACCGCCGCCGACACCACTTACGCCCTCGATCCTGCGGCGGGCACTGTCCGTTGGAAAAAGGCCGACTTTCGCGCGTTGACCTTCGCCGACCAGGTCGTGGCGGGCGGAGAAGCAACCGAGTACGCGCACGGCCGGCTGGTAGGCCTTGCTGCAGCAACCGGCGAACAGCGGTGGACCGTGGCCCAAGCCCGGCAGCCCGCCCTGGCGGCACCGCGGTTGGTGAGCGCGCATCTCGACGACACGACCATCGTGGTGGACGCCGTCAGCGGCACGCTGCGTGTGACCCTCGCGGGCCGAGGCTGGCGGTGCCTCCACGACATGCAGTCCCTGGTCGTGTGCTCCAGGTACGGTTACCGGGTGGCAGATCGCGCGATCATGATGTTCGACGCCGCGTCACTCCAGAAGGTATGGACCTTGTCAGCTGGCTCCGGGCGTACGGTGCCGAAGATCACCGGTTTCTGGCACGGCGCGGTGTACGGAGAGGTGGGCGACGAACCCATCGTCCTGGACGGCAAGACCGGACAGGATCGACAGATCTCTGCCGGCGCCGCACCCTACGAGATCGACCGGTACGGCGGCATCGAAGGATCACGTTTCCACCGCGCCGCCGGCTGACGCGGGCGCCCGCCGTCCGCCCCGAGTGGAGACAGGGCGAGGCACGGTCCCCGGCCCAGGGCTGACCGATTTGGGTGTGCTGAGTGGGTGTGGCTGGCGGTGTTGTTCTTCGAGGACGCCAACACGGAACGTTCCGCGGAATGGCGGCCCCTACCCGCCCCGGCGACCGCTCCGCGAACCTACCGTTCAAAGATCGCGGGCGAGATGGTCCCCGTCACGCCGGCAGGATCTGATCGCCCGTGCTGGGCATGCCGGTGGGGCCCGCAATTGTCACGTGGTGGAGTTCCAGCCCCGTACGAAAGCCGGGGCGCCGGCCGGACGGTCGCGCTTCGGGGCTCAGCGGTGCGGGGTGATGGATCAGCGGGTGTGTGCGACGCGGGTCAGGGGGTGGTCGGCTTGGCGGCGGTGTGGATTGTGCCGTATGTAGGTGTGGGAGAGGGCCAGGTGGGCGAAGGCGACGACGTTGCCGAGGCATTGCTGGTGTGCCTGGTCGGAGGCGGCCCGCGGGTGATCGGGCGCAGTTCGGGGTGCGCAGCGGCCCCGTAGACCTTGTGGTCGGGGGCACTGGGTGGCGCTGGAGGCGTTGCACCTCCACGCCTCCCCACGGGCGCGGTGGAGACGCTGACCGTAGGGATCAAGGTGAAGTAACCGCGGGAGCTCGCTGGCTGCGCGAAGCCGCGCAGCTGGCCGTCTATGCCGATGCAGCCCGCGACCTCATCCGGGCCGCGAGCGACGCCCAGGCGTGGATGTCGCGTAACTACCCGAATCACGGTGAGGACCAATCCGCTTCGTCCGAAGCGTCGAATGACACCGACGCAGCCCCGCAACGGAGGCGGTGCCCATAAGTGCACTCACACCTACCAGCCTGATTGGCGGCAACCGCAGCGACGTCAGGCAGCTGGTCCCGTTGTTCCACCTGACGGCCGGCCTCGCCACTCTCGGCGAAGGAGGCCGAAGACCCAGGAGTCGGAGATGTCGCCGTTGACGACGCAGTCCTCGCGGAGGGTGCCTTCGCGGACGAAGCCGAGTTTCTCCAGGACCCGGGCGGACGCCACGTTGCGGGTGTCGGTCTCGGCCTGGACGCGGTTCAGGTCCAGGGTGTCGAACGCCCACCGCAGGACGGCGTGCGCGGTCTCCGTGGCGTAGCCGTGGCCCCAGGCGGCGGTGTCGAAGACGTAGCCCAGGGACGCGCTGCGGAAGTCCGGGTTCCAGCTGGTCAGGCCGCACCAGCCGATGAAAGTGCTGTCGGAGACGCGGTCGACGGCTATCCGCGCTCCCGTGCCTTCTTCCTCGATCGTGCGGCAGGTCGCGAGGAAGCGCTGGGCGCGGGCCGGTTCCGTCCACGGCGGGGAGTCCCAGTAGCGCAGCACGTGGGCGCTGCTGTGCAGCGCGTAGAGTGGTGCCGCATCGGCGGCGGTGAACGGGCGCAGTCGCAGGCGGTCGGTGTGTAGCTCCGGGGTGCGCAAAGTCATGCGGAGCATCCTGCCGCGTGACGCTCGCCCCCAGCCATCCGTTTATCCATCCATCCGGACGGTCGGGGGCGCGGACGTTCCCGGTGACGCCGGAGGCGCAGCATGGCGGTGAGCCCGCAGCACCGTGTCCGCATGGCGAGAAGACATCGGCTCTACTGGCGGACCGTCGGGAGCCGACCAGCCTCGTGTTGGACCGGCCCCGGACAGATGGAGGTATCCAGTCCATGTCGCCGGGCCGGACGGCACCGCCGGCGGCGCGCTTGTTGGTCGGCCGGCCTGATGAGACGCCGCTGCCCCTGCCCACCCGGCGCAACCACTCGAAGGCCCCCGTGGCCAGTTTCGTGACGGCCGCTGCTACTCCTGCGCGAACGATGGTGCGGCCTGTGCATCCTGGTAGGCCTCTGAACCCGACCCGGCATAGGGCCAGCGAGCGTGCCGCGGCCGGATGCGGCCGCAGCACTTCTCCCCAACCCGCAAGGGAGGGAGTCGTCGAAGGTGGGACTGGCGATTGGGACGAAGTCGTAACAAGGTAGCCGTACCGGAAGGTGCGGC
>NZ_JBEYJD010000069.1:0-30383 GCF_040636125.1 Streptomyces sp. NPDC006733 | reverse complement strand
AGGGAGTCCATGCGGAGCATCGGCGACCGACGACAACGCCGCGAGCGTGCGTGCCAGACCCCGCCGACCAGACGAGGATGTGAAGACACGACCTACGGCCGCTCCGCCGCCGCGAGCACCGCCTCGGGGTCGAGGGTGCGGCGGATCAGGTCCTGGGCCGTCTCCGTGGGCCGCCGTCCGGTCAGCCGGCTGTACTCCCGCAGCAGCGCGGCCGCCTCCGCGGCGGACAGCCCGCCGGCGGCGGCGAGCATGCCCTTCGCCGTCTCCAGGGAGGCCTTCGCGGAGATCACCGCCTGGGTGTGGGTGAGGATGTCCTCCGGCCGGGCCGGATCCGCCCGCCACTGCATGATGGCGATCCCGGCCACCTCCGCGAAGGCCTGAGCCAGGTGCAGGTCCTCCCGGGCGGCCCGCGGCGGTGCCAGGAGCAGGTTCAGGGTGCCGACGTTCTGCCCGTGGACGCGCACCGGCAGCGCGTAGGCGCTGTGGAAGCCGGCCGCGAGCGCGGACGGGACGAACCGCGGCCAGCGCTCGCGGAACGCGGGCAGGTCGGCGGCGTCGACCGGCTCCCACGACTGCCAGCAGTCGTGGCAGGGCCCCTCCACGGTCTGCAGCTGGAAGACCTCCGCCAGGTCCGCCCGGTCGTCCGAGACCGACAGCGTGCGCAGCGCCCCGCGGGCCGTCACCAGGGTGACGCTCGCGGCGTCGGCGCCCGCGAGGTTGACGCAGTGGCTGATGAGCCGGTCGACCAGCACCAGGGGGTCGACCGTCCTGTCGAAGGTGTCGGCCAGGCTCACGAACGCTTCCACGATCTGCTGCTGGCGGTTCATGCCGGCTTCACCGTCCCTGTCATGGACACCTGCGGTCCCTGGCCTATTCATCGAAGATCACCCGCAGTGCGATGACGTCCTGGGCCACCTCGGTCACCGTTCGCCCCTGGGTGAAAGCGTACGCACGCAATCGGGCCAGGGCGTGCTGCGGATCCACCCGCAGCTGCACCATCAGCATGCCGGTGGCGTAGTGGACCTCCTGGTGCTCGGTCTCCGCGGTGTCCAGCCAGGCGGTCACGTCCGCTTCCTCCTCCCCGCCCGCCTTCAGCGCGTCGCTCTGCAGCCGCATCAGGGCGAAGGTGATGGCGTCGCCCGCGGGGAAGGCGAAGGACCGGTCCCGGGCGCTGAGCGGGCCCGGCGCGTGGCGGTAGAGGTCGAGGGTGCCGATCGCGAGGGCGTCGCTGCCCAGCGGCAGGGAGAACACCGCCCGCACCCCCAGCTCCACCGCCCGCAGCGCGAAGACGGGCCAGCGGCGCGCGTCGGGGCCCTGCGTCAGATCCTCGGCGAGGACCGGCGCGCTGAGCGTCAGCGCGCTGTGGCACGGGCCGTCACCCAGGGTGTACTGGGCCTCGGCCAGCTGCCCCGCGACCGCGTCGCTCGACCACCACAGGGTGCGCATCCCCGGACCGCCGTCGAGGGAGACCGACGCCCCGGTGATGTCCAGCAGGTCGACGCACGCCTGGCACAGCCGGGCGGGGACCGCCGCGGTGTCGTCGAAGGCGATCGCGTCGGCCAGGGCCCGGGTCAGCAGCCTTCTGTCGGCCTCGTCGTGGACGCGCGGGCGCTGCCGGACACCCTCGTCCTCAGGGTCAGGCTGGCCGGGGACCATGGCGTCCACCTCCGACGGGAAAACGACTACACGGACATCATCCGCCATGCGGTCCGTCCAGGGGGCGCCGTCGCCCCAGGACCGGGCGTCCGTGTCGGCCCGGGAGCGGGTCGCCGCCGTCCCTCAGGCCGGATCGGCGGGCAGGGAACCTTTCTCCACCACCTGTTGCGCCAACTCGGACAGGCGCTGCTGGTGGCTGCGGGCGTGCGCGCGCAGCATGGTGAAGGCCTCGTCGGGCGTGGTTCCGAGCTGGACGGCGAGGATGCCCTTGGCCTGTTCGATGACGGAACGGCTGACCAGGGCGGTGCGCAGGTGCACGGACTCCTCGGTGTGGCGGTGCAGCTGCTGGCGGAAGTACAGGCTGGAGGCGGCCGCGTCCGCGAGCGCCCGCGCGAGGCGGACCTCCTCGGGGCCCAGGGACCCGGTGCCGTTCTCCAGGAGCAGGAGGCTGCCGAGGACCGAGGAGTGGTAGCGCAGGGGCGTGGCGGCGGCAGTGCGGAATCCGGCGGCGCGCGCCAGGCCGACGAAGGCGGGCCAGCGCGGCGTGGGCCCGGACAGCGGCGTGGGCCCGAGCGGTTCCGCGGTCCGGCAGGTGTCGATGGCCGGCCCTTCGCTGCACGCCGCCCGCAGCAGCTGCCGCGGGATGTCGGACGAGGGGGACACGGCGGCCGGGGTGAGGAGCGGGCCGGAGGGCTGCGCGCGGAACACTATGACGCAGTCCGCGTTCAGAAGCTGCTCGCAGCGGGTAGCCATGGCTTGCAGGTAGTCGGCCTCCTCGAGACCGTGGCGGTTCACATCGGCCAACTCGACGAATGTCTGTGTCAGCAGTTGCTCCCGCTGGGATCGCTCCCGCTGCGTCATGCTTCCTGCCGTTCGGGGGTCGGATGTCGAGAGTGGTCCGCCGGATCCCCGGTGGGGCGGCGGGTCGATGGTCGCAGGGACGGGTTCCGATCGAGGTCCGGTCGTCCTCCGAGCCTCCACGCGGCCCGCCGCCGCTTCCGACGGCGGCGGGCCGCGACCGTCCGGGGGCCGAGCTCCCCTTCTGGAGCCCCCGAACGGGGTGCCCCTCATCGGAGGTTCCGCGGAGCCTGCGGGAGGTGGCTCGACACGGGCCCGACACGATGGGGACGTGCCGGATTCTCGTGCTCACCGCAGGCGGGAGGCACCGAACCCGGCAGTCATGGCGGGAGAGGATTCGACGGGTCTCACGGGAGAGTCCGTCCATCGACACAGCGCCTGCCGGGGTTTGGGGCGGGCCGTCAACGGCAGCGTAGAACGCCCCGGCGCAGTCAGCAACCGGCAGTTGGCACTCCGTAGCCACTGTTGAACCGGCTGGACGCGGTGCCTGGCGGGGGCTTTCGGTCCGGCGCGGGAGCCGTCGGGACCGGGTGCCGCGGCCGCCGGGGGGACGACTCTGCTCACGGCCCGTCGCGGCCCCGTCCGCGGGCCGGAACGGTGGCGACGAGGGCCTGTTGCAGCGTCCGGACCGGAGCCAGGACGCCGGCGAGCTCCGCCGCCGCGATCAGTCGGAGGTGCGAGGGGCGCACGCAGATCACCGCGAATCCGCCGCCGCGCTCCACGGTCCGTCTGCGGGCCCTCAGCAGAACGGACAGGATGCTGCAGTCGAAGAACGTCGTGGGCCGCAGATCCACCACCAGCCGGGGACAGCGGGCGGTGACGGCGATGTCCAGGGCCTGGCGCAGCGCGGGCGCGACGAGAAGGTCGAACTCGCCACCCAGGGTGATCAGAAGGGGCCCGCCGAGGCGGTGGACGCCGATGTCCGAGGCGGGTGCTGGAATCCTGTCGAGGGAACGGGGGACGACGAATCGCAGGGAGCTCCGGTTGAGCTCGTCCATGAAGACCTCCGGGCGCAGCAGGCTCCGTATCCGAGTACGGGGCGGCTGATCGCGATCTACACCGGGGTCTTGGGGTGATGTGGTTCAACTTTAAATACGGACAGGTCTGCAGAACCGTGCCTGCACCGAACGTATGACTCGTACGGATGAAGATGGGTCAAACCGCTTGCGCTGCAGGGCAACTGACGGTAGTCGGTAGGTCACGCGCGCGTACGCGGTGTCGCAGCCGGGGAACCGCGCCGGGCCGCACGTTCGTCCCGGATGTCGGGACGCGTAACGACGCGGTTATTTTCAACAGATATCTGCCGGCGAACGGAAGGGAAATGCCTGGTCGATTTTGTTGAATGCTCACCATATTCTGCGCGTTGACGGAAATCTTCCAGCCGTTGTACGGTCGCCCCGAGCGGCCAAGATGTTCCGGCATGCGTCGTCCCGCCCCGGTTCGGCAAGGAGCGGGCGAGATGTTGGGACACCTGTTCGGTTGGTCGCAAGGCGGGTGCGGACGCGGTGAGGCGGGGGCGGGACCGGGGTCGAGGACGACCTGGTGAGGCCTCCGTGCCTCTGGTGCAACTGAGGAAAGGGCATCGGGAATTACTCCGATGTCAACGGGGAGAAATGCCGAATTACGAATCTGAATCCTATCCAGATGTGAACGATCGGCGGGCTGGAAACGCGGCAGAAGGCAAAAGGACAGGCGAGGGCGTCGACGAAATACACTCGGACGACGAGGTCGACCAGGCGCTGCTCGAAATGCGGGCGCTCATCGAGTCGGTGGTGGCGAAACGGCGCGACGCCCCCTCCGCCGGTCCGTCGCTCCTGGAGACGACGGCGGACATCGGGGCGGCCGCAGGAGTCCTGCGGAAATTAATAGCGGAGGCGCAGAGCACCGTCGACGTGGTCCTGCCGTCCGACCTCCCGACCGTGGAGCTGCTGCGCGACGCCCTGGCGTTCGCACCCACGTCCGAGCCGGGCAAGGTCGTCGTGCGCGTGCTGTGCTCGCGGGCGTTCATCGGCAAGCGGCACGGGGCGGAGTGCCTGGAGTCCCGGCCCGACGTCCAACTGCGCGTCACCGACGCCATCCTGTACGGCGCGGTCATCATCGACCGGCAGGTCGCCCTCATGCAGTCCGACCCCGAGCAGGACCACGGCACCCGGGCCACCCTGGTGCGCGCCCCGGCCGTGGTCAAGGCGATCAACGCGCTGTTCGCCAGCGCGTGGCGGCGGGCCGCGCCCATGACCGGCGACCTCATGTGGAAGACGCTCTCCCAGGAGATCGTCCAGTGCCTGCGCAGGGGGCTCACCGACGACGCGGCCGCCCGCGAACTCGGCATCTCGGTGCGCACCTACCGGCGGCACGTGGCGGACATCGTCCGCGCGCTCGGCGCCAGCTCCCGGTTCCAGGCCGGCTTCCACGCGGCGGAGCTGGGCCTGCTGCGGACCGACGGCACCCACGGCCCGGGGAGCTCCGCATGAGCGCGCACCCCGCAGTCCTGGGCGACGATCCACCGGTGCCCGGTCCGCTGCCGGGCACCGTCGAGACCTGGCTGGTACGCGTCGCCGAGTCGGCCGGCGCGGCGGTCGCGAACGCCGGGGTCCTGGACGAGGACGAGTCCCGGCGGGTGGCCGCCACCAAGCACGAGGCGGGGCGGCGGCGCTATCTGACCGCGCACGTGGGCCTGCGGGTACTGCTCGGGGGCCGGCTGGACGTGCCCCCGGAGCGGATCCGCTTCCACCGGGAGGCGTGCCCCATGTGCGGGGGGCCGCACGGCCGTCCGGCGGTCGAGGGCCGGCCGGACGTGCACTTCTCCATGTCGCACTCCGGCGACACGGTCCTGTACGCGCTGGCCCCGACCGCGGTCGGGGCGGACATCGAGTCCCCCTCCGCCCGGCACGAGCGCTTCGACCTGGCCGCGTACCTGCACCCGGGCGAGCGGGCGGCCATCGCCCGGCAGCCGCCCGAGCACCGGGCGGCCGCCGTGCTGAGCTGCTGGGTCCGCAAGGAGGCGTATCTGAAGGGGACCGGGGCCGGTATCGCCGCGGGCGTGGCCGGCGTCCATGTCGGTCTGGCCGCGGCCTTCGCCGGGAACGGGCCGCAGGGAGCGCCGCCGACCCCGGACGGGTGGGTGTTCCGGGACGTGGACGCGCCCGAGGGGTACGCCGCGGCGGTCGCCGTGGCGATCGGCGCCGGCGACCCCGCGTGGGGGACCGGCCCGCTGACCCCGCGTCCGCTGCGCCTCCAGGGCCCCTCCAGCTCCCGGGGCTAGCCTCGGTCCTCCACGGGCCGGCCCATGAGGCGCCGCCCCGCTCCGCTCGACCGCGCGCCGCCGACGCCCCGGGTTCTCCGGGCGGATCGCGGCCGGTCGGGGGGAGCGCGGGCCCGGTTCCCGCTTTCCGCTGCAGCAATATGACAGTTCTGCGGGCTCCGCAGGTCAGCGCCGCGCGATCCCTGTCCACTAGTGGTACGTGCATAGCCCACATAGGGGTGGCGAACATAGCGTCGATCAGGACAGCGGCGCGGGACGGGGAACCTCCCCGCTGCCCCGACGACGAGGCCTGTCCATCCCGCATCGAGTACCGGACGCGACGGGGCGTCCGCGCGCCGATGCCCACCGCACCGACCGGAGCACGCGGCGCCCGGTGACAGCGGTGACGTATGTCCCACCTCGCGTCGGTCGAGTTCGCGTGCAGAAACGGACTTTTAGGTGTGCCATGAGTGAGCCATCGTTGTCAGTGCGGCGGACAGCCGAGACGTGGGATTCCCGGGGGGCGTCATGCCGTCCGTGGTGATGACCGGTCTGGGCGCCGTCAGTAGCCTGGGGAACTCGGCCGCCGAGCTGTGGGAAGGGCTGCTGCGCGCCGACGGCGAGCCGTCACCGGCGCCCGAGGAGTGCGGTCTGGCGGAACGCCCGCCGGTCTACCAGGTCCGGGGCGCCGCCCAGGAGCACACCGAACGCGCCGGACGCCGGTACGGACGCGCCAGCGGCATGGCCTGCCACGCCGTCGGGGAAGCGCTCGCCGACGCCGGACTGGACCGGGCGCGGCTCGCCGACGCGGGTCTGACGGTCGGGACCACCCTGGGCGACATCGACCTGGCCGAGTCCGGAACCGGCGGCGGGGCCACCCGCGCCAGTTCCTTCCAGGTCGCCTCGGCGGTGGCCGGCCGGTTCGGCCTGGGCGGGCCCAACCAGAGCCTGAGCACCGCCTGTTCCGCGGGCGTGTACGCGGTGAGCTGGGCCGCGGAACTGATCGACAGCGGCCAGGCCGACGTGGTGGTCGCCTGCGGGACCGACGGGTACTCCCGGGTCGCGCTCGCCTCGCTGGACCGCTTCGGACTGCTGGACACCACCGTGTGCCGGCCGTTCGACGCGGACCGGCAGGGCATGGTGACGGGCGACGGCGCCGCCGCGGTGGTGCTGGAGTCCGCCGAGCACGCCGCCCGCCGAGGCGCTGTGCCGTACGCCGTCCTGGAGGGCTACGGCTGGAGCTGCGACGGCTACCACCCGACGGCGCCCGAGCCGGGCGGGGAGCAGCTCGGCCGTGCCGTGGCCGGAGCGCTGGGCAGGGCGTCGGGCCCGCCCGGGGCCCTGGTGCTGCACCGGGCGGGCATCGCGGTCAACGACACCGTCGAGAGCGATGTCGTCGCCGCGGCGCTCGGCGAGCGGGTGGACCGCACCCCCGCCTTCGGCATCAAGGCGGTGATCGGCCACACGGCCGGTGCCGCCGGAGTGTTCGGCTGTGTGGCGGCCGCGCTGATGCTGCGGCACAAAGTGGTGCCGCCCAACGCGCACGTGGCCGAACTGGACCCGCAGTGCCCGCTGGAGGTGCCGCTGGCCGGCCCGGTGCCGCTCATCGAGCCCCGGGTGCTGGTCAGCGCCACCGGCTTCGGCGGCAACAACGCCGCCCTCGTGCTGGGAGCGGCCTCGTGACCATCTCCGTCACCGGCATGGGGCTGCTCGCCCCCGGAGTGCGCGGCCCGGGGGACCTGACGGGCTCCGGCGCGCCGCATCCGGCCGAGGCCGACCAGGACTGGTTCGACCCGGTCCCGTACCTGGGCCGGCGCGGCTGGAAGTACCTGACGCCCGCCACCCGCTACCTGCTGGCCGCGGCCAACGAGGCGACCGGACGGAGGCAGGGGGACGGGCCGCCGCCCGGCCACGACGCGGACCGCTTCGGCGTCTGCGCCGGCACCCACCACTCCATCACCGCCCTGCACGCCCGCCTGGACCGTTCCGTCCGGGAGGAGGGCACGGCGGGGCTGAGCCCGGCCGAACTGCCGGGCTTCTCGGTGAACATGCCGGCCAGCCAGCTCGCCATCTCGCTGGCCTGCCGGGCGTTCTCCGTCACCCTGACCAACCCGGTCGTGGGCGGTCTGGACGCCGTGCTCTTCGCGATGTCCGCGCTGCGCCGCGGGCGGGCCGACCGGGTGCTCGCCACCGCCACCGAGGACGCCGACGCCTCGGCCGGAACGCTCGGCGGGGCGGCGGCGCTGCTGCTGGACCGCGGCGCGGACCCGGCCGCGGCCGAACTGACCGGCGGGACCTCGCGGTTCGTGCCCCGGTCCGCCGGGGGCGGCTGGGAGCACGGGGCGCTCACCGCCGCGGTGGGCCGGGTCGCCGCACCGCACACCACTGACCAGGTGGTGCGGTACGCGTTCTGCGGCTCGGCGGAGACCGCGCCGGTGGACGAGGCGGTCCAGGAGGCGTTCGCCGCCTGTGGCGTCCCGGTCAAGCCCACCGCCTACACCGGGAGCGACGCCCGCTTCGGCACGGTGTCGGCGCTGTTCCAACTGATCGGGCTGCTGCACGAGCCCGGTCCAGGCCTCGTCGTCGCGGTGGCCGACGACGGGCATCTCGCCGCAGTGACCGTTCGAGGGGCCGCAGAGGGAGGCCCAGCACGCATATGAAAGCCAATACGGGGGAGCACAACCATGCACAGCAACACCAAGACAACGAAGGCGCCGGGATCGGGCCGCCGCGTGACCTGCCACATGGGCGGCGCGGCAGACATCGCCACGGTGCCCCATCAGCGCCGACATCCGCATCCGCGCCTCGCGGCGCCGGAGCTGCCGGCCCTCGAGACGCAGACGATGCCCGTCCCGGCACCCCTGCTGCGGGGCAGGCCGCCGTACGGCTACCGGGTGGTCACCGACACGGTCGACGGAAGGCAGCGGCGGCAGCTCGTCCCCGATGACCGGACCGCGCCCGTCGTCCAGCGCATCTTCCACGAGTACCTGGCGGAGAAGGGGCTGCAGAGCATCGCGGAGGGCCTGACCGCCGACGGGATCTCCAGCCCCGGGGCGGCCCGGCACGGCCTGGAGTACGGCGCCGCGGCCTGGTCGAAGAGCGCGGTGCGGGCGATCCTGGTCAACAACCGCTACGTGGACGCGGCTCCGGGGTCCGAGGCCGTCGTGCCGCCGGAGGTCTTCGACCGGGTGCAGCGCATGTTCGACCTGCGCAGGACGGGGCCCGCGGCGAACACCCGCTCGGTGGAGCGGGTCTACTCGCTGCGCGGCCTGGTGCGCTGCGGCCAGTGCAACCGGCTGATGCAGGGCACCTGGAACAACGACGAGCCCTACTACCGCTGCCGGTTCCCCGCCGAGTACGCGAGCGCCAACGAGATCGACCACCCGCGGAACGTGTACCTGCGGGAGCAGTCGGTCCTCGGCCCGCTGCTCTCCTGGCTGCGCGCGTCCTGCGCCCCGGACCGCCTCGCGCGGATGGCCGCAGCCGCCGGGTCCAGGGCCCTGCACGAGGCGACCATCGGCGCGACCGCGCGCCGGATCCGGATGCTGCACACGACCGAGGGAACGGAGCAGACGGCCGTGCTCCAGGCGATGGGACTGAAGCTCACCTACGCCGCCCACAACCGCATGCTGCAGGTGAAGGTCGTGCTGAACCCCGCGGAACTCGTCGTCCGCGGTTCGCTCGCGCTCTGACGCGGGCCACGGGACCCCGCTGCCGGATCTCCGTCCGGCAGCGGGCCTTTCCCAACACCCATGTGCGTGCTGGTTCGGGCCAAGGGTTCGCGTAGCGTCCTGAATGAGCGGGCCGCAATGCGTTGCCGGTGGCCGGCGGAATATTTGTCCACTCCTTCAGGAAAGGGAGATTCGATGACCACCGAAGCCGCCTTCAGCAGGACGGAATTGCGGGAACTCGTCGCCGACGCGCTCGACGTGAATCCCGAGTCGCTCACGGACGAGGCCCTCTTCATCGAGGATCTGGATGTCGATTCGCTGGTCGCCCTGGAATTGGCGGTCACCCTGGAGCGCCGGTACCAGGTGAAGATCGGCGAAGAGGAGATCGTGAAAGTCCGCCGCCTTCCGGATGTGCACGACCTGCTGGTGCAGAAGCTGGCCGCCTGAATGAGCGCGGTCATTCTGCTGCCGGGCGCGCGCGTGCTGCGCCTGGACGACGCCGGGATCGCCCTCGAGATCCCGGTCGACCCCGCCGCTCCGGTCTTCGCCGGCCACTACCCGGCGTTCCCGCTGCTGCCCGGGGTCTTCACGCTCGACGCGGTGCACCAGGCGGTGCTGCGGCACGCCGGGGAGCGGGAGGGCGTGCGGCCCGAGCTGGACGAGGTCCGCTCGGTGCGCTTCGCCTCCCCGGTCTTCCCGGGCGACGTGCTCACCGTGGACTGCGTGATCACGTGCGCCGACGGCGTGCGGGACGTCCGCGCCCGGTGCGGGACCGCCCGGGGCAAGACCGCGACCCTGCGGTTGCGGTACCGCGATCCGTCGTAGGAGGACCGATGCTCGACACACGTTCCTGGGGGGCCACGGAGCAGGAATGTGCGGCCGCCTACCCCTGCGACGACCACCTGCCCCAGCCCTATCTCAGCTTCCACCGGGCGGTCGACATCGACGCCCCGGTCCCGCTGGCGTTCCGGTGGCTGTGCCAGATCCGCACCGGCGCCTACACCTACGGCCGGCAGCACAGCAGCAGCCGGACGCTGACTCCCGGCGCGGAGCGGCTGGCGCTCGGCCAGCGCTTCCTCGCCTTCGACCTGGTCGCCTTCGAACCCGACCGGCACCTGACCGGGGTGACCTACCCCGCGGCGCGGCGCGCCTACGGACTGCTCGCGGTCACCTACCAGGTCGCCGAACGGGCGCCCGGCGCCAGCCGGCTGGTGGTCCGGCTCAACGCGGCCACCCCGACGGGCCTGGCCCGGATCCGCGCGGTGGCGCTCGCCGGCGGCGACACCGTGATCATGCGCAAACAGCTACTGACCCTCAAGGCGCTGGCCGAACGCGATGCGGCGGCGGACGCCCGATGACCGACGACCATGACCGGAAGGAGGAGATGCGGCCCATGAACGACCCTTCACGCTATCTGCTGATCGAAAGCCAGGGGCCCTGGGCCGGTCCGAACGCCGGCCGGTTCCTGGAGGACGCCCGCGTGCTCGCGGAGGCGGGCCACGAGGTCCGCGTGTTCCTGGTGCAGGACGGCGTCTTCGCCGCGGCGCCCGGAGTGCCGGAGCTGGAGCTGCTGGCCAAGGCCGGCGCGCAGGTGTGGGTGGACGACTTCTCCGCCGCCCAGCGCGCGCTGGGCGCCGGGCGGCTCTCCCCGCACGTGACCGTGGCGGGGATGGACTCGGCGGCGCGCATGCTGCTGTCCGAGGGCTGCCGGAACGTGTGGCACTGATGGCCGCCACGATCACCCAGCGCCGCTGGGACCTGCTGCTCGTCGTCACCGCCGCTCCGCACTCGAACGACGTGATCACCTCGGCGCTGCGCCTGGCGCAGGCCGTGCTGGACGAGGGCAGGAGCGTCCGGCTCTGGGCCTGCGGCTATGCCAACATGCTGACGCAGACCACGCACGGCGAGACCAAGCTCATCAACACCCGTGATCCGCAGGGCGTCTACCCCTCCAGCTCGCGCATCGTGCGGGACATGCTGGCGGCCAACCCCGGGCGGTTCGCCTGGATCGCCTGCACGGCGTGCAGCGCGGAGCGCGGCGCCACCCAGCACATCAGCGAGGTCCGGCTCCGTTCGCCCATGCGCTTCGTGTCGACCATCGAGGGCGCGGACAACACCGTCTTCATCGGAGGTGCCTGATGTCGGACTACCGCGTGCTCGGCGTGATCGACCGGGCCTACCGGGGCTCCGTCGAGGTGCAGTTCTTCGACGCCCTGTACGGCATCCTCGACTTCCGCGCCCAGCTGGGCGGGGTGGCGCTGGCCCTGCGGGGCGCGGCGGTCACCCTCGCGGTGGACGAGCTGTCGTACACGCCGACCGTCGACCTCGGACCGGTGAACGTGGGCACCCTGCCCGACTACCGGAACCAGGTCCGCCGGCTGATCGCCGAGGGCGTCCCCGTCATGGTCGACGAGCCCGACCTGCGCGCGCTGGGCTTCGAGCCGGGGGACGTCGTCCCCGGTGTGGAGGTCCTGAACACCAACGAACTGGCCGCCCGCTGGCCCGAGTACGACGGAGTGTGGTTCGTGTGATCGGCGTCGGAACGCTCAAGGCGCTCATCCCGCACCGCTTCCCCGTCCTCCTGGTGGACCGGGTGCTGGAGGTCGCCCCCGGCGACCGGATCGTCTCCCTCAAGGCGGTGACCTGCAACGAGCCCTGGTACCAGGAGCTGCCCGACGACACCGAGGACGCCGGGTACGCCTATCCGACGGCGCTGGTGATCGAGTCCTGGTGCCAGAGCGCCGCGCTGCTGGCGGCCTGGGACCAGCCGCGCGACGTCGCGGAGGCCCAGGTGGCGCTCTTCGGCGGCATTTCGGGGATCCAGGTGCACGGCGCGGTGCTGCCCGGCGAGGTGCTGCGGCACGAGGTGCGCATCACCCGCGCCCTGGAGGGGACGTGGTTCTTCGAGGGCACGTCCCGCACCGCGGACGGCCGCGGGATCATCACGGTGGAGAGCGTGATGACCGCGCTGCGCCCCAGCTCGGTGCTGGATCCGGCCGCGCAGGTGCCGGCGTGACGGCCGCCGTGCGGGAGCTGCCGTTCGCCGCGCCGCTGCGCGCGGTGGACCGGGTGGAGCTGCGCGAGGAGGCGGACGGCCCGCGGCTGCGGGCCTCCAAGCTCGTCACCGTCGATGACCCGTACATGGCGGGGCACTTCCCCGGGCTGACGATGCTGCCCGCGGTGTTCCTGCTGGAGGGGCTGCGGCAGGCGGTGGCGCAGGCCTTCGGCCTGGTGGAGCCGCCGGAGCTGCTGCAGGTGCGCTCGGCCAGGCTGCTCGCCCCGATGCTGGGCGGTGACGACATCACGTTCGACGTGAAGGTCGTCCCGCAGCCCGCGGGGGCGGCCTGGGCGCTCGACGCGCGGTGCGCGCGGGCGGACGGAACCCCGGTGGCGCGGCTGAAGGTGCTGGTGGGCGTGCCGGACGCGGCCGAGGCGATCAGCCCGCCCTCGAAGGCACCCGAGCCGGCGGACGGCGCACCGGAGATCGACCACGTCCGCATCCGCGAACTGCTGCCGGTGCGCCACCCGATGCTGCTGGTGGACCGGGTCGACGCGGTCGATCCCGGCCGGAGCATCACCACCGCGAAGGCGGTCACCGGCAGCGAGCCCTGCTACCAGGCGCTGCCCGAGGGGCTGTCGGCGGCGCAGTACGCCTACCCGCGCTCGCTCGCCTTCGAGTCGTTCGGGCAGAGCGCGGCGCTGCTGTGGCTGGCCAGCGCCGGCGCGGGGGTGCCGGACGGGGTGCTGATGCTCGCCGCGATCCGCGGCTGCCGCTTCGCCGGCGGCGTCCAGCCCGGCGACACGATGCGGCACGTCGTCCGGCTGGAGCAGCTCGCCTCCGGCACGGCCTTCCTGTCGGGCGAGATCTGGGCGGGGACGCGGTGTCTCGCCGTCGTGGACTCGCTCATCGCCGTGAACCGCCCCCAGTCGGCGGTGGGCACCGCCCGCTGAGGCGAATTCAGGGCGGAAGCCGACCGACGTTGCCCCGTTAATTCCGTGTAACGATTCCGATCCGGAAAAGTAGAAACGGAATGCGGGGCTCCGTCATGTTCAGTGGCGGTAAAAGGTATACCCGGGCAACCGTCCGCGTAATGGTGAACGCCCATGGCAGCTGGATCGGCAGACGGCCGTTGCCTAATATCAATTGCAGCGGGAATCGTTCCGTGAGCCCGCTGGGAACATTTATGAAAGGTCTGGGTAAATGACGACTGCCATCAACAAGCAGGAGCAGCTCGACGAGATCCGCGAGATTGTCGCGGAGGTGCTCGAACTGGAGCCCGAGGAAATCAGCGAGACCAGCCTCTTCGTCGAGGAGCACGAGGCCGATTCGCTGCGTGCGATCGAGATCCTGGCGCGCCTCGAGAAGAAGTACAAGGTCGAGATACCGCAGTCGGAGCTGCCCAAGATGGTCAACCTGACCGAGGTCTACAACATCCTGGCGCAGCACGCCGGCTGGCTGGGCTGAGTCCATGCGACGGGTAGTCATCACCGGCCTGGGGCCTGTGTCGAGTATCGGAATCGGGGCGGACGCCTACGGCACGGCGCTGCGCCAGGGCGTGAGTGGCGTCTCCCCGATCGCCTGCTTCGACTCGAGCGGCTTCCCCTACTACATGGCCGGCGAAGTGCATGATTTCCGGCCGGAGAACATGGTCCGGCGGCTGTCTGTCGACGAGTGGGGCCGTACCAGCCTCTTCGCGGCATCCGCGGCCCGCCTCGCGGTCGCGGATGCCGGGATGGACGAGGACGAGCTCGCCGCGTCCCGCGCCGGATCGAGCATGGGCACCACCGGCGGCGAGTCGCAGGTGCTCGAGCGGCTCACCGGCGACTCCCTGACCGCCGGCCTGGACGGGCTCGATGCGCGTCTGGTGCGCCAGGTGTCCAGTGCCCGGCTCTCCCAGGCGGTCAACCGCGAACTGCGCCTGACCGGCGACGCGGTGACGCTCTCCACCGCCTGTTCCGCCAGCAACTACGCCCTCGGCTACGCCTACGACCTGATCAGGACCGGCGAGGCCGACTACATGATCGCCGGTGGCGCCGACTCGGTCGGCCGCTGGTCGCACGCGGGCTTCTACCGGCTCGGTGCCCTCACCGAGAAGGCCTGCTCGCCCTTCGACAAGAACCGCTCGGGGATCATCACCGGCGAGGGCGGCGCGGCGATGTTCCTGGAGAGCCTGGAGTCCGCGCAGGCCCGCGGGGCGCACATCCACGCCGAGGTCCTCGGCTACGGACTGAACTGCGACGCCAAGCACATGGTCGCCCCGAACCGGGACAGCATCGCCGAGTGCATGCGCCTGGCCCACCGCAACGCGGGGGTCAAGGCCTCGGAGGTGGACTACATCTGCGCGCACGGCACCGGCACCCCGGCCAACGACTTCGTCGAGGCCAGTGCGGTGGTCGACGTCTTCGGCGACAACCCGCCGCCCATCAGCTCCACCAAGTCCATGCTCGGGCACACCATGGGCGCCGCCAGCGGCCTGGCGGCCATCGCCTCGGTCCTCGGCATCGCGGGATCGTTCCTGCCGCCCACCATCAACTTCAACACCCCGGACCCGGACATGCCCAAGATCGACCCCGTTCCCAACCAGGCCAGGACCGCCGACGTGCGGATCGCCCAGGTCAACGGATTCGCGTTCGGTGGCAACAACGCCATCGTCATGCTGGGGAGGCCCTCGTGACCACGGCTCCGGAACTCGACACCGAGACCGCCGCCCGCCCGGCCGGCCCGCTGGTCCTCGCCATCACCGGCTTCGGCGTCCTGTCGGGCGCCGGCATCGGGGCGCGGGCCCTGGCCGACGCGGTCGGGTCGGCGGACGCCGTGACGGCCGACGTCAGCGAGATGTTCGAGGAACCGCTGCCGCGCCCCGACGCCCACGCGCTGGTGGACTTCACGGTCCGCGACCACCTCGGCCGCAAGGGCACCTCGTTCTTCGACCGCAGCACCGCGCTCTCCATGGTGGCCTGCAAGGAGGCGCTGGAGGACACCGACCTCGAGATCAACGACGACAACCGCGCCCGCATCGGCATCACCCTCGGCACCACCGCGGGCAGCGCCAAGTCGACCAGCGACTACAGCAAGGACACCTTCGTCCAGGACCGCCCGTACCTGGTCAACCCCCTGCTGTTCCCCAACGCGGTGATGAACTGCGCCGCCGGGCAGGCCGGGATCTGGTACGGCCTGCAGGGCGCGAACGCCACGATCGCGGGCGGTCCGCTGGCGATGCTCAACGTGCTGCGCTACAGCCGCAACCTGATCGGGTGCGGTTACGCGGACGCCCTGCTGACGGGCTCCGTCGAGGAGTTCAGCCCGCAGTCCGCCTGGGCCGTGCACTACGCGCAGTCCATCGAGGGCGGGGACCTGCCGCCCGGGGAGGGCGCCGCGGTCTTCGTCGTCGAGAACGCCGTCGCGGTGCGCGCCGCCGGACGGCGCCCCGACGCCGAGGTGCTCGCCGTCGAGGTCGGGTTCTTCGACCGGCCGGGCCCCGACCGGGCCTTCACCGAGGGCCTGGCCACCTGCCTGGTCCGCGCGCTGGAGCGGGCCGGGGTCACCGCCGACCAGGTGACCACCGTGGCCACCGCGGCCAACGGGATGACCCGGCTCGACGAGGCCGAGGAAGCGGCGGTCACCGCCGTGCTCGGCTCCGAGGTGCCCCGGCTGCGCGTCAAGGAGAGCACCGGCGAGGCGTTCAGCGCCTCCGGCGCCTTCCAACTGGCCGCGCTGCTGGCCCGGCACCGTGCCGAGCCGGCCCGCGACGGCGAGATCTCGGTGATCACCACGCGGTCCGCCGAGGGCGCGGCGGGCGCGGCGGTCATCAGGGGGTGGAGCCGTGACGGTGGCGATAACGGGTAGCTCCATGCTCAGCTGCCTGGGCGACCTGGACGACACCTTCGCAGCGCTGCTGGCCGGGCGCAGCGGGGTCTCCCCGCTGCGCGCGGGCGACCCCGTCAAGCTCAACGTCCGCAACGCGTACAGCATCGACGACGCGGACACGGCGCCCGAAGGCGGCCTGCGGCTGGCCGGCCGCTGGCTCGCCCACTGCGTGCGCGAGGCGCTGGCCGACGCGGGCGTGGACCCGGCGGAACGCCGGGTCGCCGTGATCGTGGGCACCGGTATGCGGGAGCACCGCGCGGTGGAGCAGTGGCACGCGGACGGCGCGGAACTGCGCCTGGCGCAGACGCACTTCACCGAGGCGGTCCGCTCGGTGGCGCCCGCCGTCACGGAGGTGCACACCCTCGCCAACGCCTGCGCCGCCTCCGGCTACGCGCTCGCCCTGGCCGCCGACCTCCTCGCCCTGGACGAGGCGGACGCGGTGGTGGTCGCGGGCTGCGACACGATGACCGAGTCGATGCTCACCATGATCGGCCGGGTGGGCAGCACGGTGACCGACACCGTACGGCCCTTCGACGCGGACCGCGGCGGGGTGCTCCTCGGCGAGGGCGCGGCCGCGGTCGTGGTGGAACCGGTCGCCGACGGGCAGTCGCCGATCGGGCTGCTGCGCGGGGTGGGTGTCGCCTGCGACGCGCACCACGAGACCGCACCCGACCGCGCCGGCATCGTCGCGACGATGCACGACGCGCACCGCCGGGCCGGCGTCGTCCCGGACGAGATCGGCCTGGTCCTCGCGCACGGCACCGCCACGGCGCTGAACGACCCGACCGAGGCGGCCGCCCTGCTGGAGACGTTCGGCCCCGACGGGCCGCCCGTCACCGGGATCAAGGGCGCCATCGGCCACACCTCCGGCGGCGCCGCGCTGATGAGCGTCCTGGTGGCGCTCCGGGCGATGCGCGACGGCGTGGTCCCGCCGGTCACCGGTCTGCGCACCCCGATCGCGGAGGCCGAGAAGCTCAACCTCGTGCACGGGCGCCCGCTGCCGGCGCGCCCGCGGCTGGCCCAGGTGAACGCCTTCGGGTTCGGCGGAGTCAACGCAGTGATGATCGTGGAGGCCTGTCATGCCTGAGCACGCCGAGCCGCTCGCCGTGGACGGCTGGGCGGTGCACGTCCCGGGCCGGTCCGCGGCCGAGCTGCCGGGCTCGCCCGCCGAGCCGGCCTGCCCGCCCGACCGTGCCAAGGAAGTGCTGGGCCGCAAGGGGCTGCTGGGCAAGGAGCCCTCGACCCGGCTGGCGCTGTGCGCGGTCCACCGCGCCCTGGGCCTGCCGCCGGGGCGCCCCGCGGAACCGCTGCCCGGCGCCGCCGGCACGGCCGTCGTCGTCGCCTCCAACTTCGGCAACGTCGAGACGGTGTGCACCGTGCTGACCGACATGCGCGAGCGCTCCGGCAACGCGGTCAGCCCCATGGACGCCCCGAACGCCTCCAGCAACGTCATCGCCAGCACGATCGCCATCTGGTACGGCTTCACCGGCCCCAACCTGACGGTGTGCAGCGGCGCGACGGCCGGACTCGACGCCCTGCGGCTGGCGCGGCTCCTGCTGCTGTCCGGCCGGGCGGAGCGCGCCGTCGTGGTCGGGGTCGAACCTGCGGACCCGGTCGCGACCCGGCTGGCCGCGCTGCGTCCCGAACCGGGCGCGGAGCTGGTCGCCGCGGCCGGCGTCGTCCTGCTCGGTCGTCCAGGCGCCTGGCCCGAGCCGAGCGGACTGGTGTGCGGACCGGTCCTGCGGCACCGGGATCCGGTCCCCGTGGTGGGACCGGATCCCGGTGAGACCTACGGCGCCGCCGGGATCGTCCGGCTCGCCGTGGCGGCCTCCCGGATGGCCGGGGCGGCGCCCGGCGCCCTGCCGGTCACCGTCGGCTGCGGCGACGTCGAGGACGGCTGGGCGAGCGTGGAGCTCTCCCGCGCCGCCCACCTGCTCCGGGCAGGGGCGGCGGCGTGAAGGGCTGGACGCAGGTGTCCGCCGACGCCGGGCTGGAGGTCTGGCGCGGCCCCGGCGACGGGCCCGCGGTGGTCGCCGTGCACGGCATCGAGGACTCCTGGCGCAACTGGCAGCACCTCGCCGGGCAGTTGACGGACCACACCGTCTACGCGCTCCAGATGCCCTGGCACGGCGGCAACAGCTACGCCTGGCGGGCCGACGGCAGCCCGGCGCAGTGGCTGCGCCGCGCCCTGGACCTGGTGCCCGAGCGGCCGCACGCGCTGCTGGGGCACTCCTTCGGCGCCAACGCCATCCTGGAGCACCTGTCCACCCTGGAGGACGGCGCCGGCCAGGAGCTCGCGGCCGTCGTGCTGGCCGCGCCCTTCTACCGGCCGGCGGGCTTCGCCCTGTCGGAGCCGCTGCGGCTGCGGTCGCAGGCGGCCTTCCGCCGGGTGCTGGTCGACGGACTGCACCTGTCGCTGGGCGCGAAGACCTCCCGGATGGATCCGGAGATCCTCGCGCTGATGGAGCAGAAGCTCCTGGAGCGCGCGGTCCCCGCCGGATTCCCCGTCTTCTACAAGGAGTTCGCCGCCTCCGGGCAGCTGGACCTGACCCGGATCACGGTGCCCACGCTGGTGCTGGCCGGAACGCGGGACGAGGGACTGACCCCGATGCGCGCGGCCGCCCTGGACGAGGCGATGCCCGCCGCCACCGTGCGGCTGACGCCGGGATACGGGCACTTCTGCCACGTGGCGCAGGCGCCTGAGATGGGCCGGGAGGCAGCCGCGTTCCTGCGGGACGGCACGGCCCGGCCCACCGACCACTCACAAGGAGAACCGACCATGACCGAACTACTCGACGGCGAGCCGACGAGCTATGTGGGCATGCCGCGCTACGAAGGCGCGAACATCCGTACCTGGATCGGGTTCAAGCACTTCATGTACCTGGTCGAGGAGGGGATCCTGCAGTACTTCCGCGACCGCGGCGTCGGGGCCCGCTCGCTCTACCACACCTACGGACTCGGCCTGGAGATCGTCGACTCGTCGGTCCAGCTGCCGGTGGCCCTCGAGTCCGACGAGCAGGTGTACGCCACGGTCGTGTCCGGCAAGCCCAAGCCGGGCCAGGGCGCGCCGTTCAACGTCACGCTCTCGGTGGAGCGCGACGGGCAGACGGTGACCGCCCTCAAGGGCAAGGTCCGCGTCGCGCTCGTCACCGTCAAGGACGGGTCGGGCACCGAACCGGTGCCGCCGTTCCTGGAGCCCTACGTCGTCTCCGACGTCGGCGCCCTGGAGAACAGCCAGAACGCCTCGCTGGCGATCGGGGACGGCCAGGAGGTCGCCGACGTCCTGGCGCCCGCGGGCTCCGGCTCGATGCTGTGGTCCTGGCGGGCCCCGTACTACTACTGCCACTTCTCCGACCGGCTGCAGCACTCCGCGTACGTGCGCACCCTCGAAGAGGTCGTGGACCGCTACCTGCACCAGCAGGGGCTGTCCGTCGGCAGCCTGCTGGAGGAGCGCGGCTGGATCCCCGTGGTCTCCCGGGCCCGGGTGCAGATGCTCTCCGACATCTGGATGGAGGAGACCGTGCACACGGTCTTCACCGTGGACGAGATCCTGCGCGACACGATGTACACCGCCCGGATGGACTGCTACGTCCGCCGCGGCGACCGCCTGGAGCGGGCCGCGACCGGCACCATCATGCACGGCTACGCGATCAGCCGCGGCGAGCAGGCCGGCACCGTCGCCGTCCTCGACGAGGCCGTGCAGACCGCGCTGCGGGGCGGTGCGAAGTGAGAGCGAAGAAGCCCCCGCGGCTGTACTTCTCGCTGCGCAGCCCGTTCAGCTGGATGGCGGTGCGGCAGCTGGAGGAGCGCCTGCCCAACGCCCAGGAGCTCATCGAGTACGTGCCGTTCTCCGAACCGGACGAGCACAGCGCCAAGGCGCTGGCGGCGCAGGGCGGCGAGTTCCACTACGTGGCCATGAGCAAGGCCAAGCACCTGTACATCCTCAACGACACCAAGCGGCTGGCCGCGAAGTTCGGCTACGACATGAAGTGGCCGATCGACAAGGGCGACGAGTGGTGGGACCTGCCCCACCTGGCCTGGTTCAAGGCCCGGGAGCTCGGCGTCCACAAGGAGTACTACGAGGCCGTCATGGCGGCCCGCTGGGAGCGCGGCGAGAACATCTGCGACCCCGGACTGCTGCGCCGGATCTGCGACGAGGCGGGACTGCCGGGCGACACCCTGGTCGGCGCGCCCGAGGAGGCGCACATCCGCGAGCTGGGCACGCAGGCGCTCATGCAGATCTACGAGGACGACATCTTCGGCGTCCCGTACTTCAAGGTCGGCCGGCACCGCTTCTGGGGCCGGGACCGCCTGGAGGACTTCCTGGTGGCGCTCGAACAGGCGCTGCGCCCGACGACGACCAAGGTTTGAGGAGCACCGTCATGACCACGACCCAGAGCGAACTGACCCGGCCGACGCGGTACCCGCTGATCGACGCCGAGTGGGGCGAGGACCCGCTGGAGGGGATCCCGCAGGAGCTGACGGAGCGGATCGGCGCCATGGACGTCGACACCGCGGGCGGCTGCGGCTGACCGGTCGCGCCCGCGGCACGGTCACCACCCCCGCCGCCGTAGCGGCCGGGGGCGTTCCACCCCCATCGACACCCCCGCCGTCCCCGGCGGCACCCAAGGAAGGGCAATCACAGTGACCGAACGCCGTTTGGCCATCGTCACCGGTGGATCTCGTGGCATCGGAAGGGCCGTCGCGGTGCAGCTCGCCGCCGACGGCTACGACATCGCCTTCTGCTACCGCAGCGGCGCCGACGCGGCCGCCGAGACCGAGAAGCTGGTGCGCGAGCACGGTGCGCAGGTCTACCACGCCCCGTGCGACGTCGCGGACTACGACGCCGTGCAGGAGTTCCTCGCGCAGGCCTCCAAGGAGCTCGGGCCGGTCCACGTGCTGGTCAACTCGGCGGGCATCGTGCGCGACAACCCCATGGTCCTGATGCCGGTCGAGGACTGGCGCGCCGTGATCGACACCAACCTCAGCGGCACGTTCAACTTCTGCCGCTCCGTGGCCTTCAGCTTCATGAAGCGCAAGGAGGGGGTCATCGTGAACATGTCCTCCATCGCGGGCGTGTACGGCAACCCCACCCAGACCAACTACTCCGCCTCCAAGGCCGGCATCCAGGGCATGAGCGCCGCCCTGGCCAAGGAGGTCGCGCCCTACGGCATCCGCGTCAACGTGGTCGCGCCGGGCTTCATCGAGACCGACATGACCGACGCGCTGCCGGAGAAGGCGCGCGCCGCCGCGCTCAAGGCGATCCCGCTCAAGCGGTACGGCGGCGCGGCGGAGGTCGCCGACCTCGTCTCGTTCCTGGTCTCCGACAAGGCCGCCTACATCACCGGCGAGGTCATCCAGATAGACGGCGGGGTCGCGCTGTGACCAGCGCCCCCGTCACCTCCGTGGCCGGCCCCGGGGCGCCGGCCGCGGACGGGGCACCCCAGCGGGGGCTCCCGCGGCGGGCGGTGCCCCACGCCCCCCTCGACTCGGCCGACGTGCTGTCGCCGACCGAGGTCGTCGGGCGCAAGATCATCCGGGCCGACGACGCGTACCTGGAGGGCCACTACCCGGAGATGACCGTCTACCCGGGCGTCTTCCTGGTCGAGTCGGTCTGCCAGGCGGTGATCCACCTGGTCCGCGAGACGCACGGCGAGGGCGTCACGCCCGAGCCCGCGGTGCTCGAGTCGGTCCGCTTCACCACCGCGCTGCGCCCGGGCGACGTGCTCGACGTGCACTGCGCCTGCCGCCCGGGGGCGGCGGAGGACACCTTGGCGGTCACCGCGCGATGCACCTCCGGTGCGTCGAAGGTGGCCACGATGAAGATCACCTTCCGGCTGGTGAAGGACACCGCGGAAACGGGGGACCCATGCACGACTATGCGGCCATCCGCCGTCTGATCCCGCACGCCCATCCCATCCTGCTCGTGGACCGGGTCCTGGAGATCCAGCCCTACGAGCAGATCGTCACCAGCAAGAACGTCACCGGCAGCGAACCCTGCTACGCCGGGCTCGCCGACGACCTCGGCAGCCGCGCGTTCTCCTACCCGCCCTCGCTGCTGATGGAGTCCTGGGGGCAGGGCGGCGCGATCCTGTGGATGGAGCGGATCAAGGCGCAGGGCCAGGAGCGCAGCGGCTCGCTGTTCCTGGCCGCGACCCGCGACGTCCGCCTGCACCGGGCGGTGCTGCCGGGCGACACGCTGCGGCACGTCGTGCGGATCGACCAGTACGTGGCGGACTGCGTGCTCCTCAGCGGGGAGTCCTGGGTCGGCGACGAGTTGGTCGCCGAGGTCGGCTCCGCCATCGCCGTCATGAGGCCCGCCGAGAGCATCGCGTGGGAGGCATGACCACGATGCCGGAGATCGTGATCACCGGACTGGGTGTCGTCTCCCCGGTCGGCAACGACATCGAGAGCTTCTGGGCCGGGCTGCTGGACGGCGCGGTGCCGGTACGGCCGCTGGAGTACCCGGGCACCGCCGTGCACCACGCCCTCACCTACGTGGTGGACGGCGCCCCCGGCGCCACGCCCGACGGGCAGACGGGCCGGGCCAGCGGATTCGCGCTGCAGGCGGCCCGCGCCGCCCTCGCGGACGCCGGACTCGCCGCGGCCGACGCCGCCCTGCTGGACACCGTCGGGGTGTGCGTCGGCACCGGCAACGGCGACAGCGACCTGCAGGAGTCGGAGCGGGACGGGCGGCGCGAGCTCAGCGGGCTGCAGTGGTTCCCGTACGGCACCGGCGGGGTGCTTGCCCGCGAACTGGGGCTGCACGGACCGGGCCTGACCGTCTCCACCGCCTGCGCGGCCGGCGCCTACGCCGTCGCCCTGGGCGCCGAGATGATCGCCGACGGCGAGGCCGACGTGGTGCTGGTGGGCGGCACCGAAGCCGTCTCCCGCCCCGCCATGGGCGCGTTCCTGCGGCTCGGGGCGGCCGACCCCGAGCACTGCCGCCCCTTCGACGCCGACCGTGCGGGCACGGTGTACGGCGAGGGCGCCGCCTTCCTGGTCCTGGAGTCCGCGGAACACGCGGCGGGCCGCGGCCGGATCCCCTACGCCGCCGTGCTCGGCGCGGGGTGGAGCTGCGACGCGTTCCACGTGACGGCGCCGGACCCCGCGGGGGTCCAGGCCGTCCGCGCGGCGCACGAGGCGCTGGAGCGCGGCGGGGTCGCCGGGCACGGCGTCGGCGCGGTGATCAGCCACGGCACCGGAACGCCCGCCAACGACAGCGCGGAGAGCCGTACCGCGGCCACGATCCTGGGCGAACGGGTCGCCGAGGTCCCGGTGGCGGCCGTGAAGTCCGCACTGGGCCACAGCGGCGGCGCGGCCGGGGCGTTCTCCTGCCTCACCGCGGCGCTGGTCGTCCGGCACGGCGTCGTCCCGCCCATCGGCACGCTGAAGAACGTCGACCCCGAGTGCTCGCTGCGACTGGTGCGCGACGCTCCCGAGGACGTGAGCGGCAGGCATGTCCTCGTCAACGCCTACGCGTTCGGCGGCAACAACATCACCGTCGTGATCGGCGGGAACCCCCGTCCGGGAACCGGTGCGGAGGAGTCGGCATGAGCACGAACGGCGCGGCGCTCGCCGCGATCACCGGTATCGGACCGGTCAGCCGGCTGGGCATCGGCGCGGCGCAGCTGGCCGCGTCCGCACCCTCCGGGACGTTGGCGGCGGACGCGGACGCGGACGCGGGCGCGGCGGACGCCGGCGCCGGGATCCTGGAGCTGGAGACGTTCGACCCGGCTGAGCACCTGGGCAAGCGCGGCTGGAAGTTCCTGCCGCCGGTCACCCGGGCGGCCCTGGTGGCGGTCCGCCTCGCGCTGGCCGACGCGGGGGAGCTCCCGCCGCGCGAGGCCGAGCGCCTCGGCGTGGTGGTCGGCACCAACTTCGCGGTGAGCGAGATCGTCGAGCGCATCGACCGGGCGCTGCTGACGAACGGGATCAGCGGGATCAGCGCGGTCGAGTGCCCCAACTTCTCGCTCAACGTGCCCGCGAGCCAGATCTCGGTCGCGCACGGCATGAAGGCCTTCAACGTCACCCTCTCCAACCTGTTCTCCGCCGGCTACGAGGCGGTACTGCTCGGCGGCCGGGCGCTGCGCTCGGGGCGCGCCGACGCCGTGCTCGCGGGCGCCATCGAGGGCCGTCCCCCCGCGGCCCTGCACACGGTGGCGGGCCCGGCCGTCGACGCGCTCGGCGCCTGCCTGCTGCACCTGGAGACCCCGCGCGCGGCCGAGGAGCGCGGCGCCCGGGTCTACGGCTGGCTCTCCGGCGGGGTGCGCCGGGTGCTGCCGGACGAGCCGGGACACGGCCGCCGGACGGTGTTCGCGGCGCTGGACGCGCTCGGCGCCGTACCGCCCGCGACGGTCCACCTGTGCCTGCCCGTCGGGACGGCGCAGCCCGCCGCGCGGCGCGTCGAGGAGGACTGCCGGCAGTGGGCGGAGCGCGCCGGCGCCGAGGTCACCACGACCTGGGGATCCCCGCAGGCCACCGTGACCAGCGTGCTCGCCATGGCCCGGCACCTGCTCCGCGCGCCCGTCGCCGCGGGCGGCGCCGCCCCGCGCACGGCCGGAGGCGACGCGGCCTTCGGCGTGCTGGGACCGCAGGGCCACCTGGTGCTGCTGCGGGTGGCCGCGCCCGGGGACCCGGCATGAGCGCGGGGACGGCCGAGGACCCGCGCACCCGGGTCAGCGCGTACACGCTGTTCGGCGAGGAACTCGCCGTGCACCGCTTCGCGGACCCGCCCGCCATGGTCTTCGTCCACGGCCTGGAGGACGTCTGGTCGAGCTGGGAGCCGCTCAACGAGTCCCTGGGCGGCCGGTTCCGCGGCTATCCGCTGGACCTGCCGTGGCGCACCGGCGGCACGTACCGCTGGCGCAGCCGCAGTACGGCGGCGCAGTGGATCGAGGCGGGGCTGAACCTGGTGCCCGAGCCGGTCTCCGTGCTCGTCGCCCACTCGCTGGGCGCCAACTCCGTGCTGCAGTGGCTGGCCGCCGGCGCGATCCCCAAGTTCGACGCGCTGGTGCTGATCTCACCGTTCTACTGGCCGCCGTCGCGGCCGGTGGACTGGAAGGCGTTCGACGCCTTCCGGGAGGACTTCTCGGCGGTGATGGCGGCCGGCCTGCGGACCCGGCTGGGGCCGCGCGCCCAGACGATGGAGCCCGACGTCTTCGACGGCATGCTGCGCAAGATGCTCGACGGCATGGGCCCGCAGGCCTTCCTGGCGCTCTTCGAGCAGTACAGCGCGGCGGCCGACCTCCCGCTGGCCCACCTGGACATCCCGACGCTGGTCATCAGCAGCCCGCAGGACGCCGGGCTCGCCGGTGAGCGCGCGGAGGCGCTGAAGGCGGACATGCCGTGCGCCGAGCTGTACCTGGACCCCCGGCTGACCCACTTCTGCCACCTGGAGCAGCCCCGTGAAGTAGCCGACCTCATCACGCAGTTCGTGAACGGCCACCGGACGGCGGCCTGACACGGGGACGCACGCCCACCGGACCCCCCACCTGATAACGGGAGAGAAGCCCACCATGTCAACGACCACCGCACCCGGCACCACGGGACGCACGGGGAAGCCGGGCCTGACCCTGCTGGCCGCCCTGCTGGGGCTGTTCATCGCCCTGCTCGACGTCACCGTCGTCACCGTCGCCCTTCCGACGATCAGCACCGACCTGGACGCCTCGTTCAGCGACCTCGAATGGGTGGCCAACGCCTACATGCTGGCGCTGGCGGTGTTCATCGTCACGGCCGGACGGCTCGGGGACATCTTCGGGCACCGCAAGATCTACACCATCGGCGTGGTGGTCTTCCTGGCCGGTTCGCTGGCCTGCGGCGCCGCCGGGGAGTTCTCGCTCTTCGGCTGGTCGCACATCGCGATGCTGCACGCGGGCCGGGTGGTCCAGGGCGTCGGCGGCGCGGTGATCCTGCCGCTGACCCTCGCCATCGTCTACTCGGCGTTCGAGGGCAGGACGCGCACCCTGGCCATCATGCTGTGGGGCGCGGTCGGCGGCCTCGCCACCGCGCTCGGCCCGCTCGTCGGCGGCCTGCTCGTCGAGCACGCCGGCTGGGAGTGGATCTTCTACGTCAACCTCCCGATCGGCGTGATCGCCGTCATCGCGGCGCTGTCCGGCATGGGCGACACCCGCCGGCCGCGCACCACCACCGGCCGCCAGCCGCTCGACGTGCCGGGCCTGGTCACCGTCAGCGCCGCGCTGCTCTGCCTCAACCTCGCCCTGATCAACGGCAGCGACTGGGGCTGGACCTCCGGCCGGGAGATCGGGCTGTTCGGCGGGGCCGTCGCCCTGCTCGCCCTCTTCCTCGCCCTGGAGTCGCGCTCCGCCGCACCGATCATGGACCTGCACTGGTTCCGGCTGCCCTCCTTCGGCGGCAGCGTCGTCGCCGGGTTCCTGCTGGGCGCCGGCATGTTCTCCGTGCTGTTCTACCTCTCGATCTACCTGCAGAACGGCCTGGGCTTCACCGCCCTGCAGACCGGTGTGCGGCTGCTGCCGATGACGCTGATGCTCATCCTGGGCGCCCCGATGGGCGGCCGGCTCGCCGCGAAGGTCGGCGCGCGCAAGGCGCTGGCCTTCGCGTTCGTCCTGATGGCGATCGGCATCGCGCTCTTCACCCTCATCGACCCCGACGGCGGCCGCGGCTCCTGGACGCTGCTCCTGCCGGGCATGCTCATCACCGGCCTGACGATGGGCATCATCATGCCGATCTCCTCCGAGCTGACCGTCGCCGCCGCCCCGCAGGACCAGGTCGGCGTCGCGGCGAGCGCCGGCACGATGTTCCGCCAGGTCGGCAACGCCGTCGGCATCGCGATCATCGGCGCCGTGATGAGCTCGCAGACCGACTCCGCCAAGGACGCCGCGAAGGACCTGGCGAGGAGCGGCGCCCTGACCCCCGAGAAGGCGGTCGCGCTGCAGCGGACCGCCGTCACGCACGGCATGCAGAACGGTGCCTGGTACGCCGTCGCCCTGACGCTGGCCGCCGCCGTCCTCGTCCTGCTCTTCGTGCACGACATCGAGCCCGCGAAGGGCCGGGCCGACGAGCCGATCCCCGCGCCGCCGACCCCCCTGGTCCCGGCGTCCGAACTGAACCGACCGACCGTCTGACGCCGCACCGCGGCGGCACCACACCACGAGGGGCTGATTCCACAGTGGACAAGACCGTGTTCCTCTTCCCCGGCCAGGGCTCGCAGCGCGTGGGCATGGGCCTGCACCTCCTCCAGGAGCGGCCCGACCTGCACGAGCTCTACTACCACCCGGCCGACGAGATCCTCGGCATCCCGCTGTCCCGGATGTGCTGGGAGGGCCCGGAGGAGGCGCTGCGCGACACCGCGGTCACCCAGCCCGCGGTCTTCCTCACCAGCCTGGCGACGCTGGAGGTGCTGCGCGGCCACGGCATCCGGCCCGACACCGTCGCGGGCCACAGCCTGGGCGAGTACACGGCCATGGTGGCGGCGGGCGTCCTGGAGTGGGAGGACGCGCTGTGCCTGGTGCGCCGCCGCGGGGAGCTGATGGCGGGCGTCAACCGGGAGGTGCCCGGCAGCATGGCCGCGGTGCTCGGCCTCGACCTGCCGACGGTGGAGGAGATCTGCGCCGAGGTGGCGGCGGCGACCGGGCAGGTCGTCGAGGTCGCCAACGACAACGAGCCCGGCCAGGCCGTCGTCTCGGGGCAGGTGGACGCGGTGGCGCTGGTCCGCAAGGAGGCCGAGCGGCGCGGGGCGACGAAAGCCCTGGAGCTCGCGGTGGGCGCCCCGTTCCACTGCAGCCTGATGGCCGGGATCGAGGAGGAGTTCGCCGCGGACCTCGCCCGCGTCTCCTTCCACGACCCGCGGGTCCCCTTCGTCTCCGGCGTCACGGCGCAGTACGTCACCAGCGCGCGGGAGGCCGTGGAGTGCCTGCGCCGCCAACTGGCCGGCCGGGTGCGGTGGACCGGCACCGTGCGGCGGCTGGCCGCCGACGGCGGCGCCCGGTTCGTGGAGGTGGGGCCGGGCAAGGCGCTCGGCGGCCTGTCCCGCCGCATCGTCCCCGAGGTCCCGGTGCACGCGACGAACGACGAACGCCGGCTGGCCAGGACCCTCGCCGAGTGTGCCCCGGTCGAGACCGCCGTCTGACATACGTGTTGCCGACGAGGAGAGTGGATCATGCGAACAGCCGGCCGACCGGAAGCCGAAACGCCGGAGCGGGGCGCTCCCGAGCGCCCGAAGCTCCTCATCCCTGAACAGCGCTCCTCGTCGGCCCCCCGCCGGACGATGGAAGGGCCCATGCCCGACCGGCTGGACGAACTCGCCGAGCTGAAGGAGACGGTGCGGCGGGGGCCCGACCCCGCCGCCACCGAGCGGCAGCACGCGAAGGGCAAGCTGACCGCCCACGAGCGCATCGAACTGCTGCTGGACGAGGGCTCGTTCACCGAGGTCGAGGCGCTGCGCCGGCACCGGGCGACCGGGTTCGGCCTGGAGGACCGCCGCCCGTACTCGGACGGTGTCATCACCGGCTGGGGGACGGTCCACGGGCGGACGGTCTTCGTCTACGCGCACGACTTCCGGATCTTCGGGGGCGCGCTGGGCGAGGCGCACGCCGAGAAGATCCACAAGGTGATGGACCTGGCGATGGCCGCGGGCGTCCCGCTGGTCAGCCTCAACGACGGGGCGGGCGCGCGCATCCAGGAGGGCGTCAGCGCGCTCGCCGGCTACGGCGGGATCTTCCAGCGCAACACCGCCGCCTCCGGGGTGATCCCGCAGATCAGCGTGATGCTCGGGCCGTGCGCGGGCGGCGCGGCCTACTCGCCGGCGCTGACGGACTTCGTCTTCATGGTCCGCGAGACCTCGCAGATGTTCATCACCGGCCCGGACGTGGTGCAGGCGGTGACCGGCGAGCAGGTCTCGCAGAACGGGCTGGGCGGCGCCGACGTCCACGCGGAGGTCTCGGGCGTGGCGGCGTTCGCCTACGACGACGAGGCCGAGTGCCTGGAGGACGTGCGCTACCTGCTCTCGATGCTCCCGGCGAACAACCGCGAGCAGCCGCCGGCCGTGCCGTCGCTGGACTCCGCCGAGCGCTCCACCGCGGCCCTGCTGGACATCGTCCCCGCCGACGCCAACCGCGCCTACGACGTGCGGGCGGTGATCGAGGAGATCGTCGACGACGGGGAGTACCTGGAGGTCCAGGAGCGCTGGGCGCCCAACATCGTGTGCGCGCTGGCCCGGCTGGGCGGCGACGTGGTGGGCATCGTGGCCAACAACCCGGGCGCGCTGGCGGGCGTGCTGGACATCCATGCCTCGGAGAAGGCCGCGCGGTTCGTGCAGTTCTGCGACGCGTTCAACATCCCGCTGGTGACGCTGGTCGACGTGCCGGGGTTCCTGCCCGGCGTCGACCAGGAGCACGGCGGCATCATCCGGCACGGCGCGAAGCTGCTGTACGCCTACTGCAACGCCACCGTGCCGCGGATCCAGGTGATCATGCGCAAGGCGTACGGCGGCGCGTACATCGTCATGGACTCGCGCTCCATCGGCGCCGACCTCTCGCTGGCCTGGCCGGGCAACGAGATCGCCGTCATGGGCGCCGAGGGCGCGGCCAACGTCATCTTCCGGCGGGAGATCGCGGCGGCGGACGAGCCGGACGCGGTGCGCGAGCAGAAGATCAAGGAGTACCGCGCCGAGCTGATGCATCCGCTGTACGCGGCCGAGCGGGGACTCGTCGACGACGTCATCGACCCGGCGCGGACCCGCGCGGTGCTGATCCGCTCCCTGGTCATGCTGCGGCACAAGTACGCGGCCCTGCCGTCCCGCAAGCACGGGAACCCCCCGGCATGACGGCGCCCCGACCCGACACCGAAGCGGTGGTCCTGGTCCGCGGCCGCGCGGACGCGGTCGACCTGGCGGCCCTCACGGCGGTCCTGCACGCCCTGGCACGGCGCCGCGGGGCCGCCGGGGCGTCCGGCGGAGCCCCGGCCGGCCCCCCGAGGGCCACCTGGGACCGTCCGTCGCGGGCCTCCCGCCACCGGTCCGCCTCCTGGCGCCCCTGACCGTCCCGGGGCGCCACCCTCGCCACGTACGGCCAGGACCGCGACGGCGGACAGCCGCTCTGGCTCGGCTCGT
>NZ_JBEYJD010000068.1:23653-32320 GCF_040636125.1 Streptomyces sp. NPDC006733 | reverse complement strand
GGCGGTCTCCTGACGCCCGGCCCGGGTCCACGCCCCGGGCCGGGGACCTCATCCGCGGCTGAACGCCGCCGCGGTCGCTCCCGTCGTGTTCCGGCTGCTGGTGCCGGGCGCCTCGGAGGGAACCAGGGCGGTTCCGGCGTCGCCCGCAAGGACCGCGGCGGCGGCGTCGAGCGCGCCGATGGCGGCCGGCCGGCCCGTGGTGTCGACGAAGGACCGGCAAGCCGCGATCTTGGGTCCCATGGACCCGGCGGGGAAGTGCCCCGCCTGCGCGTCGTCGAGGGTCAACCGGCGCAGCGGCGCGGCCTGCGGGGTGCCGAAGTGGTCCATCACCGCGGGCACGTCCGTCAAGATCAGCAGTCGGTCCGCGGTGGTGGCCACCGCGAGCAGGGCGGCCGTGGCGTCCTTGTCGACCACGGCCTCCACCCCGTGCAAGCGGCCCGCGGCGTCCTCGGTGACCGGGATGCCGCCGCCTCCCCCGCAGATGACGATGGCTCCGTGGTCGAGCAGGCGGTCGATCGACTCCTGCTCGATGATCCGCTGTGGTTCGGGGGAGGCGACGACCCGGCGCCAGCGGTCGCCGTCCACCGCGATCGTCCAGCCGTGCCGGTCGGCGAGGTGTCGGGCCTGCTCGTGCGGGTAACCCGGACCGACGAACTTCGTCGGTGCGGCGAAGGCAGGATCGGATGCGTCGACGAGCGTCTGGGTGATGAGGCTCATGACGGGCTTGTGGACTCCCGCGTTGCGCAGCGAACGGCCCAGCCAGTAGCCGATCATTCCCTGGGTCTGCGCGACCAGCACGTCGAACGGGTACGGATGGGTCAGTTCCGGGTCGTTCTCGCTCTCCAGGGAGAGCATCCCGACCTGCGGCCCGTTGCCGTGGCAGATGATCAGCTCGTGCTGGAGTGCCAGCGGGGCGAGGGCCCGGGCGGCGGCGCGGATGTGCTCGACCTGCACGGTGGCGTCGGGCCGCTCACCGCGCCGCAGCAGGGCGTTGCCGCCGATCGCGACCACGAGGCGCATCTCAGACGCCCAGGGCTGCGACGAGGACCGCTTTGATGGTGTGCAGGCGGTTCTCGGCCTGGTCGAAGACCACCGCGTGCGGTGACTCGAACACGTCGTCGGTGACTTCCGCGCCGTCGAGGCCGAAGCGGTCGAACAGCCGGCGGCCGAGCTGGGTGCTGCGATCGTGGACGGAGGGCAGGCAGTGGAGGAATTTGGTGTCGGGCTTGCCGGAGGCCAGCAGCACCTTCTCGGTGACCCGGTAGGGCAGCAGCTGCGGGATGCGGGTGCTCCACTGCTCGTCCGACTCCCCCATGCTGACCCAGACATCGGTGTAGACGAAGTCGACGCCCGCCACGCCCTGCGCGACGTCCTCGGTCACCAGCACCCGGGCCCCGCTGCTCACAGCGAGCCGGTCGGCTTCGGCGATCACGTCCTGCGGGGGCCACAGCGCGCGGGGGGCGGCGATCCGCACGTCCATGCCGAGCAGTGCCCCGGTGATCAGCAGGGAGCGGGCCACGTTGTTGCGGCCGTCGCCCAGGAAGCAGTAGGCGATCTCCTCGACGGGCCCGGGGTGGTGCTCGGTCATCGTGAGGACATCGGCAAGCATCTGGGTGGGGTGCCAGGCGTCGGTCAGTCCGTTCCATACCGGCACGCCCGCGTGCTCCGCCAGCTCCTCCACGGTGTCCTGGGCGAAGCCGCGGAACTCGATGCCGTCGAACATCCGGCCCAGGACCCGGGCGGTGTCGCGGATCGACTCCTCGCGTCCGATGTGGGATCCCTCCGGCCCGAGGTAGGTCACGTGCGCGCCCTGGTCGTGGGCGGCGACCTCGAACGCGCAGCGGGTGCGCGTGGAGCTCTTCTCGAACACCAGGGCGATGTTCCGGCCGGTCAGCTGGGGGCGCTCGGAGCCGTTCGCCTTGGCGGCCTTGAGCTGCCCGGCCGCGGTGATCAGGGCCAGGAATGCCGCCTTGTCGAGGTCGAGTTCCTTCAGGAGGGAGCCGGGGCGGCGGTGGGTGGCGGTCGTGGTCGTCGCGGTGGGCATGGTTCCAGTCCTCACAGTGGGCTGATCAGGGTCTTGGGCGGGTGCGCCGGACCGGGGGTGGCGGGGGCGGGGTCAGATGCCGTCGCGCTGGGTGGGACAGGTCATGCAGCGCGCGCCGCCCCGGCCCCGGCCCAGTTCGCTGCCCGGGATGCTGAGGACCTCGATGCCGTGGTCCCGGAGCATCGCGTTGGTGACGGTGTTGCGTTCGTAGCCGACCACGACGCCGGGGGCGAGGGTGAGGAAGTTGTTGGCGTCGTCCCATTGCTCGCGTTCCGCGGCCCGCGCGTCCTCCTCGGCGGACAGCACCCGGATCTTGTCCAGGCCCAAGGCGTCCGCGATGGTGGCGAACAGGTCGTCGCGCTGCTCGACGTGCAGGTGGCCGGTGTCGTGCTCGACGGTCTCGTGCGGGTCGGCGGGGGTGAGCACCCAGGTCCGCAGGGACTTCGGATCGAGGTAGGGGTAGCGGACGAAGGTGTCGACGTCGATCATCGTCAGCACGGTGTCCAGGTGCATGAAGGCGTGCGACTTGGGGAGCTCGACGGCGATCACGGTGGTGGCCTGGCCGCTGCGGAACAGTTCGCGGGCCAGGATCTCCACACCCGTCGAGGTACTGCGCTCCCCCATCCCGATCAGGACGACCCCGCGGCCCAGGACGTGGATGTCGCCGCCTTCGAGGGTGGCCGGCTGGTGGTGGGTGTCGTCGTTGCCGTAGTAGACCGGGAAGGTCGCGTCGGCGAACAGCGGGTGGAAGGCGTACACGGCCCGGCTGTGCAGGGACTCGCGTTGCCGGGCGGCCTTGGCCATCGGGTTGATGGTGACGCCGCCGTAGATCCAGGCCGAGTTGTCGCGCTGGAACAGCGTGTTGGGCAACGGGGTGAGGACGAAGTCGTCCAGGTCCAGGGTCTGCCAGCGCAGGCTGCGCACCTGCAGGGGCGACAAGTCCGCCCGGGTCACGCCGCCGATGAGCAGTTCGGCCAGCGTCGCGGGGTCGGCCGCGTCAGCGAGCCGCCGCAGGGGCGCCGCCAGCGCCGGGCCCACCAGCTCGGGCGTGCAGATGCGGTCCAGGACGAAGGCCCGTGCCTCCGGCCGCTCGAGCGTCTGGGCGAGCAGGCGGTCGAAGTGGTGGACGGTGGTGCCGCGGTCGCGCAGGACCTGGACGAAGGTGTCGTGCTCCTCGCGGGCTTTGTCGGCCCACAGCACGTCGTCGAAGAGCAGTTCGTCGCAGTTGCCGGGGGTCAGGCGGTTCAGTTCCAGGCCGGGGCGGTGGACGATGGCCTCGCGCAGGTGGCCGACTTCGGAATGCACGCCGAAAGGGCGGGTCATGAGGGTCTCCTGGGCAGGTGGGGACGATCGGGGACCGGTTCCCGACGGGGTCGGGAACCGCGGTCACGTCGTGGGCGCCGCGGGGGTCTTCTGCGCAGCCGCAGGCCGGCGCGGGCCCGTGGCGGCGCGGGGCACGGGGGGCTCGCCGGCCGCAAGGACGGGGCTCTCGCCGTACTCATGGCGGGCGGCCTTGAGCCAGATGTAGACGGGCAGGCCGAGCAGGAGGCAGAACAGCCCGTAGTAGACGGCCTGGTAGCCGCTGCCGGCGAGGGACCAGAACGAGAACGCCAGGGCGGTGGCCGAGACCCCGCAGTCCCGCAGCAGATGCGGCCACCGGGTCTGGCGCCCGCGGGCCAGCAGCCAGTACAGCTGCGCGCCGGCACTGAAGATGTAGGGGATCACGGCGGTGACCACGGACAGCAGGACGAGGGTGGTGAAGACCTTCTCGAACTGGCTGTAGCTGACGGCGGTCAGGACGGAGGCGAGCAGCGTCGAGCTGATGATCCCGAATGCCGGGACGCCCTTGCGGGTGCGCCCGAAAGCGGCCGGGAACAGGCGGTCCTTGGCCGCGGCCATCGGCATCTCGGCGACGATGAGGGTCCAGCCGATCAGGGCGCCCAGCCCGGAGACGATCGCGGCGACCGCGACGGCCTGGCCGGCCCAGCGGCCGCCGAAGATGGCGTTCGCGGAGTCCGTGAACGGCGCGGTCGAGGTCTGCAGGGCCGCGTTGGAGACGGTGCCGAACACCGTCACCGTGCCCAGGATGTACACGATCGCGCAGCCGACGGTGCCGAGGATCGTGGCCCGGCCCACGTTGCGCTGCGGGTCCCGCACCCGGCCTGCGGCGACCGACGCGGTCTCGATGCCGAGGTAGCTGAAGAGCGCGATGGCGGCGGCGGCGGAGATCGCCGCACTGGCGGAGGTGCCGCTGGCGTTGAAGGCCCCGAAGTTGTGCGCCTTGACGAACAGCAGCCCGACGGTGGCCATGAACAGCAGCGGCACGAACTTCAGCACCGTGGTGACGATCTGGGTGATGGCCATGTTCCGGACCCCGGAGAGGTTGATGATCGCCGGAATCCACAGCCCCACCATGGCGATGGCGATCGACCAGGCCTTGGCGTGGCCGGTGTTCCAGAACACCTCCACGTACCCGACCCAGGCCACGACGATCGCCGCGTTGCCGGCCCACGCCGTGATCCAGTAGGACCACGCGTTGAGGAAGCCCGCGAAGTCACCGAAGGCGTCCCGGGCGTAGACGTACGGCCCGCCCGATCCGCGCACTCGCTTCGACAGCGCCCCGAACGTGAAGGCCAGCGCCAGGGCCCCGACGGTGACCAGCACGAACGCGACCAGGCTGATCGGCCCGTAGGGAGCCAACGCGGTCGGCAGCGCGAACACCCCCGTGCCGATCACGGAGCCGATCACCAGCGCGGTCGCGGTCGGCAGCCCGAACATCCCCTTCCCGGCTGCGGACTGTGGGGGGCTGGGCGCCTGGGCGCCGTCAGCCGCGGGGGCTTTGACTTTCGCGGTCACGGAAACGTCCTCACTGGTGAGCTCTGGGGGTCGGTGGATACGGCGGGGCGGGGCGGAGCGAGGGCCGGGCGGGGCGGGGGCCGGGCGCCGGGCGTCGGGCCCAGCCGGCTCCGGCCGGGGCGACGGCTACCTGCCGTTCGCGCGCGGGCCGCCGTTGGAGGCGACGGCGAGGGCCTCGGGCGGCGAGCTCTCGACGCCCCCGGACGCGAGCTCGGGCGATGCTTCCGCGTCCTGGGGTGCCGGCGGGGCGACCGGGATGGCAGCGGCGCTCTCCCGGGCCAAGAAGGAGCCGAGTTCGCCGATGGTGCTCATCAGCGGGGCGGGGAAGACGACGGTGGTGTTCTTGTCCACGCCGATCTCGACCAGGCTCTGCAGGTTGCGCAGTTGCAGGGCCAGCGGGTGGGCCATCATGACGTCCGAGGCGTCACCGAGGGCCGCGGCGGCCAACGATTCACCCTCAGCGTTGATGATCTTCGCGCGCTTCTCGCGCTCGGCCTCGGCCTGGCGGGCCATCGCCCGCTTCATGCTGTCGGGCAGCTGGATGTCCTTCAGCTCCACCAGCGTCACCTGCACGCCCCACTCGACCGTGGTCACGTCGAGGATCTCCCGGATGTCCAGGTTGATCGTGTCGGTCTCGGACAGCGTCTCGTCCAAGGTGTGCTGGCCGACGACCTTGCGCAGCGTGGTCTGCGCGATCTGATCGATCGCCGCGTACACGTTCTCGATGGCGACCACGGATTTCACCGGGTCGACGACCCGGAAGTAGGCGACCGCGGACACGTCCACGCTCACGTTGTCGCGGGTGATGATGCCTTGCGACTGGATCGGCATGGTGACGATCCGCAGCGACACCCGGTGCAGGACGTCGACGAACGGAATGATCAGCCGCAGGCCGGGCTTGCGCTCGCCGAGCACCCGGCCGAGCCGGAACAGCACCCCTTGCTCGTACTGCTTGACGATCTTCATGGCCATCGCGCAGAGCAGCAACAGGAGCAGGAGCACAGCAGCAAGGATCAAGACGGGCATGACGTGCCTCGGTTCGCTTGGCGGGCGAGAGCATTGCCGGCGGCCACGGCTATCGGGCCGGCCGGCATCTCCCGCCACCTCAGATCACGGCTCAAGCGCCGTCTGCCCTCATCCTGCTGCGGCCGAGCAGCGGGATGCAGGGCCCGGTGGGGCCCACCGAGGGGCCATTGGTCCCGCAGGTGGGAGGGTGAACGGCTACGGGGCCTTCGCGCCGGGCTCCTACCAGACCGTCGCACCGCCACCCGCTCCGCTCAGAAGGGACCAAGGGCCCTCCCCCGGGTACCGGACAGCCCACGCCGGCAGCGGCCTGCGAGACGTTGGCTGGGTATCCAGCGTCGGAGCGCCCTGTCCACCGGACAAGGCCAGCTCGACGCAGCGGTCCCAGAGGTCTGGGCGGCATCGAAGGGGAACCAGCGCATGGACACAGCACGGCACACCCGGGCCTACTTGGTCGGCGGCGGCATCGGAGCCCTCGCGGCAGCGGTGTTCCTGATCCGGGACGGCGGCCTCCGCGGCGAGAACATCCATATCCTGGAAGAGCTCCCCGTCGCGGGCGGCTCTCTGGACGGCTGTGGCGACCCGGATACGGGCTATGTGACGCGCGGCGGCCGGATGCTCGAGGAGGAGGCGTACGTCTGCCTGTGGAATCTGCTGGAGACCATCCCGACACTGGACGACGCGAACCTCTCCGTACTGCAGGAGACGCAGGAGTTCAACCGCCGTACGACGACCCACGCCAAGGCCCGGCTCATTGCCGACGATCGCTCCATCCTCGACGCCGGCCAGCTCGGCTTCAACGCCCGGGACCGGGTCGACCTGGCCCGCCTGCTGGCTCTGCCGGAGTCCGTGATCGGCCCCCGCCGGATCGAAGACTTCTTCTCCCAGCACTTCTTCGACACCAACTTCTGGACCATGTGGCGCACCACCTTCGCCTTTCAGAATTGGCACAGCGCCATCGAGCTCAAGCGGTACTTCCTGCGCTTCATGCAGGAGTTTCCGCGCATCCACACCCTCGCCGGGGTACGGCGCACCCGCCTCAACCAGTACGACTCCTTGGTCCGCCCGGTGCAGAAGTGGTTGGAGGACCACGGCGTACGGATCGAGTACGGCGTGACGGTCACCGACGTGGACTTCGTCGGGGGCCCGGATCGCCGGCGGGCGTCACGGATCGAGTTCCAGCAGGACGGCCGCCAGGGCAGCTACGACCTCGGCCCGCAGGACTACGCCTTCATCACGCTGGGCTCGATGACCGCCGACAGCGCCTACGGCGATGACGACACCGCACCCGAACTGATCCGCGACAAGCGCGACGGCGGCTGGACCCTGTGGGAGACCCTGGCCGGCAAGGCGGAGGACTTCGGCCGCCCGAGCGCCTTCAACGCCGATGTCGACGAGGCCAAGTGGGAGTCCTTCACCCTCACCATGCGCAGCCCGGCGCTGCTGAAGCGAATCGAGGAGTTCTCCGGCAACGCACCGGGCACCGGCGGCCTGATGACGTTCAAGGACTCGAACTGGCTGATGTCCGTCGTGGTGCCCTTCCAACCGCACTTCGACGGCCAGCCCGAGGACGCCTTCACTCTCTGGGGATACGGCCTGTTCGTCGACACCGAGGGCGAAATCACCGGGAAGAAGATGTCGGACGCAACCGGCCAGGAGGTTCTCACCGAACTCCTCGGCCACCTGGGGTTCCAGGACATCGCGGAAGAGGTCGCTGCGACCACGACGGTGCGCACCGTGATGATGCCGTACATCACCAGCCAGTTCGAGCGGCGCAGTGTTCGGGACAGGCCCCGGGTGGTCCCGGCAGGAGCGGCGAACTTCGCCTTCCTCGGGCAGTTCGTCGAGATTCCCGAGGACGTGGTGTTCACCGTCGAGTACTCGATCCGCGGTGCCATGCACGCGGTGTACGGGCTCCTGAACGTCGACAAGGAGATCCCGGGCATCTACCACGCCCTGTCCGACCCCAAGACGGCCTTCGAGGCGTTGAAGACCGCTTTCAGCTGAGGCGATGGTGCCGGTTCAGCCGGATTGTGTGCCGCTCTGCCGAAGGACGGTGAACGACGTTCCAGGGCGCTGCGGGGAGGTCGGTGTGGACGAACATCCCGTCCGTGGCGCGGCAATACACCGCCCGCCGTGCGACGGACGGCCGATCCATCGAGGACAGCGTCCAGCGCCGGGTGGGGTCTTCCAGCCGGCCACGGAAGCGCTCCTCCTGGACGGCGTCGACCCGGGAGTTGAACCGGCCACCCTCGACCCGCACCCACTCCTGCACCGTGACCAGGTCCGTCTGCGGCCGCAGCAGCTCGCACTCGTACAACCACCGCGGCGGCGCTCCTGGCCCGAGGGCCGCGTTGAGGACTGCCTGCCGGACGCCGCGGCACCCTCTCTCGACGGGCGGGTGGCGACCATCCGCGCTGTGTCCGCTCGAGACAGCGGGCCGGCCGGATCCCCGGCCGGGCCCAAGTGGCCCAAGCCAGCGGCTGCGCTTCCGACCAGGCCGTAGCCGAGGGATTTCGGAGTGGGTGTCGGCCCTGCGGAGCCGTTCCCACGCCAGAAGGCCTCGGGTGGGGCCCAAGCCGGCCCTCCGACCCGGTCCACGAAGGGCGTGGGCGGATGCCAGGGCCCGGAGGGCGGCAGGCCAGTGGAACGACCGCAGCCGGGGCCGGCCCGCAGGCCGGCCCCGGCTATTTCAGTGGCCGAGAGCCAAGTGCGAAGCTGAGATTACGGCTTCTGTCTCTCGA
>NZ_JBEYJD010000068.1:0-23643 GCF_040636125.1 Streptomyces sp. NPDC006733 | reverse complement strand
GGGGGCTGGCCTTTGTACGTCCCGCGGGGGGGGCCGGCCCGCAGGCCGGCCCCGGCTGTGGTCGACTGCTGTCACGCTCAGAGGGCTTCCCACGGAGCCGCATGCGGGGTGGTGTGCCGTACCGACCGCGAGTCGGCCATCAGTTCCCGGACGCTCTGGCGGTTGTCCCCGTCCGCAGCGGCGGACATCAGCCAAGAGGCGCGCTCGGGGTCGCACTCCGGCGGCACGATCAGTAGGTCCCAGCGCCCGACGGTATAGGACAGGAGCAGCAGATCGTCGGGGTCCTGCTCGGCGTCGAACCATCCGACGCTCACGGTATGGATTCCCGCGGGCACCTTCTTCGGGATCTCCGGCCAGCGGTGGGGATTCACCGCGACCCGGGTGATCCGGCCCCAGCGCTTGTCCAGGACCGCGACCAGGGAGGGCAGTTCACGGGACAGGTCACGCGAGCGCGGCCACCAGGCACCGTCCACCATCCCCCGGTCGGCACACTGCGGTTTCAGCAGGATCCGCACTCCCGTGGCGGCGGTCATGTCCAGGTGCGGAGCCGGCAACAATTCGGTGGTGCTCATGATGCGAACCTGTCCCCGGGTCCAAGACCCGGTGTCGTTGCGTTCAGAGTTGTGCGGCGTTGGACTCGTCGCCCGGAACGACCAGCACCGGAAGATGTGCGTGGTGCACGACCTCCGTGCTCGTCGAGCCGAGCCTGAGACGGCCCCAGGAGCTCGCTCCCCGAGAGCCGACCACCAGCAGACAGGCGTCCGCGCTGGCCTGCAGCAGCACCTGCGACGGGCGCCCCGGCCCGACCACGACCTCCACCTCCACCGGAGTTCCGCCAAGCTCCTTCTGCAGTTCGGCGACCGTCTCGGTCACGGCCTGCTCCGCGATGTCACGCAGTTGTACGTACAGGCCGGCGTGGTCCGCCGCGGTCAGCCACTCGTAGCCGGCATAGCGGTCGGGCCCGTAGTCGTAGGCGCAGACGGCCCGCAGCGCGGTTCCGCGCAGCTGCGCCTCCCGCAGGGCGAGGAGCACGGCGTGGCGGGCGGTCGGCGAGCCGTCCGTGCCCACCACGATGGGGCGGTCGGACGTGCTGGCGCTCGTGTCGGACATGGAGCCCTCCGGAAGATGATCGTGCCGCGGTCGATGGTGCAGCGCTCGAGGCCATGACACGGGTGTGCGGTCTCCCGCTCACTGCCCAGCCTCACCGCTGCGGGCGCGGAAGCAGAGGGGCCTGGCAGGTCCCCCAGGGGGGCCCAATGGCCCTGGTCGCGACCTACACGGCCGGCACTCCGTGTTCCCGGAACTGGCCTCGTACCCGTTCCACAAGCTCGGGCTCCGGGGTGGGGGTGTCGCGCAGCACGAAGGGGATGCCGAGATCGTCGTACTTGTGGGTGGCCATCTTGTGGAAGGGCAGCACATCGACCCCCGCGACGTTGCCCAGTCCGGCGACGAAGGCGGCCAGGCCGTCCACCGCGACGGGGTCGTCGGTCAGACCCGGCACCAGCACATAGCGGATCCGGACCGGGATCCCCAGGCGGTCCAGCCGGCCGGCGAAGCTCAGTGTGGGGGCCAGGTCACCGCCGGTGAGCCGATGGTAGGCCGCGATGTCGAAGGACTTGATGTCGAGCAGGACCAGGTCGGTGTCGGCGAGCAGGGCGTCTCCGGCGCGTGCGCCAAGAGCGCCGGAGGTGTCCAGGGCGGTGTGGAGACCCATCTCGTGGCAGCGCTGGAAGATCTCGGCGGTGAAGTCGGCCTGCAGCAGCGGCTCCCCTCCGGTGAGCGTTACTCCCCCGCCGGCGGCGTCGAGGAAGGACCGGTACTTCGCGATCTCCTCCATCACCTCGTCGGCGCTCATGCTGCGCCCGTCACGCATCTTCCAGGTGTCGGGATTGGCGCAGTACAAGCAGCGCAATGGGCAGCCGCTCAGAAAGAGCACGAACCGGGTGCCCGGGCCGTCCACGCCGGTGGACAGGTCCCAGGAATGGATGCGGCCGACACTCACATCGCACCGTGGAAGGTGCGGCTGATGACGTCGAGCTGCTGCTCACGGGTCAGGCGGACGAAGTTGACCGCATAGCCGGAGACCCGGATGGTCAGTTCGGGATACTTCTCGGGATGCTCCATGGCGTCCTCCAGGGTGGTCCGGTCCAGTACGTTGACGTTCATGTGGAAGCCGCCGGACGCGGTGTAGGCGTCGAGGATGCCCACCAGGTTGGAGGCCCGCGTCGCCGGGTCGTGGCCGAGCCCTTCGGGTGTGATCGTCGAGGTCAGCGAGATGCCGTCACGGGCCTGCTCGTACGGGATCTTGGCAACGGACAGGGCGGAGGCCGCCAGCCCGTGGCGGTCGCGCCCGTTCATGGGATTGGCTCCGGGCGCGAAGGGCAGTCCGGCGCGACGGCCGTCCGGGGTGTTGCCGGTGTGTTTGCCGTAGACCACATTGGAGGTGATGGTGAGCACCGACTGGGTGTGCTCGGCGCCCCGGTACGTGGGGTGGCGGCGCAGCTTGGCCATGAAGGTGTGCACCAGGCCGACGGCGATGTCGTCGGCACGGTCGTCGTGGTTGCCGTACGCGGGATACGCGCCTTCGACCTCGTAGTCGGTGGCCAGGCCGGTGTCGTCCCGGATGACCTTCACCCGCGCGTACTTGACGGCCGACAGACTGTCAGCGGCGACCGAGAGCCCGGCGATCCCGCAGGCCATGGTGCGCTGCACGGGGTAGTCGTGCAGCGCCATCTCCAGCCGCTCGTACGCGTACTTGTCGTGCATGTAGTGGATGACGTTGAGGGCGTTGACGTACGTGCCCGCGAGCCAGTCGAGCATCCGGTCGTACGCGGCGGTCAGCTCGTCAGGGTCGAGGTACTCGCCGGTCAGCGGCTCGGTCACTGGGGCGACCTGCACGCCGGTCATCTCGTCGCGGCCGCCGTTGATCGCATACAGCAGGGCTTTGGCGAGGTTGACCCGGGCACCGAAGAACTGCATCTGCTTGCCGACCGCCATAGCGGAGACGCAGCAGGCGATCGCGGTGTCGTCACCGGTGCGCGGACGCATCAGGTCATCGGACTCGTACTGGATGGAGCTGGTGTCGATCGACACCTGAGCGCAGAACCGCTTGAAACCCTCCGGCAGGCGCGAGGACCACAGGACGGTGAGATTGGGCTCGGGGGCGGGTCCGAGGTTGGCGAGTGTGCGCAGGAACCGGAAGGAGGTACGGGTGACCAGCGGCCTCCCGTCGTCCCCGATGCCGCCGATGGACTCGGTGACCCAGGTGGGGTCACCGGAGAACAGGGTGTCGTACTCCGGGGTGCGCAGGAACCGGACGATACGCAGCTTGATCACGAAGTCGTCGATCAGTTCCTGGGCACGGCTCTCGTCGATCCGGCCCTCGGCCAGGTCCCGGGCCAGGTAGACGTCCAGGAAGGTGGAGGTGCGGCCCAACGACATCGCGGCCCCGTTCTGCTCCTTCACCGCCGCCAGATACCCGAGGTAGAGCCACTGCACCGCCTCGTGGGCGGTGCTTGCCGGACGGGTGACGTCGCAGCCGTAGGAAGCCGCCATCAGTTCCAGTTCGCCCAGCGCACGGATCTGCTCGGCGATCTCCTCGCGGTCGCGGATGACCTCGGAGGTGGAGGGCTGGGCGTCCAGTTGTGCGCGCTCGGCCTGCTTGACCTCGATCAGCCGTGATGTGCCGTACAGGGCGACCCGCCGGTAGTCGCCGATGATCCGCCCCCGGCCGTAGGCGTCGGGCAGGCCGGTGATCAGGCCGGCCTTGCGCGCGCGGAGCATCTCGGGGGTGTAGGCGTCGAAGACTCCGGCGTTGTGGGTCTTGCGGTAGGTGCTGAACACACTGGTGACGAACGGGTCCGGCTCGTATCCATAGGCCCGCAGGCTGTTGTCGACCATGCGCAGGCCGCCGTTGGGCATGATCGCCCGTTTCAGCGGGGCATCGGTCTGTAGACCGACGATGAGCTCACGCTCCCGGTCGATCCATCCGGGACGGTGTGACGTGATGGTCGACGGCGTCCGGGCGTCGACATCGAGAACGCCCCGGCGGCGTTCCTCGGGGAACAGCACGGAGACCTGGTGCCACACCGCCAAGGTGCGCGCGGTCGGCCCTGCCAGGAACGAGGCATCGCCCTCGTAGGGGGTGTAGTTGGCCTGGATGAAGGCCCGCACGTCGATGCGGTCGCGCCAGGTCTGGCCGGAGTAGCCCCGCCACGCGGCATCGGACACATCCGTCGTGGATGGCATTGCCACAGTCATCGTCGCCTCGCTCCTTGACAGTTCAGATGCCCTCATGCTGGTTGGCCGGCGGGAGGCCGCCCAGGGCCCGCCGGCCCCCACCGGGCAGCCGTTAGGCCCTGCCCGGCGCACGACCACGGGAACACCGCGCCTTGCCGGCGACCTCGGGGCCTGCGCGCCGATCAGGGCCCGTCGGCCCCCGGGCGCTGCCCCCGCCGGCCCCTGCGCGCGGCCCGCCGACCGCGCGATCGTGGAACGGAACCCGAGGAGCGGGACCGTGATGTCGGCCACCGCTCGCGTACTCTTCCGCCCCATGGTCGGACGCGGCGTCGAACTGATGACCGGGATCAAGCAGGACGACGGGGGCGGTCCGCTCGTCCTCTGCGGACCCAGTGGTATCGCCACCGAACCGCCGGCCGAACCAGCTACCCGGCACACCCCGCTCACCGACCGGGAGGTCACGAGCGCTGCGCGCCGACCCGGGCTGCTCATTGCTGCCCCTGGAACGACACGGCGGCAGTGCGGACCTCGAGGGGCTCAGGACGCAGCTGCGTTTGTCCCGGATGGCTGAAGATCTACCATAAATCGCGGAAGGCGTCCTCGACGCGGCCCCGCCCGGCCGCAACCGGCCGGGCGGCATCCTACTGCGAGCTGCCAGCCGACTGCCGGATCCAGCGGGGCGCCGAACCCGAAACGGGGTAGTCGTCACGGCGGAGGTCGGGAACTGCCCCGGAGGGTACGATGCCCCGCCGCCACTCCGTCGGCGGATACGTCCAGGTCCTTCTCCAGCAGGATCACGTCCGCGGCGTCCTTCGCCACGTCCGTACCGGACTCCACCGAGATGCCCGCGTCGGCGGCGTGCAGCGCCAGCGCGTCGTCGACGCCGTCACCCAGGAACGCCCCATCCCCTCCAGCCGTGCGCCGGATCCAGCGCGATCGGTAAGGGCCGTTCGGCCAGCGGCGGGACCTTCGGCCCCTCACCACGCCCTCAAGAGCAGGGCAAGGTGAGCGCAGACGAAGGAGGCTTCCACCGACATCGAGCTGGCCTTGGGCACGGAGAAGCCCGAAGGGGGCGATCTGGCGGGGGTCACGGATGAGTCTGCTGCCCTTGGGACGGCGATTTCCCGCACCCGCGATCCGCATGTTCGGGCCGCGGACCACCTGTTCCTTCGCCCTGCCCACCGGAAGGTCCCCACATGCTCCTGGCCCACCCCGCGGTACTGCGGAACCTGCTGGAGCGCTACGAAGCCCTGCAGGCACTCGCTCACAGCGCGACGCCCCACCCGGACCTCCACCGGAAACTGCAGGACGTCTCCTACACCTTGTGCATCTCCACCAGTACGCGCGACATCGACGCGGCTCTCATCGCCGCGCGCACCCAGACCCGGTGGAAGCCATCCGCCGCCCGAACACCCACGTTCGCTCCCTCGCGGCACCAGACCCTCGCCCCGTCCCCGTAGAACGTGAACAGCCCCACGAGCCGACAGCACCCTCCCAACTTCAGGAGATCGATATGCCGCAGCATGCCACGGGACCCGTCCGACGCGTAGTTGTCGGCGTCGACGGATCGAAGTTCTCCACCGCAGCGCTGCGCTGGGCGATGTCCTACGCACAACTGACCGGCTGCACGGTCGAAGCCATCACCACCTGGCAGAACCCCGATATGCACGCATACAGCTTCGGGTGGGCACCCGGTGTGATCGACATCAGCGACATCGCCGTGAGCATCCAGAAGAGCCTGGACGAGGCCATCGCCGGCGAACGGGAGCACTTCGACCAGCCGGTCGAAGTGCTGGGCCGGGTGGTGGAAGGTCACCCCGCGGAAGTCCTGCTGGCCGCCGCGGCCGGAGCCCAACTGCTGACCGTCGGCACCAGGGGACACGGCACCATCGCCGGCATGCTCCTCGGCTCGGTCAGTCAGCACTGCGTCCAGCACGCCCCGTGCCCGGTCGTCGTCGTTCCCGAATGACGATCCTGCCGACCGCTCCCGGTACACCCGCTCTGCTGAGGAACTCGTGACCGGATCCAACCCCTCACCTCGCCGGCGACGTCGGACCCGTAACACCATCGACCATGCCGGGAGGCAACCATGATGACCACGACAGCAGTGAAAGCCGGACGCGGACCCATCGCACGGCATCCGGGGGAGCAAGTGTCCCTTGGCTCCTTCCCGACCTATGACGAGGCACAGAGCGTCGTCGACTACCTCGCCGACCATGAATTCGAGGTGGAGACAGCGCAGATCGTCGGAAGCGATCTCCGCATGGTGGAGCAGATCACAGGGCGGCTGAACTGGGGGCGTGCCCTGCTCTACGGAGCAACGAGCGGAGCGTGGTTCGGCATATTGGTCGGTCTCCTGCTCAGCATCCTCAGCACCACGGCATTCTGGAGGGCCATGGCCTGGGGCCTGACCTGGGGCGTGTTGTTCGGCGGGATCTTCGCGCTGATCCAGTTCGCATTGACTGCGGGGCGCCGAGATTTCACGTCCAGAAGCGCCGTCATTCCCAGCCGCTATCAAGTTCTGGTAATGGCTGCTCACGGTGACCATGCGCGATCGGTGCTCGCGGACCGGAAGTAGATGCCAGAGACCTTCGCGCCGCGCTTCCTGAACCCTTCGCCGGGTCCGTCCCCACCTGGCCGGCCAGGGGCCGCAGGGTGACCGTGGTCCCTGCGCAGCCCCGCCCCCGGGGAGTCGACCGCCGAACAAAGCAGTGCGGTCGACGAGCCACCCGGGGGCCCGGGCGGGCGCTCAGCCGGCCGTCGTGCGGTCCGGGTCGTCCCGGGGGGTGTTCACCCGCAGCCAGCGGTATCCGTAGGGCTCCAGTTCGGTGCGGACACTGCCGCCGGCCGCCGCCTTGACGGTGTCGCCGGTGAACAGGTCGGTCAGCAGCCGGCCGCCCCGCAGCCCGGGAACCGTCGTGGTCGCGGCCACCGGACGGTCGCAGAAGTTGTGGACCGCGAGCACCATCCCCTCCGGCAGCGAGGTGACATGGGCCAGCACGCCGGGGTCGTCGGTGTCCAGGACCTCGTACTCACCCCAGGCCAGTTCGGGTGCCGCGCGGTACCGCTCGATCATTGTGCGCATCCGCGCCAGCAACGAGCCCGGGTCGTGCGCCTGGTCGTGGACGTTCACCCGCTTGGGACCGAACGCGCCGCGCACGATCGGGTTGGGCAGGTCGGCGGCGTCCGCGGTGGAGAATCCGCCGCCCTTGTCGGCCGTCCACTGCATCGGCGAGCGCACGGCTTGCCGCCCCTCGGCGGCGAGGTTCTCCCCCATGCCGATCTCCTCGCCGTAGAACAGCACCGGGGTGCCCGGCAGGGTGAACAGCAGGCTGTAGGCCAGCTCCACGCGGCGCCGGTCGCCGTCGACCATCGGGGGCAGCCGGCGGCGCAGCCCACGGTCGTACAGCTGCATGTCCTTGTCGGGGCCGAAGGCCGCGAACACCTCGGCGCGCTCGTCGTCATCGAGCTTGTCGAGCGTCAGCTCGTCGTGATTGCGCACGAACGTCGCCCAGTGCGCGTCGCGGGGAGCTGCGGGGCGCTCGCGCAAGGCGGCGGCCAACGGCGCGGCCTCGCCCCGGGCCATGGACAAATACATCTGCTGCATGCCGATGAAGTCGAAGCACATGGTCAGCTCGTCGCCCCGGTCGGACTGCGGGTCGCCGAAGAACCGCGCGGTGTCGGGATAGGGGAGGTTGACCTCGCCGAGCAGGATCGCGTCACCGCTGCGGCGACCCAGAAAGGCCCGCAGATCCGCGAGGAAGTCGTGCGGGTCGGGCAGTTGGCCGGCGTCGTCCTGGCCGTCGGTCTCCAGCAGGAACGGGACCGCGTCGACGCGGAAGCCGGACAGCCCCAGCTGGGTCCAGAAACCCACGATGCGGGCGATCTCGTCACGCACCGCGGGATTGGCGACATTCAGGTCGGGCTGCTGCTTGTAGAAGCGGTGCAGATAGTACTGGTCGGTGGTTTTGTCGAATTCCCACAGGCTCTGCTCGGCATCGGGGAAGACCACGCCCTTCGGGCCGTCCTCGGGCGGCGTGTCGCACCAGACGTACCAGTCGCGGTGGGCGGAGGTGCGGCTGGAGCGGGCGTCCTGGAACCACGGGTGGTGGTCGGAGGTGTGGTTGACCACCAGGTCCGCGATGACCCGGATGCCCCGGTCGCGGGCGGTGCGCACGAACTCGGTGAAGTCGCCGAGCGTGCCGAGCCGGGGGTCGACGGCGTAGAAGTCGGTGATGTCGTAGCCGTCGTCCCGCTCCCGGGTCGGATAGAAGGGCATCAGCCACACGCAGGTCACGCCCAGGCGCACCAGGTGGTCGATCCGCTGGGTCAGGCCCGCGAAGTCGCCGGTGCCGTCACCGTTGCTGTCCTGGTAGGTCTCCACGTCCAGGCAGTACACGACGGCGTTCTTCCACCACAGGTCGGAGGTCCGGGTCAGTCTCATCGAACATTCTCCGCAACGTAGGGCTCGGGACGGGTCACCGCGAGCTGGGGCAGCACCTGTTCGCCGAAGGCGTCGATGAAGGCGCTCTGCTCCCGCCCGACGTGGTGCAGCATGATCGCGTCAAAGCCGAGGTCGGCGTACTCCTGCAGCCAGGCCGCGTGCTGGGCAAGGTCTGCCGAGACGTTGACGGCCTCGGCGACCCGCTCGGGCGAAACGTGCTCGCTGACGCTGTCGAACAGCTCCGCCGAATCCAAATCCCAGCTCACCGGCGGGCCGTGCACATTGGTCCGCCACTGGTCGTGGGCCAGGGCGCGCGCAGCGTCCGGGTCGGGGTCCCAGCTGAGGTGGGCCTGCAGATGCAGCCGACCCACGCCCCCCGCCGAACGGTAGGCGTCCACGATCCGGCGCAACGTCTCATGCGGGGCGTTGACCGTGATCAGACCATCGGCCCACTGGGCGCACCAGCGCGCGGTGGCCTCACTGCACGCGGCCCCGACCAGCGGCGGCACCGCCTCGGGACGGGTCCACAGCCGGGCCCGGTCCACGGTCACCAGCCCGTCATGGCTCACCTCCTCGCCGCGCAGCAGCGCCCGGATGATGTCCACGCACTCCAGCAGGCGCGCGTTGCGCACGTCCTTGCGCGGCCACCCTCCGCCGGTGATGTGCTCGTTGGACGCCTCGCCACTGCCCAGAGCGGCCCAGAAGCGGCCCGGATACATCGCGCCGAGACTCCCGATGGCCTGCGCGATGATCGCCGGGTGGTAGCGCTGCCCCGGCGCGTTGACGACCCCGAACGGCACCTGGTCGGTGGCCTGCAAGGCCGAGCCCAGCCAGGACCAGGCGAAGCCCGACTGGCCCTGCCGTTCACTCCAGGGCGAGAAGTGGTCCGAGCACATGGCGGCGGTGAAACCCGCCTCCTCCGCGCGGACGGCCGCGGCCAACAGCTCCGCGGGAGGCACCTGTTCGTGCGAGGCGTGGAATCCGTAGACGGTCATGGGGTGCGCGTACCCCGTGTCGGCGCAATCAGCGCGATCGGCACGAGGTCACCGGAACCGCCGTGGGTCACCGGGTCCGCAGTGGGTCATCGGGTCCGCCGGTGCACCCTGGCCTCCCAGGGCGCCAGCACCAGGCGGCCGGGAGGCGCTGCCACGGAGGGGCCGTTGCCCAGCACGAGTTCGGCGCCTTCCCAGCCGGCGGGCAGGTCCGCGGCCACCTGCTCGCCGGTGAAGTTGCCGACCACCAGCAGGCGCGTGCCGCCGAACGCGCGCGTGAACGCGTAGATGCGCTCGTCGTCCGGCAGCAGCATGGTGAAGTCGCCGTGCACCAACGCCGGTTCGCTGTGCCGCAGAGCGATCAGCCGGCGGTAGTGATGGAAGACGGAATCGGGGTCCGCGCGGGCGGCGGCAGCGTTGATCTCGGCGTGGTCGGGGTTGACCGGCAGCCAGGGCGTGCCGGTGGTGAACCCCGCCTGCGGCGAGGCATCCCATTGCATGGGAGTCCGGGCGTTGTCCCGGCCCATCGCCCGCAGGCCCGGCAGGACCTCCTCGGGCGTCGCCCCCGCGCGCAGCGCCTGCTCATAGTGGTTCAGGGACTCGATGTCCCGAAAATCCCCGATGGAGCGCAGCGGCGCGTTGGCCATGCCCAGTTCCTCCCCCTGATAGATATAGGGAGTGCCCCGGTGCAGGTGCAGCACGGTGGCCAACATGGTCGCGGAGCGCGTGCGGTAACGGGGGCTGTCGTCGCCGAACCGCGAGACCACCCGCGGCTGGTCGTGATTGTTCCAGTACAGGCTGTTCCACCCGACGTCCGCAAGACCGGTCTGCCAACGGCCGAGGGACGCCTTGAGATCGGTCAGCCGCAGCGGGCGCGGGTCGAACTTGTCGCGGCCATGGTCGAGCCCGACGTGCTCGAACTGGAAGACCATGTCGAGCTCGGCGCGCAGCGGATCAGTGAACAGCCGCGCCTGCTCGACCGTCACCCCCGGCATCTCCCCCACCGTCAGCAGCCGCCCAGGACAGCGGGCCATCACCTCCCGGTGCATCTCCTGCAGGTACTCGTGGATCCGCGGCCCGCACACGAAATGGGGCGAGCCGTCGCCGAACAGGCCGTCGCCGCGCAGTACGCCGTCGGGCAGGGCCGGGTCCTTGGAGATGAGGTTGACGACATCCATCCGGAAGCCGTCCACACCCCGGTCGAGCCACCAGCGCATCATGGCGTAGACGGCCTGCCGCAGATCCGGGTTCTCCCAGTTCAGGTCCGGCTGCTTCGGCGAGAACAGGTGCAGGTAGTAGGCGTCACTCGCGTCGTCGCGCGTCCACGCCGAACCCGAGAAGAACGACCCCCAGTTGTTGGGCTCGCGGCCCTCGCGTGGCGCACGCCACCAGTACCAGTCGCGCTGGGGGCTGGCCGGGTCGCGCGACTCCACGAACCAGGGGTGTTCGTCGGAGGTGTGATTGACGACCAGGTCCATGACCAGCTTCATCCGGCGGTTGTGGACCGCGGCCAGGAGGCGGTCGAACGCCGCAAGATCCCCGAAGACGGGATCGATGTCCTGGTAGTCGCTGATGTCATAGCCGTTGTCGGCCTGCGGAGAGGGATACACCGGAGACAGCCACAGCACGTCGACGCCCAGCGCCGCAAGGTGGTCCAGGCGTCCGGTGAGGCCGGCCAGGTCGCCGATACCGTCCCCGTCGGAGTCCGCGAAACTGCGCGGGTAGACCTGGTAGACGACCGCTGACTTCCACCACTCCGGATCGCCTTGCGCCACACTGTCAGCAGCCACCGGCCGCCTCCTCTCACCGCGAACATCCACACGACAAGCTCTCCTGGGAACACGTCAGCGGTCGCCCCGACCGAACCGGCAACCACTACTCCATCCCTGCTCGCATTTCGGCGAGGGAACCATGGTCCGTCGATCTTGCCGGCCGGCACGCTCCCCGCACCCCCAGCGGGGGCGAGATCGACTCCCGGCGGGCCTGTCTCCGATGATCCAGCCCCGGACACACGATTGCCCCGTGTCACCCCCGCTCAAGGGCCCTGCTCCAGCCCTCCCCTCCCCTCCCACCTATCCCTGGACAGGCCGGGCAGTTGGGCAGCGCCCGTCCTGCTGCCCCCGTGGCGTCCCGGGAACGCTGGGATGCCCTGACTGGGAGTGCCGGCGCCCGCCTCCCCCGGCGGACGCAGCGCCTGCTTCGCGGTAGCGACCAGGACGAACACCCACAGCACTCGGTGAGCTCCAGGACCTGCTGCAGCGGGATGCTGATTACGGCCAGGACCAGCTCGACGTCACGGCCATGGCTACTCGGCGCAGCAAGAACCGGCACGCCGCCTGACGCCGAACCACACCACGGTCCGGCCGCAGCGGGGATCCATCCGCCGGCCCAGCGGCGATGAGCCTGACATCCCTGACCGCGGAGACCCTCGACGCCGTGGCCAAAGTGGACCGCATCGCCCTGCTGGTGGTCAAGGCCAAACGGAGCAAAGCGTGCTCGGGGTTCGCGCCGGTATTCGAGGCGGCATCCGCTGACCGCGTGTAGGCGGACCGACCCGACCTGTCCAGGGGCGGGACACCCGCGCCTACCCACGCCCAGCCGCGAGCCTTTCCCCGGCGGACGGGTGAGACGCGCACACGACCCCACCACCGCAACCACCCCGCACGCGGCAGCCCGGGCCGCGCGCAGCCGAGGGCGCCGCACCGGTGCCCCCGGCTCCGGGTCCTGTGTGAAGACGTCGAGACGGGCCCGGATGTCGGCAGATCGGCGCGAGAAGCCTTTCACGGGTAGTCGACTCCGGTCGAGGCGACTCGAGGAGAAGCTCTCAGGAGCCTCGGCGGTACATCACGAACAGCTTGCCGTCGTGGGCGGGTCCTCGGTCCCATCTTGCGCCGTGCCGGAGAAGTGCCGCGCAGAGCAATGGTGATCACGTAGGACCGCAGCGCCTGCTGGAGAACGGAGATGACCGCACTCGCCGATCTCATAAGCGGCTTCGCCGCCCTGCTGAAACCAGGCGAGGGCAAAGACGTGGAACTCACCGATTGCACCACGGTCGCCCGCCCCGTCGATCCGCCCTACCCGCGCAGCTTCACCAATGGCCTCAAAATCGACCGGCTTGCCGCGAACTCCGGCCTCGCGTTGCCCTAACACAACGGACGCACCGAGGGCGTCAACACCCGCACCGAAAGGATCATGCGGCAGATGCGCGGACGCGCCGGATTCGATCTCCTCCGCCACCGAATCCTCCTGCCCTGACGGAAACCAGCGTCACCGACGACTACGAGCCAGACCCAACTTTCGGACAGTCCCGACGGCGACGCATCACCGCTTTGTGCAGCACCCGTCCGCTGACGTTGCCGCCAATTATTCCCGTCAGACAATACAGCTGTCCCACCGGAAACCAGATCCCGGTGGGACACTGTGAGGCTTCTCCTCCCCGGAGTGTTAATCGGGACCGGCGTTGGGGCCACCTTCGGGAGAGGAGCCAAACCCTAGGCATCCGACCACTCTGAGCGGTTGTGGATCAAGGTAGAGGGGAAATATATATCCGGCTCGTTCACGATCGTCCACGTAGGCCACAAGAAGTCCCTGCTCGCCTTTTTCGGCAAGACTCGCAAGGCATTCAACGACCCCGACAGTCGGCTTACCACGCCGTTGAAGGCTTCTCACCCTCCCGCGAAGGATGCCCCGAAGCCTCGACGCCGGAAGGGGCTCGAGCCAGATCTCGAAAGGCGCTCCAGAAAGCAGTGCATTCTTGGCCTGGATGCTGGCCTCGGAGTCGGAATCGAATGCGGCGATCAGTACACTCGCAGAAGCTTCGTTCATCTTATTGCCTCCTGACGGGCGACCAAGTCTCCCCGAGGTCGAAGCATATATCGTCGGCCCCGATTTCATTAGCGATGAAATGTTCGTCTTCGAAGAACCTTGCTGGGTCGCCATATCCCCAGTTCGGCGGTATGACCGACTCGCGCGAGGGCCGCGTCGTGTATCCCCTCGCGGCGAGCGCACATTGCCATTGGCAAGGCGCTCTCGTAGCGCCCCAGGCTCAACTCCACACCAGACAGGAGGGCAACGAGGATACGAAACAACCTACGGAAAATCGTCGAGGAGAGGCCTTGCGTGTTGCAGCATGAGAGAGATGGCTCGGACATACTCGCCATCATCTTCGATAACGAGCAAACGGCTTGACTTCAGATTGCAGATCGCCCCTGCGGTGATTTCAGAGCGAATAACAACCCATCCTTCCTCGCTCCCTTCCCACACATGAGAAAATTGATCGTCGGCGCCGTCCACTAATTACTCCAGTCCGTCGCAAATTACTCCGTCCCGCCGCCAGGATACCCAATTACCCGGCCGCTGGGACTGGTTCACACCAGACGTCGAACTGCGCTCCGGACATGAGTGCGTCTTTATCGGCCGCAGCGGCTTCTGAATTGAGCTTAGATACTGCCAGCAGCTCTCCCCTGGATACTCCGTGCATCTCTTCATTCGACAACACTTCTCCAAGTTATTCCGAATTAAAAGCTGATTTCTGGGGGCGAAACTTCTCCAACGAGAAGAAGGTGCTCGCTCACGTGCCGCACGAGCCGATGTCCCCGCACCTGGTAGCGGGTGACCCGGTGACGGCTCTCGTGGCACCGGGTATCCATCCTCGAGATCCGGCCGGCGTGACGATATGCCTGAGCGAAGCGGCGTCGTCGCGATCGCGGCGGAAGCGAGGCGGTCCACGCCACCGCGAACGTGTGCGCCGGACCGGTGGTGTCGTGATCGGCCGCAGAAGGGGAGGCTCGCACGGCCTCGCCCTGCCCTGGGCGCGGGTGGCTTCCCGGCACCTTGGCCTCCGCCGGATTCCGGCACCGCTTGCTGGCTGCCGTCGCCGTTCATGAACGTCGTGCCGCCGACGGGTGCCCGACGCCAAGGCCGACAGCCCGTCGTGAACATGCCCGGCGCGTTGCACACGCCGTCCCCGGGCTCCGGGCGGCGGTTGGGAGGCAGGCTCCGCATCCGGCCACCTCCGCGCCGAAGGTACGGACCAATGACTCAGGGTCGGACAATTCCATGTGGGCAGATGTCTAGACCACTTGGCGTTGGGGCGGTAGCGTCCTCGCACCGGCCGACCGCCACCCGGGTCTGCCACCCCGCTGTTTCCCCCCACCGGCCGCACCACCACACCCCCGGCGACAGCGGCCCGGCCGGCCCGCGCCGCTCGCCTTCGGCACCTCCACCCCCACCCACCCGAGGTAACTGCCATGACGCTCCGTGCACTGCACCAATCCGCCAGAGCCACCGGAGTCCTGCTGGTCGCCGCATCACTCCTCGTCCTCCCGACGGCTGTCCCGGCCCACGCGGCCGCCCCGGCGAACCCCGCTCCCGCCGTCGTGCCCGCCCTCCAGCAATGGACCGGCGGCACCGGACGGGTGGTGTTGAGCGACACCAGCCGGCTCGTCACCCCCATCGGGGCCACCGCACCGCTCCGGCAGCTCGCCACCAAGACGGTCAGCGACGCAGCCGAGCTGACCGGCCTCCACCTCACGGCGGCCACCGGGACAGCCGCGGCCGGCGACATCCTGCTGACGGTCGACCCGACCGCCGACTTCGGCGCCGCGCTGCCCAACCTGAAGGCCGAGGCGTACCGGCTCGAGATCACCAGCGGCAAAATCACCATCACGGCCGGAGGCCAACAAGGCGCCATCCACGGGGTGACCACCCTTTTGCAGACCGTGGTCGGGTCAGCCGACCACCGCAGCCTGCCCACCGGCGCGGCAGTCGACTTCCCGAACTACCCGGTGCGCGGGTTCATGCTGGACGTGGGCCGCCGGTACTTCACGCCCGAGTTCGTGCGCTCCTACATCCGGTGGATGGGCTACCAGAAGCTCAACACCCTGCAGATCCACCTGAACGACAACGAGATCAGCCCACCGGGCGGCAACTGGTCCCTGGCACAGTCCGCCTTCCGCCTGCAGAGCGACAACCCGGCCTTCGCCGGCCTGGCCGCCACCGACGGCGTCTACACCCGGGCCGACTGGGACTCCTTCGAGGACACCGCGGCCGCCGTCGGCGTCACGCTCATCCCCGAGATCGACGCTCCCGGCCATGCCCGGGCCTTCACCAAGTTCCGGCCCGAACTGGGCCTGAACGGCGGCAACTCCGACCACCTCGACCTGGGCAAACCCGCCACCACCACCTTCATGAAGTCCCTCTACGCCGAGTTCACCCCCTGGTTCCGCGGACCCCACGTCCACATCGGGGCCGACGAGTACGACAAGGCTTACGTCAACCAGTACCAGAGCTACATCAACACCATCGCCCCTTACGTGCGCAGCCTCGGCAAGCAGGTCAGCATCTGGGGCAGCTTCTCCACGATGTCGGGCGGCGGCTCCGGCTACGACCCCGACCTGACCGTCAACAGTTGGAACAACGGCTGGTACGGCCCGCGGCAGGCCATCGCCGACGGCTACCACGTGATCAATTCCAACGACAGCCTGCTGTACGTGGTGCCGTTCGCCACCTATTACCACGGCCAGGGCCTCGACGGCGCGTCGATCTTCAACTCCTGGGAGCCCAATGTGTTCCCCGGTGACCAGACCCTCGCCAAGCAGGACCCGCACCTGCTGGGCGCCATGCCGGCGGTCTGGAACGACCTGGTCCACGCGAGCTATACCGAACTCCAGGTGCACGCTCTGATCGAGAAGAGCTTCCCCGCCCTCGCCCAGAAGATGTGGTCCGGCACCCAGGCCGGAACCGACTACCCAGCCTTCCTGAACACCGTCCGCGCCATCGGCCAGGGTCCCGGCACCACCTACCTGCCCGACACCCTCGGCTCCAACGATGTCCACGCCGATCTCGCCCTCGGCCGCACCACCACCGCCTCCTCCACCGAGACCCCCACCCTGCAACCGTCCAACGCCACCGACGGCCTGCCCGACACCCGCTGGGCCAGCGCCGCGACCGACAACCAGTGGCTGCAGGTCGACCTCGGCTCCGTGCGGAGCATCACCTCCGCGACACTCACCTGGGAGGCCGCCTTCGCCAAGGACTACGACCTGCAGCTGTCCACCGACGCAACGACCTGGACCACCGTCTCGCAGCAACGCGGCCACACCACCGCCGGCACCGACACCCTCACCTTCCCCCCGACCAACGCCCGCTACGCCCGCATGCAGGGCATCACCCGCGCCACCACCTACGGCTACTCCCTCTACAGCCTCGACGTCCGGGGGGCCGGCGACCTGGCCGCCGGCAAGCCCGCCGCGGCCAGCTCCAGCGAGACCCCCTGGTTCACCCCGGAGCTGGCCTTCGACAACAACGGCACCACCCGCTGGGCCAGCGCCTACAGCGACAACCAATGGCTGCAAGTCGACCTCGGCAGCGTCCACAGCCTCCGCAGCGCCTCACTGGCCTGGGAGACGGCCTTCGCCAAGGACTACGACCTGCAGCTGTCCACCGACGCAACGACCTGGACCACCGTCTCGCAGCAACGCGGCCACACCACCGCCGGCACCGACACCCTCACCTTCCCACCCACCAACGCCCGCTACGCCCGCATGCAGGGCATCACCCGCGCCACCACCTACGGTTACTCCCTCTACAGCCTCCGCCTGACCTGACCCGCCCCGTGCTCCCGCCGGCGTCCGGCCGGCGGGAGCACGCGCGGGGCCGGGTCGCCTCCCCAGCCGGCACGTCGCCCTCCGCTGCGCTCACGGCAGCACCGCTGGCAGCACGCCAAGCCACCGCCGTCCTACGTCCGCCTGCCGTCCCACTGCTCCCGGCGGGCGGGAACCGGCGCGGACCTGCTGGGACCGGAGGCAACGGCTCCTCGATCCCGCAGGAGACCTGATACTCGACGGGGCCGGCGCGCCCAGGAAGCGGCTCAGCACCGCGGCGGTGCTGAGCGAAGACCACCAGGGGCGTCCCGTCCCGGCGCCGATCGTCGACCGTGCGTCCCCGGGGACCCAGATCCCGCTGCACCGCACGACGGGTGACACTCGTCCCCGCTCATCTGCCGGTCACACTGGGGCACAGCTGCGCCACCAACAGCCGCGCCCACCATCGATCATGACCAGCCGTGTAAGCGCCGCGTCCACGCCGATCCCCATCGCAGCCAGCATTGATGGGCCACTGCGGTCCTCGGCCCGGGCCGTGCGTGCGCCGTTCTCCGGCCCGCACGCCATGGCCCGGCCCACCGTCTCGTCAGTCCAGGTCGGACAGGTCGAGCACGAAGCGGTAGCGGACGTCGTTGCGCCGGAGGCGGTCGAGTGCCGTGTCCGCCTGGGACGACGGGAGCACTTCGATGTCCGCGGCGATGCTGTTGTCGGCGCAGAACTGGAGCATCTCGGCGGTGCCCCGGCGGCCTCCGCTGCCCCCGGAGCTGAGCTTCTTGCGGCCGATGAGCAGGTCCATGGCCTCGACGGTGACCGGCCCCAGGTACCCCAGCAGGCTGAGGGTGCCGTCCATCGCCACCAGGTGCAGATACGGGCCGAGGTCGTGCGGCGCGGAGATGGTGTCGAGGACGACGTCGAAGGTGTCGCGGGCCGCGGCCATCTGCTGGGGGTCGGTGGAGGCGATGAGGTCGTGGGCGCCGAGCGTGCGGGCGTCGTCGCGCTTGTCCGGGGTGCGGCTGATGACGGTCGTGGTGGCGCCGAGCGCCACGGCCATCTTGACCGCGAGGTGGCCCAGGCCGCCGAGGCCGGCGACGGCGACGCGACTGCCGGGGCCCACGCCGAGGGAGCGCAGGGGTTCCCAGACGGTGACGCCGGCGCACATCAACGGGGCGGCCGCGGCCGGGTCGAGGCCGGAGGGCAGCGGGTAGGCGAAGGTGGCGCGCACGACGTACTCGCGGGCGTAGCCGCCCAGGGTGGTCGACCCGTCCTGCCGGTCGGTGCCGCCGTAGGTCAGGGTCGGGAAGGCGTGGCAGAAGTTCTCCTGTCCGGCTGCACACATCGCGCACACGCCGCAGGAGTCGACGATGTTGCCCACCGCGACGCGGTCGCCGACGGAGAACCTGGTCACCGCGGGGCCGGTCCCGGTCACCACTCCGGTGAATTCGTGACCGGGCACCAGGGGCGCGTCCGCGCGGGGGTCGTAGGCGTGCAGGGCGTGCAGGTCGCTGTGGCACACGCCGCAGTAGTCGACCTGCACCGCGAGGTCGTCGGGGCGTAGGTCGCGGCGCTCCAGCGACACGCGCCGCAGCGCCGTCGGGCCGGCCGCCTGCCATCCCATGGTCGTGCGCATACCTGGCTCCTTAAACAGACTGTTCGGTCTGTTGCAGCGTACGCGCGGCCACGCCCCCAGGCAAACCAACTGTTCTGTTTGATAGGGTGGGGGCATGCCGGAACAGCCCCAGACCTCGCGCGGCGCCGCGACCTATCAGCGCATCGTGGACGCCGCCACCGAAGAGTTCGCCCAGCACGGCATCGCCGGGGCCCGCATCGAACGCATCGTGACCGCAGCGCGCACCAACAAGGCACAGCTCTACGCCTACTTCGGCGACAAGGAACGGCTCTTCGACGCGATCTTCCTCAGCTCGCTGGAGCGCATCACCAACGTCGTGCCCATCGACGCCGACGATCTCGCGGACTGGGCCGTCCGTCTCTACGACGAATACCTGCGCCGCCCCGACCTGATCCGACTGGCGACCTGGACACGACTGGAGCGCCGGCCCGCCGGGCATCTCATCGAGACCCACCAGCACTACGACGACCGCAAGCTCGCGGCCATCGCCGAAGCCCAGGCCGCCGGGCGGGTCCGCGCAGGTGACCCGTTCGACCTCATGGCCATGGTCATCGCCATGTCCATGGCCTGGTCACCGGTCAGCAACGTCTACGCGGCCAGCAGCCAAGAACCCGATGCCGTCCATGACCAGCGCCGCGCCCTGCTCCGCGACTGCGTCCAGAGCGCCACCGCGGCCGGCCCAGGCGACGCATCCCCCTGACGGCCACCGTCACCTCGGGGGACGCGCACGCACGCAGGTGAAGGGCGACGGCCGCTACCCTGGCTCACCGCGCCAGGCGCCGTCGCGGCGGGCCCAGCGCACGGCGGGGGCGAACGCGAGGCCCGCGGTGGTGAAGAGGATCGCGAGGGCGATCCAGCCCGCGGTGCCGTGGTCGATGGCGGTCAGGGTGATCAGGGCGGGGCCGGCCATCGTCGCGGCGGAGAAGCCGGCGTAGTAGACGCCCTGATAGACGCCTTGGGCGCGGGCGTCGGCGAGGGCGTAGCCGAGGGTCCAGCCGCCGGCCGCGGAGAGCACTTCGGCAAAGACCTGGATCACCGCGCCGGCGGCGAGTACGACGACCGCCCACAGCGGGGGCAGGCCGGCGGTCAGGGCGAAGACGAGGCAGGCCGCGCCGAGCAGGAGCCCCGCGCGGCCCATCGCGTGCACGGCGCGCGGCAGGTCGTCGACGGAGCGGGTGATGCGGACCTGCAGGAGGGCCACCAGGGCGCAGTTGAGGATCGCGATCAGCGCGACCGACCAGCGTGGGGCGTGGGTGTTCTGCGCGACCCACAGCGGGAGGCCGATCTCCAGGAGGCTGTACTGCAGGACCAGGATGCCGTTGAGGACGGTGACGGTCAGGAAGGGGAGGTCGCGCACCGCCCGCCAGCGGCTGAGCGGCGCGTCCGGCGCCGCGACCTGCTGCGCTGTCGCGCGGCGGACCGGCAGCCGCCACACCAGCAGCGCCGCGCCGGCGAAGCAGGCCGCGTTGACCAGCAGCATCACCGTGTACGCGCCCCGGGTGTCGGCCTGCAGCGCCAGCATGCCCCACGCACCGCCGAGGCCCATCGCCACGTTGGTCACCATCCGCAGATGGGCGCGCCCCTCCACGCGGGTCGCGGGCTCCATCACGTCCGCGTACAGGTGGCTGCGCACGCCGGAGCTGGACTGGTTGACCGCCGCGAAGCAGATGACCGTCAACAGGAAGCCCGCGTAGGAGTCGATCAGCGTGTACGCGGCCATCAGCGTGCCGCAGCCCAGCCACAGGGTGGTCAGCACGGGCCGGCTGCCGTACCGGTCGGAGCAGCGGCCGGCGGCCACGCCCGCGACCAGGCCGCACAGTCCGGCGACCGTCAACCCGATGCCGACCGAGGTGGTGGACAGGCCCACGATGCGGGTGAAGTACAGGACCAGGAGGGGGAAGACCAGGCCGCGGCCGAAGGCGTTGAGGAGGGTGAGCAGGGAGAGTTGGCGCAGCACCGGGTCGGTGGGCAGGAAGCCGGCGAAGCGGGTGGAGGGCGGGGTGGGGGTCGTCGGCGCGGGGACAGGTGGGGTGGTCACGGACCCATCCCAGGGCACTGTCGGCGTGCGCGGCATTGGTTTAGGGTTCCGCTAAATGATCGAGTTCCTGTTCGGTGTCGATGATCTGGCCCGTACGTCGTTCGCGTACTCGCCGCTGCAGGAGGCCGCGTTCTCGCTGCGGGCCTGGCACGACCCGGTGCGCTACCCGTTCCAGCGGCCCTGGCTGCGCAGGATGCGGGCCGCCTACGACCGCCAGGACCGGGAGGTCCTGGACGCGATGGTCACCGGGCGGATGTGGATTCCGGACTTCCTGACGCCGCGTCCGAGCCGGGCGCGGCCCACGTTCGCCGAGGAGCTGCGGCTGCTGCGGGCGACCCCGGCTGCGACCGTGACCGTGGGGCTGCGCGACGCGTACAGCGACGGCGAGCCGCTGCCCGCGGTGCTCACCGGTCCCCCGGACCGGCTGCTCGCCCGGATCGCCGACGCGTTGGAGGCGTACTGGAGCGACTGCCTGGCCGACGCCTGGTGGCCGCGCGCCCAGTCGGTCTTCGAGGCGGACCTCGCCTACCGGGGGCGGGTCCTGGCCGAGGAGGGGGTCGAGGCGCTGTTCGCCGGGATCGACCCGCGGCTCGCCTGGGACGGCGAGCAGGCGGTGCTGCGGCTGATCCCTCCGCACGACCGGGGTGGTTGGTGGCGGGAGCAGGTGGCCGTCGCGGGGCGCGGCATGGTGCTCACCCCGACGCTCTTCGCGCGCGGGGCCCAGCCGCTGTGCACCCCGCAGCTGCCGCCGGCGCTGTTCTATCCGGCGCGGGGCCGCGCCCAGCTCGGCGAGACGCCGCCGCCGGTCGCCGACCACGCGCTGGCCCGCCTGCTGGGCACCGCCCGCGCCCGCATCTTGCTGCTGCTGGCCGAGCCCGCCTCCACGACGGAGCTCGCCCACCGGCTCGGGGTCACGCCGGGCGCGGTCAGCCAGCACCTGTCCGTGCTGCACGAAGCCGGCCTCCTGCTCCGCGTCCGGGTCGGGCGCAGCGTGCGCTACCGCCGAAGCGACCTGGGCGACGGCTTGTGTCGCGCCGACGATTGCGCCCCGTGATGCCTGCGGCCGCTTTCCCCGGCTCGTAGGCGCACGCTGCCCCCGGGCGGGGGTCGCGCACCCCGGTGTGGCGTCAGGCATTGGCTGCGGCGACCCCGTAGTGCTTCAAGACCCGAAGCTTGACGGTCGCAACTCGGCTTATATGGGGCGCTTCTTGGGCAACAGGCCGTCCGCACCCATGCGTTGGTCACAAGTCTTGAAATTTCTCTTGCGACGCGGCCCGGGCGCCTCATACAGTCCGCAGCCAACCCCCCATTGGGAGCGCTCCCACTTCTCGTCGTGCCTCGAAAGGACAGCATGAAGATCCCGCTACGCTCCGTCCGCTCGATCCGCTCGATCGCCACCGTCGCCGCCCCCGCCCTGCGCCTCACCCGCGCGGCCGTGTCCGTCGCGACAGCCGTCCTCATCGCGCTCGCCACGCTCGGCGCCCTGCTCGCCGTCGCCGCGCCCGCGCAGGCGGACACGTTGATCTGTGAACAGTTCGGCTCCACCACGGTCGGCGGCCAGTACGTGGTGCAGAACAACCGCTGGGGCACCTCCGCGACGCAGTGCGTCAACGCGACCGCCGGCGGCTTCCAGGTCACCCAGGCCGACGGCTCGGTGCCGACCAACGGCGCCCCCAAGTCCTATCCGTCGATCTTCAACGGGTGCCACTACACGAACTGCTCACCGGGCACCAAGCTCCCGGCCCAGCTCAGCGGCATCAGCAGCGCGCCGAGCAGCATCGCGTTCACCTACGTGGGCAACGCCGTGTTCGACGCCGCCTACGACATCTGGCTCGACCCGCAGCCCAAGACCGATGGGGTCAACCGCACCGAGATCATGATCTGGTTCAACCACGTCGGGGCCGTCCAGCCCGTCGGGGCCAAGGTCGGCACGGCGAACGTGGCCGGTCGCAGCTGGGACGTCTGGACCGGCAACAACGGCGGCAACGACGTCATCTCGTTCGTGGCGCCCTCCCCCATCGCCGGCTGGAGCTTCGACGTCAAGGCGTTCACCAACGAGACCGTCGCCCGCGGCATGGCCCAGAACTCCTGGTACCTGACCAGCATTCAGGCCGGGTTCGAGCCGTGGCAGAACGGCGCGGGCCTGGCCGTCACCTCCTTCTCGTCCACCATCAACCTCGGCGGAGGCGGCGGCGGCGGAGGCGGCGACACGCCGGCCGGCTGCAAGGTCACCTACGGCACCAGCGTGTGGAGCAACGGCTTCACCGCGAACGTGACGGTGGCGAACACCGGCTCCGCCGCCGTCAACGGCTGGAAGGTCGGCTTCACGCTGCCCTCCGGCCAGGCGGTCACCAGCTCCTGGAACGCTGCGCTCAGCGCCTCCTCGGGCGCGGTGGTCGCGTCGAACCTTCCCTACAACGCCCAGATCGCGGGCAACGGCAGCCAGTCGTTCGGCTTCCAGGGCACGTACTCCGGCAGCTTCACCAAGCCGGGTCAGTTCACCTTGAACGGTGCGGCCTGCACGGTCGCCTGACCGCCGGATCGCGATCGCACCGGCCAGTGTGTGGTGGGGGGGGGGGGGCGGGTTTGGGTGGGGGGGGGAGTTTTGGGGTTTGGGGGGCGGCGGCCGCGGGTTGGGGTTGTTGGTTTGGGGCCCCGCCGGTTCCGGCCGCCCCGGCCCGCTGCCCGCCGGCGAAGAC
>NZ_JBEYJD010000067.1:0-32977 GCF_040636125.1 Streptomyces sp. NPDC006733 | reverse complement strand
GACGTACCAGTTGGAGAGGTCGTCGACGAAGGAGGAGAGCAGCTTGCCCGCGCGCCACCGCCCGGCAGCCCCGCAGCGCCCCGAACGCCGGGGCCCGCGGGCGGCCGGTCCGACAGGGCTGCTAGGTGGGCAACTCCGTCCCGGCCTGCTCGGCGATCATGTGTGATGCGTACCAGCTGGGCCAGTCCGCGTCCGCTGCGCCGGTGCGTTTCTCGTGCTCACCGTGGGCGGCCTCGGCACGCCGCAGCGCTGCGGCCAGTTCGTGCGCGGAGGTGTAGGAGGTCGCAGCCGGCTCCACACGCCCGGGCAGCCGGGCCGTGATCTCCTGCATGACCCAGGTGTTGCCGTCGGGGTCGTCGAAGGTGGCGAGGGAGTTGTAGGTGGTGCGCTGCGGATCCAGGCCCTCGGCCTGCCCGTCCGACGTGCGGTGGAAGATCTCACCGACATCGACACCGGCCGCGACCAACGCGCGCCGGGCGACCTCGATGTCGGAGACCACCACGTACGCCCTGGCCGAGCCGGGCGCAGCGGACGTGATGTCCTGCCCGAAGTGCACCGAGCCCGGCGATCCCGGGGGCGTGAACTGCTCGACCCCGGGTGGTGTGACGTCCTGCCGCCAGCCGATCCTGCGGTAGAACTCCGTCGCCCGCTCGACGTCGGAGACCGGCAGGACGATCACTTCGATCTTCATGTCACCCGTTGCGGGGTTGTTCGGTGAGGTGCTCATCGTGCTCTCCTCCGCTCTCCCTCGTGGCCGCCCCGGCGCTGCTCTGGCCGTCCCTTGAGTCATAGCGCGACGGGACGGACAACGCTCGGGGTGGCAGGCGAATCCGGCCAAGGGGTGCCTCCGCTGCGGGCCTCGATGGCCCGTTCATCCCCGGCGTGCTCTCCCTTCCGGCCGGGCGGAGGGCATGGACCGCCCGCCGTTCAGGCCTGCGGGCGGAGTGCGAAGCGGGCATTCTCCGGTCCTAGGAACCCGGGTGGCCTTGGACGACAGCCGTGCCCGTCAGGCGCACTGCTTGTTCGACGGTGTCGGCCAGTGTGAGGATCTGCAGGGCGTGAGTGAGATCCAGGACGTGCCGCAGCACAGCGCTGATCGCGGCCAGCACCAGGATCACACCGCGGCCTTCCGCCTCCTGGCGGAGTTGCAGGAGGGCATTGAGGCCTTCGGAGTCGCAGAACGTCACCCGGGAGCACTCCACGATCAGCTGCCGGCATCCGTCGTCCAGGGCGAGAACCGCTGTGTCGCTCAGGGTCTGCTGCGTGTCGTAGTCGAGGTCCCCGGACAACGCGAGTACCAACACGCTCTCGCGGGACGTCTTGAGGGGGCTCACCTGCAAGGACTCCATCAGGTCCACCCCAACTCCTCGCCTCCGGGGGCTTGGGAGGCGGTACATATCTCGGGTGTCGTTCAGAGGGCAGATGCCCCGTCCCCAGCGGCGCGACGCGCCACGGTATGCGAACATACGCGCAATTCTGAGGGCGGAGACGGTGCATGGGGCGCCGCGCGAAGATGTCGCTGAGTGGCGTTGCTGGTCCGCAGGGGAGGGTTCGGCCCGTCCTGGGCGGGTCGACTCCGCGGTCCATGGTGTTCCCGAGGTCCTGCGGCGGCGTCGTGGGGGCGTGCCTGGTGCGGTCCGCTGCGCGGTCGGGGGCCCGCGCAGGCCGGCCCTCCCACGCAATATCACCGTTTGATAACGGGTCTAGTCCATAATTCGGATGCTGTTCACATCCGGGCAGCCGCAGAGCGCCCGGGCGCTTCCCCGCGTGTTGGAGGCTCACTCCCGTCCACCGCAGCCGATCCCTCCGCTGCCACCCGTGATGCGCCTCCCCACAGGAGTCCCCATGCCCCGATCCCGACCGGTCTGGATCGCCACCGCCACCGCTACGGTGGCCGCCACGTTGATGCTGCCGCTGGCCGCAGCCCACGCCCAGACGCCGCGCGCCACCGCGGCCGCGAGCGCGTACAAAGGGCTGCCGGACGGCACCAAGACGGCGAAGAGCCTCGTCATCGGTGTCGACGGCACGCGGTACGACAAGCTGCTCAAGGCCGACGCCCCGAACATCAAGGCGCTGGCGGCCGGCGGTATGACGGCCACCAGCAACCTGTACGCCAACCCGCTGTCGCCCACCGTCTCCGGCCCCGGATGGTCGACGATCGCGACCGGCGTGTGGCCGGACAAGCACGGCGTCAAGGACAACACCTTCGCCGGCTCCCGCTACGACACCTACCCCGACCTGGCCACCCGCCTGGAGACCGCCGCTCCGGCGGCCTCCACCCTGGTCGCCGCATCGTGGAACCCCGTCGCTGACACGATCTTCTCCAGCAAGACCGACCTGCGCATTCCGGAGAGCGAGAACGACGCCAAGACCGCGTCCGACGCGGCCGACTACCTGGCACACGGCAACCCCGACAGCACCTTCCTGCACTTCGACGAGGTCGACGAGGCCGGCCACTCCTCCGGCGGCGCCAGCCAGGCGTACCTGGACGCCATCCACCAGGCCGACGCCCTCGTCGGACAGGTCGTGAACGCGGTGCGCTCCCGCCCGACGTACGCCCAGGAGAACTGGCTGATCGTCCTGACCACCGACCACGGCCACACGGACGCCGGCGGTCACGGCGGGAACACCGCCGCGGAACGGCAGACGTTCGTGATCGCCAACGGTGCCGGCTTCACCCCGGGCTCGACGCGCTACGACGTCAAGCTCGTCGACATCGCGCCGACCGTCCTCAAGCACGAGGGAGTGGCCATCAACCCTGCCTGGGGCCTGGACGGCAAGCCGATCGACGAGATCACCCCGGACGCCTTCGACACGCGCCGCAGCGCGCTGCAGACGCGCACCGACGAGACCGGCATTCCGGCCGCCACCAAGGGCTACACCCACCAGCCGCCCACCGGCTGGAGCATCGACAACTCCGCCATGCCGACCGGCGGCGTGACCGAATGGCGCGGCTGGTCGTTCGCCACCGACGAGTTCTGGACGGCCGCGCAGTTGGGCCAGGGGCGCGAGACCAACGTGCGGGCGCGCAACGTCTTCGCCGTCGCCGACTCCGACGAGTGGGACGACAAGTCCCACGGGACGGGTCAGTTCGACTCGACCCTGGTCAGCCCCGTCTACCAGGTGAACGGTGCGGCCACGGCCACCTTGAGCTACGCCAGCAACTACGTGGTCGACGGCCCCCAGACCGGTGACGTCTACGTCTCCTACAACGGCGGCACGCCCCAGCTCGTCAAGTCCTACCGGTCGAACGCCAATGCCGTCGAGCGCCTCACCCTGCAGATCCCGGCCGGCGCCACCACCGCGCAGCTGCGGTTCCGCTACACCGGCACCAACAGCGCCTTCTGGACCGTCGACCAGGTCGTCCTCCAGCCGTAACACCCCGCAGCCGTGACCGCAGGCGCGCGAGCGGCTTGCGGGCGTCTCGGGCCACCGCAGGACAGCGGTGGCCCGAGACGGCGCACCACGCCCGACGGGCACGCCTGCTCGGCCGGGCACATCCCCGGCCCGTGGGTGACACTGGTGCAGTGATCGTCGAACGCGCGTATGTCCACCTGTCTCCGGACGACGACGAGGAGACGTGGCCGTGGTCGTTGCCCTGCGTGCGGCAGTTGCTGCGCGAAGGGCTGCGGTTCACCGCGCCGGTGACCTTCCTGGTCGGGGAGAACGGTTCGGGCAAGTCCACGGTGGTCGAGGCCCTGGCGGAGGGCTTCGGCCTGGACTCCTACGGCGGCTCGCACGACTGGCGCTACGCGTCGTCGCGCCCGAAGTCGCTGCTCGGCGAACGGATGAAATTCGACGTCGCCGCGCGCGGCCGCCGCATGGCCAGCAGCTGGTCGGCGCGCAAGGGGTTCTTCCTGCGGGCCGAGACCGCGCTGGACGCGCTGGGCCGGGAGGGGTTCGCGCCGGACTCCGTCAGCCACGGCGAGGGGTTCCTCGCCGCGTTCCGCGGGAAGTTCCTGCATACCGGGCTGTACGTCCTCGACGAGCCGGAGGCGGCGCTGTCGTTCACGTCGTGCCTGGAGCTGATCGGACACATCGACCGGTTGGCCAAGGAGGGCGGCCAGGTCATCTGCGCCACGCACTCCCCGCTGCTGACCGCCCTGCCCGGAGCGGACATCATCGAGGTCGGCGAGCACGGCATGCGCAGGGTCGCCTGGCGGGAGCTCGGCATCGTGGACCACTGGCGCCGCTACCTCGCGGACCCCCACGCCTACCTTCGGCACATTGTCGAACCATAGGAGGCTGTGGTTCAGTCGCCGAGGGATTCCGCAGGTTCAGCAGCTGAAGGTGCCGTCGGCTAAGGCGCCGCCCGGGATCTCGGAGCACAGCGCCTCGCGATCCTCCATGCGGCGGCTGGAGAGCACCACGCAGGTTCCCTCCGCCGCGAGCCGGGCCAGGACCGCGTGCACGTGGTCCTTTCCGGCCGGGTCGAGGCCGTTGGACGGTTCGTCGAGTACGAGCATCCGGGGCTCGGTCAGCAGGGCGGCGGCGAGCCCGAGCCGTTGGCGCATGCCCAGGGAGAAGCCGCGCGTGCGGTCGTCGGCGACATCGGTCAGCCCGACCTGGGCGAGCACGTCGTCGACCCCGGGGGCCCGCGCGCCGGGGCGGCGCAGGGAGAGCAGTGCGGCAAGGTTCTGCCGGGCGGTGAGCGAGGGATACAGACCGGGCGCGTCCACGAAGCCGGCCACCCCGTCGGGAGCGGCCAGCGTCCCTCGTACCGGGGTGCCCAGGATCTCCAGACGCCCGGTGTCGGCCACCGCCAGGCCCAGCAGGAGCCCGAGCAGGGTCGTCTTGCCGGCGCCGTTCGGTCCGACCAGACCGTGGATCTGCCTCGGGGCAACGGAGAGATCGATGTTGTCCAGGGCGATGACGTCGCCGAATCACTTGGTGATGCCCCGAGCCCGGATCGCGAAGAGTGTGTCCATGAGCCCCTTCTCTCGACCCCCTCAAGGACTGTAGGGACGCCACTCGACGCCGGCAGGGACAACTGGGCGAACGTTCGTGGAACGGCAAGCGCCGACGGTCCGTCACCCCGACCCACCGGCGACCGGCACCGGTGCGAGGCCCGCAGCGCAGGACCCACCGGGTCGCACCGCACGCACCCGTCGGATCCCGCAACCGGCCGGCGACCGAGACCGGTCAACCCCCACGTGCCGCCCCCGTCGGCGCCGGCCGACCGCCTCCGGACTCCGCGACATGGCCGATTCGCGTCGCCTCACCAACCCTCGGCCGGGAGGACAATACCGACGCTGCGGCGACACCGGCAGCCGAAGGACCGGGACCACCGAGCGTGTTGGGGCCCCCGCCCCCCGTCGTCGCGACAGCAGGGACCGAGTCGATCAGGACGGCGAAGCGGGGGGATGAGCGTGCCGGAACATGACGTCGTCGCGGTCGGTGCAGGCACCGCTGGCCGCGTGCCGTCGGCCCGACCGGCCGAGGATGCGAGCGCGCGCGGGCGGCTGATCGAGGCCGGCGGCGGTCCTCGCCGGCGTGCGGCTCGTGCGGGAGACCGGTGCGGCGCCGGCCCTCGCCCCGTGGACGCCGTGGCCGAGCGGCCCGCGGACCTGCTGCGCACCCACCCCTGAAGGCACCGTCCCGAAAGGAAGCGGCCATGAGTGTGCTGTCCACCCGCCTCACCGAGCGTTTCGCCGTCCCGTACCCGTTCGTCGGCGCCGGGATGGCCTTCGCGGCGGGTACGTCCGAGCTGGCGGTGGCCGTGTCCACCGCGGGCGGCATCGGCGCGGTCGGGGCCGGGCTCATGCCCCCGGACACGCTGCGGCAGATCATCGCCGAGATCCGCAAAGGAGCGGGCGGTGCCCCGTTCCACATCAACCTCATCACGTACTTCGACACCGCCGAGCACGTGCGTGTCTGCGCGGAGGAGCGGGTGCCGATCGTCTCCTTCCACTGGGGCCACCCGCCGGCCGGCCAGCTGGACCAACTGCGCGCGGCGGGGGTGTCGGTGTGGGAGCAGGTCGGCTCGGTCCAGGCGGCCCGACGGGCGGTCGATGACGGCGTCGAGGTCGTCGTCGCCCAGGGCTGGGAGGCCGGAGGGCACAACTACGGGGGTCTGCCCACCATGGTCGGCGTACCGGCGATCGTGGACGCCGTGGCCGACCGCGCGCTCGTCCTCGCCGCGGGCGGGATCACCGACGGACGCCAGGTGGCGGCGGCGCTGTGCCTGGGCGCCGACGGCGTGTGGGTGGGGACGCGACTGGTCGCCTCCCGCGAGGCGCAGGTCCATCCTGAGCACCACCGCCGCCTGCTCGCCGCCCAGGGCGAGGACACGGTCCTCAGCGGCATCTTCGGCCCCGAGTGGCCGGAGTTCAATCCGATGCGCGTGCAACGCGACCGCGTGGTGGAGGAGTGGAACGACCGCCTGGAGCAGGTGCCGACCGACCGGGAGCACCTCGAACAGATCGGCACCACCCCCGTCCAGGGGGAGCGGGCCGTGCTGCGCAAGTTCAGTGTGCTGCCGGCCGTGCCCGGGACCGAGGCCGACTGGGAGGAGATGCCGTGGCTGATGGGGCAGGGCGTGGGGCTCGTGCGCGACATCCGGCCCGCCGCGGACATCGTCCGGGAGATGATGGCGGACGCCGAACGCGTCCTGACGGCCCGACAGCGGCCCTGAGAGGCCGGCCGAAGGGCCCGGGGGACGGGTCCGCCGGTCGGCAGGCTTGCGGCACGGGCCGATCCCCGCGGACGATGACGGGTCAGGGATTCGTCTGCAGGGCGTGTCGGAAGGCGTCGTGGTAGGTCGCATCCAGTTGTTGCGAGCAGGGGAAGGTCGCCACGGCCGCGCGGATCTCCTCCTGCTGGAAGCCGCGGTAGAGCGGGTCCTGCTGCGCGCGCTGTGCGGTCTGGGCCGGGGTGAGTTCGGCGGCGCCCGTGATGCGGGCGATGATCGTGTCGTACTTCGCGTGCAGAGCGGCGATCAGCGAGGCCCGGTCCTGGCTGACGTAGCCGGCCCGGCCGGCGCAGGCACGCCACGCGTCGGCGGCCTGCTTGTAGGGGGCACCGGACCGTACCGCTCCGTCGATGCCGTCGAACCGACGGTTGGCGAACTCGATACCGAAATCCTGCCGGGATTGTTTCTCCGCTTTCTCGGAGCAGGTGGAAAGGGTGTCGCCGAAACGCTTTTGGTCGGCGGCCGACAGACTGTTGGTGTACTGCGCGTTGGTCTTGTCCGGAGCGAAAGCGGGCCAGGCTGAAATACCGAATCCGTGCTCCTTGGCGTATGTCGTGCCGGCGAAGTCGGTGTTGTCGGCGGTATCGACGAGGCTGTGCGGGTTCTTCGGCGTGTAGGAGAATCCGGCCTCGGTCATGCAGGAGGCGACCAGGCGTTCGGAGTTTGCGGCCCGGTCCAGGTCGAAGGCGTTGTCGTCGGCGTTCGGCAGGAGACCGGCCAGGATGAGCACGAGGCGGTCCGCATGGGCGCGTTGGCCTGCGGTGAGGGCGGGGGCGGGGTTGTGCCCCGCGGTGCTGGTGCACGAGGACACAACCCCGACGGCCGCGGCAACCGCCAGGGCGACCGGGAGGACCAGGGCTGTGCGCTGCATGTTCTGTTCTCCCTTGCGCCGTGGGCGGTGTGGTGTTGCCAGCCGGGGTCCGGGGCTCGGACTGCGGGACAGCGGCTGCTACAGGTCGATTCCGTAGCCGGCGAGCGCGTGGTCGTAGGTGGTGTTGTTCTCGCAGTCGTAGTGCGAGTTACTGCCGTGGGAGGCCTCGATCGTGGACTGGTACCACTTGGTGCCGCCGTTGGCGCGCGTGCACTGGGCGCGGACCATGCCGGAACCGCTGCCGTTGACCACCATGTTGATCTTGCGGTGCTGTTGCTGGACGTCCACACCACGCTGGTCGAGCCATACGTGTGGGAGCCCGAGTGCCCCGAGTACTGGTAGACCGTGGCGCTGGCCGGTGCGACCGCGGCCAGCGCCAGCGCGCCGGCGAGGGCGCCGCCGACCAAGGTGCGGGCCGTCCAGGAGGTGATGTTCTTCATGATGAGGCCTTTCTGTGCATACGGTGGATTCTCGGCGCGAGAGCTTCTGGCGAACAACTGTGACCAGCAGTTCGCTCGACAGCACGTCACGATTCACAGGATGCGAATCGCAGGCGGTGCTCCGCGTGTTCGCTTTCCGGTGCCCGATGAATCTCCCGCAGTCGCCGATCCGGCTCTTGTAAAATCCGACCTGGCGGCACTTCTCTTGATTCATACGTTGGGGTGGGATAGGGGTTGCTGATCCAGGGTTCGCGGAGAACCGAACGTCCCGGGGGGTGCGGTCTGTTCAGCGGCCCCCCTACGCGGCATCCTGAACCCGTCATGGGGGGTCGACGCGGCGCGTCGACGACGAAGGGGGACGCACCATGTGGCATCGCCAATGCCCGGCCGGAACCTGGGAGGTGGCGCGGCAGCTGCCGCACCCCGCACTGCGCCCGGGCGTGCTGCAGTACCGCGGCTTCCGGATGGACCTCGGCGGCCCCCGACGCCGCTTGGAGCTTCCCTCCGGGTCCATCACCATCGTCTTCAACTTCGGTGAGCGGTTGCACGTCACCTGCGCCTCCAGCGGGCGCGTCCTGGCGTCCTCGTCGGCACCGGTGGTCGCCGGCATGCTGACCCGACCCTCCATCGGGGAGCACTCCGGCCGCCTGTACGGCATGGAGGTCGCCCTGCAGCCCTGGGCGGCGTTCCGCCTCTTCGACACCCCGCTGCGCGAGATCGCCGACGCGATGGCGCCCGCCGCCCCGATCCTCGGCGCCCGCGGCCAACTGCTGTCGGACGCCCTGGCCGACGCCCCGGGCTGGCCGGAGCGGTTCGCCCTGCTGGACACGGCGCTGCGCCACTGGACCGATACCGGCGCCGTGCCCTGCGCGCGCACGATCCACGCCTGGGAACAGCTCCGGGCCAGCGGCGGCACGATGCCGGTCCGGGAGCTGGCGACCCTGACGGGCTGGGGCGAACGCCACCTGGAGCGCCGCTTCCTGGAACAGATCGGCTTGACGCCCAAGGGCACGGCCCGCGTGCTGCGCCTCCGCCGCGCCCTGGCCCTGATGGCCGACGGCACGAGCCCGGCCGACGTGGCGATGGGATGCCGCTTCTACGACCAGGCGCACTTCAACCGCGAGTTCAAGGCGATGACCGGGCAGGCCCCGTTGCGCTTCATGGCCCTGCGCGCCCTCACCCGCTCCGGCCCGCCCGCGGTGGACCGTCTGGAGGGCGAGCTCACCAGCGCGGTGCTCGACGCCTGAGGGAGCACCGGGGCGGGGACCGGGCGGGCCACCGGCGAGGCTCTTCCCATATGCTGAGGGGGAGTTCATCGGCAGGCGGCGGGGGGCGAGCGGGGTGTCACGACGCAGGAAGATCACGGTCGTGGTGGCCGCGCTCGTGCTGACCGCGTCGACGCCGTTCTTCTGGCTGCTGGACACCCCGGACACCGGCCAGATGGTCGCCGCCTCCGTCCAGGGCGCCACCGGGATCGCCGCCTTGGTGTGGGCGCTGGTGCAGTCCCCGGCCACCGCACAGCAGGCCGGCGTGGTGGCGTCCGATACCGGAAAGGCCCAGGCCTCCGGTGGTGGACAGGCCTCCACCGGCGTGCGGCGCCCGCGCGATGCCCCGAGCGGACCCGTGCGCGCCGAGCGAACCGGTGACGCCACGGCCGAGGGGCCCGACAGCACCGCCAGCACGGGTGTCGACCAGAGCTGACCGGGCCGACACCGCCCGGACCTGCGTGAGGAATGCCGTGTGAGGGTGAACGGGCCCCACCACCACCGTCGGCGCGCGATCACGCGGCCGGGCTTCCGTGCGCCCCGCGCCCGCCCCGCGGGCGTCGGGCCGCGGACGGGGAGCCCGGTCACCTCCGCCGTCGCTGACAGGCCATCCGGTGGGCCACCGTGCGCCGGTCGGGGGCGTGATGCGCGGCGGTGACCGCTATCGCGCGCAGCGCACCGGCGCGGCCACGGCGGGGCCGGGCGGCTACGCCAACACCGGCGTGCACATCGGCGATGTCCACGTCAGCTCGCCGGCGCCCCCGCGCTCGGGCTACCGGTACCAGGTCGAACTGATCGCACCGGACGTCCTGCACGGCCGGGACGCCGAACTGGCGGAACTCGCGGCCTTCTGCACCGCCCCGGAGGGGCCCGCCCTGGCCTGGTGGCAGGCGCCGGCCTGGTCGGGCAAGTCGGCCGTGCTGGCGCATTTCGTGCTGCATCCCCCGGCGGGTGTCCGCCCGGTGTCGTTCTTCATCACCGCCCGGTTCGCCGGGCAGAGTGACCACGTCGCCTTCGTCGACGTGCTGCTGGTGCAATTGGCGGAGATCGCCGGCCAGCCGCTGCCGCCCGCGACCGCCGCAACCCGCTACGGCGACCTGCTGCGCCTGCTGCACGCGGCCACGGAGGTCTGCCGCGCCCAGGGGGAGCGGCTGATCCTGGTCGTCGACGGCCTCGACGAGGATCGCGGCCAGGCCTCCGGCCCGGACGCGCACAGCATCGCCGCGCTGCTGCCGCGACGGCTTCCGGCCGGGATGCGAGTCATCGTGTCCGGCCGTCCCGCCCCGCCGGTGCCCGCCGACGTTCCCGACGGCCATCCCCTGCGAGATCCCGGGGTCGTGCGTGCCCTGCGGCCCTCGCCGCATGCGCAGGTCCTGCGGCACGAGGCGCTGCGGGAGTTGAGCCGCCTGCTGGAGGGCGCGCCGGTCGAGCGGGAACTGCTCGGGTTCGTCGCCGCGGCCGGAGGCGGGTTGAGCACCGCAGCGCTGGCCGAGCTCACCGGGCGATCCACGGCGGAGATCGACGGCCGGTTGCAGGAGGGGAGCGGGCGGTCGTTCGCGCCGCGGCTCAGCCGGTGGCGCGGGGAGACCGTCCACCTGCTCGCGCACGAAGAACTCGCCCAGATCGCCCACGAACGCCTGGGCGCGCCGGCCCTCACCGCGTACCGCGCGCGCCTGGACGGCTGGGCGGACGGCTACCGCGCGCTCGGGTGGCCGCCCGCGACCCCCGAATACCTGCTGGAGGACTACTTCCGGCTGCTGCAGGCGACCGGTGCCCCATACCGGACGGTCGCCTACGCGGCCGACCCCCGCCGACACGACCGCACCTTGGAGCTCACCGGCGGCGACACGTTCGCGCTCACCGAGACCATCACCGCACTTGACCTGATCGCCGGGCAGGAGCGGTGCGACCTGCGGCAGTTGCTCGCCCTGGCGATGGAGCGCCAGCGGCTGGAGGACCGCAACGTCGACCTGCCGGTGAACCTGCCGCGCGCTTGGGCCGCCTGCGACCGGCCCGACCGGGCGGAGGTGCTGGCCGGCGCCGTCACGGATCCGTACCGGCGGATGGAGACGTTCGTCGCGCTGGCCCAGCAGTCGGCCACCGGCGGTGAGACGCCACGGGTCGGTGAGGCCGCTCGGCAGGCCGAGCAGGCGGCCCGCTCCGTCGCGGATGGGCACCGGCACGCGGAGGCGCTCGCCGAGGCCGCCCTGGCGCTGGTGGGCGCCGGGGAGGGGGAGCGCGCCCGCGGACTGGCCGAGCTCCTCGACCGCGGTGCCCGCTCCGTGCGCGACCCGTATCTGCGCGTGGGCGTGCTCGCGCAGGCCGCCCGCGCGTGGGCGGCGGTGGGCGCACCCTCCCGCGCCCACGCGGCCGCCGAGCGGCTGGAGGGCATCATCGACTCCATCGCCGAGCCGATCTACCGCGAGGACGCGTACAACGAACTGGCGCGGGCGCGGGCCGCGGCCGGCGAGGTCACGGTCGCCGAGCAACTCGCCCGCACCCTCGGCTACCTGCCATCACCCGACGGTGCGACACCGCTGCACGCGACGAACCCGGCGCGGCAAGCGGGCGTGCTGGTCGAGTTGGTGCGCGCGCTGGCAGCCACCGGCGAAGTCGCCCGCGCCGAGCTGTTCGCCGCGTCCATTACCCAGCCGTCCAGTCGGGTGAGGGTGCTCGGCGAGCTGATCCGTCGCCGAGTCGTCGCGGGGGAGCTGGAGTCGGCCCGGTTGCTCAGTGAGCAGCTCGCACGGACCGCACGCGCCTACGACGACCCGGCCCTGTACGCCGACGTGCAGGTGCAGGCGCTCGGTGAGCTGATGCGCGCGGCGACCGCCCTCGGGCAGGTGGAGCAGGCCCGCGAGGTCGCGGAGCAGGCCGAGCAGGTCGCGCGCAGTATCCGACATCCCGGCAGCCGAGCGGCCGCATGGGCCGAGCTGGCGCACGCGCTGGCCACCATGGGTGAGGTCGCCCGGGCCCAGGAGTATGCGGGGGAGGCCGAACGGATCGTCAGGACGGGCACCGATCCCTACCTCCGCACCCTGCTGCGCGCCGAGGTGGCGCGGGCGCTGGCCGGCACGGACCAGATCGAGCGGGCCCGCGACCTCGCCGCCCGTACCGAACGCGATCTCGCCACCATCGACCACCCCTACCTGCGCGAACGTATTCTGGGCGAGCTGCTGCCGGCGCTCGCCACCCTCGGCAGCCTCGATGCGGCGGAGCGGCTCGTGCACTCGGCAGAGGCGGGGGCCAGGCGGACGCGCGTACTCGCGGACCTTGTGCCGGTGCTGGCCGGCACCGGGCACCCGGATCGGGCCGAGGCGCTCGCCCGCACCGCCGCTCTCCCGCACGAGCTCGGGGAACTACTGGCCGCTCTGGTGCGCCCCCTGGCCGCCGCCGGCGCCACTGAGCACGCGGGCCGGCTGGCGGATGAGATGGAGCGCGCGGCCCAGGCGCACACCGATCCGTACTACGGGGCCCTGGCGCTCGTCGATGTGGCCCGGGCCCGCGCCACGCTCGGGCAACTGGACGCGATGACCGTTCTCGTGGACGACGCCGCACACCGCACCGCCTCCCTCGCCCCGGTTCTGCGCGTGCGGGCCCTGGCCCAGATGGTGACCGTGCTCGCGGCCGGCGGGGACAGCGGGCGGGCCCGTGACCTCGCCCGCCAGGCCGCACAAGCGGCGCAGGCGGATACCGGCTCTCGCCGGGTCGTCCTGCCGCTGCTGGCGAACGCCTGGGCGGAGGCCGGCGAAATCGGCCCCGCCCGTACGGCCGTCGACGAAGCCGAACGCCTGATCCGAGCGGATACCGACCCGCACCACCAAGCCGACGGGCTGGTGGATCTGGTGCGCGCGCTGGCCGCCGTGGGCGAACGGGACCGGGCCCGGCACCTGGCGGACCAGGTCGAGCAGGCCACCCGGACCGCCCAGCGGTGGCCGTGGGAACGACAGGAGAGCCTGCACCGTCTGGTGGCCGTCCTGGAACCGGACGACGCCCGGCGCCTGCTGGCGCGTGCCCTCGCCAGCGGCGTATGGGTCACCGACCGCGCCCTGACCCGGCTCACCGACCTCGAGCCCGCCCTCGCCCTGCACGCCGCTGACCTCCTCAGCCCGTAGCCGAGGGACAGGCCGCTGCCACGTGAGCAACACCGCCCGGTCCGCGCTCCCCGCCCCGGGGGTCAACCGATCGGATGACCCCGGTGTCATCCGCCGGGCGCCGCGCGACCAGCCGGAACGACGACCGTCGGAAGCCGTCTGCGGGCGCAGGCTGGAGAGCGGTGACAACCCGTCGCCGCACCCGCTCCCGTAAGGACCCCCGCCATGCAGACGAGCGCGCGCCGGCCGGTCCTCGGCTACCCCGATCGCGGGCCGGGGCGGGGCCGGTGCACCCTGGGGTGGGCGGCCCGGTCGCGCGGTTCGCCCAGGCCGCAGAGGCCGCACCCGGCACCTCAGCCCCCGGCCCGGCGGGGTCGGCCCGCAGCCCCCCGCAGCGACCCCCACGGCGCCCGCTGCCCCGTACCGTGTGCCGACGATCTTCCCTCCCCGCCCTCCGTGTCGCCCGAACCCTCCCAGGAGTCCCGCCATGCCCGCTCCCCGCGCAACCGACCACGCCTTGCTGACCGCCGCCGAGCGCGGGGACGCCGCCGCGGTGCGCGCCGCCCTCGCCGCCGGGGCCCACCTCGAAGCCCGCGACGCCGACCTGCGCACCCCGCTGCTGCTCGCCGCCCGCGGCGACCACGTCGAAGCGGCGGCCGTGCTCGTCGCCGCAGGTGCCGACGTCAACGCCCAGGACCACCAGGACGACAGCGCCTGGCTGGTCACCGGCGTGACGGGCAGCGTCGCCATGCTGCGGACGCTGCTGCCGGCAGGCCCGGATCTGACCTTGCGCAACCGCTTCGGCGGCGTCTCGGTCATCCCCGCCGCCGAGCGCGGCCATGTCGCCTACGTGCAAGCCGTCCTGGACGAGACGGACATCGACGTCAACCACGTCAACCGGCTCGGCTGGACGGCCCTGCTGGAGGCGGTGATCCTCGGCGACGGGGGCAGCGCTCACCGGCAGATCGTGCAGATCCTGCTCGCCGCGGGGGCCACCGCCGACCTGGCGGACGCCGACGGCGTCACCCCCCTGGTCCACGCCGAACGCCGAGGCTTCACGGACATCGCCACGCTGCTCCGGGACGCCGGATGATCCGCCGGATCGCGGGTGCCCTCCTCGTGGGGGCCGTCCTTACCGGCTGTGCGCAGGGCGCGGGGGAGTCCGCCCCGGATCGACCGCGCCCATCGACGGTGACGCCCGTGTCGCCCGCCGTTCCCGACCCGTCCCGGCCGCCGTCCCCCGGCGCGGCGGCCGCCGCCCGCACCCTGCTCGTGGCCGACTTCGACGGCGACACCGTCACCTTCGTCGACCCGGCGCGCGGCCCCGTGACATCCGTTCAGGTCGGCCTCGCTCCCTACGGGATCGCACTGGGCCGTGACGGCCGCGCCTGGGTCTCCACCGCCGAGGGTGTCGCGGTGGTCGACACCGCCGCACACACCCGTACGGCCCTGATCCCGTACGCCACCGAGACCGGTCGCCCCACCCGGGGCGAGTACCGCGGCGGAGGCATGGGCATCGCGCTCGCCCCCGACGGCCGGCACGTCTATGTCGGCGTCAACGTCCCGGACCGGGACGGGGTGGTGGAGGTCATCGACACCACCTCGGGCACGGTGACGGACACCGTGCCCGTGGGCCGCCGCCCCTTCGATGTGGACCTCTCCCGCGACGGCCGCGAGGTCTACGTGACCAACCACGACTCCTTCTCGGTGACGGCGCTCGACGCGGCCACCCTCGCCCCGCGCACCTACCCGGTCGCCCCATACGGCACCGAGGGCGGCCTGGGCTCCTGGCTCAAACCGCACTACGCCGCCGTCCGCCCCGCCGACGGCGCGCTGTTGCTGCCCTTCGAGGGCGAACGCCTGGCCGTCCTGGACCCGCACACGGGCAAGGTCACCATCGAGCCCATGACCGCCAACACCCATCAGCACGGCACCACCATCACCCCCGGCGGCACCCTGCTGGTGGTCGGCACCGGCCCGATCACCACCGCGGACACCGCGGCATCCCTCACCGTCCGCAGCCCCGCCGGCCGCGAACGCGTCATCCCCCTGCAGGGCGCCCATGAGAACGTCGCGGTCTCCCCGGACGGCCGGACGGCCTACGTCACGGGCGGCTTCACCCGCGAGGGCGCCTGGGACGGCATCACGGTCGTCGACCTCGCCTCGGGCGACACCCGCCGCCTGCCCGCAGGGGTGCGCCCGTTGGGCATCGTCGTCCTGTGAGAGGCGGCGCCCGACCTCCTCGTGGTGGTGGCGTCCTGGACGGCCGGGCCGGTCATCTCGATGACGACGGCGTCCCGTTGGTACTCGACGGGAAGGTGCGCGCGCTCTTCGGCCCGGCAGATGGAGGCACCGTCCGCCGGGTCGATGATCACTGCGGCGAGTCGGGCGGTCAGCTCAGCGATGATGCCGAGAACCTCGCCGCCGGCCGGGCGCTCGACCAAGATGCTGCCGGCGTCGGCGAGCAGTTCGGCGTCGCCACCGTCCCGGGCACGAATCCAGACGTCGAAGCGCCCGCTGTCCTGGACGAGGGGAGGGCGGCGGTCGACAGAATAGGGCTGCAGGACCGCCCGAACCACGTCGAGATCGAGATGTGCCGGCTCACCGCCGACGAATCTGTGGATCCACAGGTCGTGACTCACTGACTTCCTCCCGGTGGCGCCGGTCGCCTCTCCCTCCGAGGGGCCCGGAGTGGCTTCCACGGTGTGCGGTGGCGGCCAACCTCAGCGCACAGGAGCGGTAGCCGGCGTGGCGGGCACGGTACGGCGGCTGCGCTGCACGAGGCGAGTATGCCGGACACCGGCCGCTACCGTGCAGCCCGGCAGGGGCTGCGACGCTCCACCGCGGCAGGTGGCGGGTCCCGGCCGGCAGCACGAGGGGTGTAGTGCTCTCGGCAAGCGGGAGCACTGCACCCCTCGGTGGGCGGCAGGGTCACGTGCAGGTGCGGAAGCGGTATCCGGCCGGGCGGGCGTTGCGCGGCGGTCGGACGTTCATGCGGACCGGTCCGAGGGGCTCAGTTGGCGGTCAGCTTGTTGGCGTAGACGTAGGTGGCGATGTCGCGGCCGAGCTTGAGGCCGTCCGAGGCGTCCCAGGCGTAGTGCACGCCCAGCCAGAGACGGCTGTTGGCGTCCTCCTGGGCGGCCTGGCTGAAGCTGGTGAAGGTGCGCGACGTCACCGGGGAGTGCGGGTCCTCGGTGGTGACGGTGAAGGTCAGGGTGTCGGTGCCGAAGAACTTCTGCAGGATCCCGGCCCAGGCGCCGGCGAAGGCGGAGTGGCCGGAGGCCCAGGCCGGGAAGCACGGGCTGAAGTGGTGCCCGGCCCGGTCCGCGGACAGCGGCTGCCAGGTGGCGTCGAGGCCGCCGTCACGGATCGCCGATTCGGGGCGCCACAGGTCGATGGGGGTCTGGTACTTCACATCCCACTCGCCGATCGCGGCATCAGCCATGGCCAGCGACACCAGCGCGAACAGCCGGGTGCTCTCGTACTTGCTCAGGTTGCGCTGCGCGGCAATGCTCGCGGTGGCGCTCAGCAGCTGCCCCGGAGGCTTGTAGGTGCCGTTGAGGTCATTGGCCCAGAACCAGGCGGCCGCGGTCTGATCCGTGGTGCGCTCGGTGGAGTTCGCAGCACCCAGCCGGCGCACCTGGTCGACCTGGGCCGCGTAGGCGGGGCTGGCCAGCAACGACGCATAGCTGCTGTAGGTGCCGGGCGTGGTCGGCCGGAACTGGGCGCCGGAGGTCAGGGCGAATGGTTTGACCTTGCCCCACTCCGGGGTGACCGCGTCGGCGCCGGTGGCGCACTTGCTCTCCGAGGTCCCGGCGGGGTCGGTGGGCCGCCAGGCGCCGGGCACGTTGTCCGGTACGTACAGGGCCGGATTGTCGGCCCCGTCGGCCGAGCGGGCCTGGCGCATGTTGGTGACGATGGTGCCGACGATCTGGGTGTCGATGACGTCGTAGTCGGTGGGCTTGGTCCCGAACCGCTCCTGGAACTTCCCGTCCAAGTACGCGGTCTGGGCGGGGTAGAGGTCGTGGAGGATGTTGTAGGCCGTGCGGCCGATCACCCGTTCCTCCTCGTCCGCCCCCTGGCCCAGGTTCCAGTACTTCGGGGCCGCCAGGTACGCCTTGTACTTGGCGGTACCGAAGGTGGCCTGGTACGAGCTCTCCGCGTCGAAGACGGCCGCGTTCATCATCGCGGCGGACCGGGCCAGCGCCCCGGGTGATCCGGCGGTGCCGGTCGCGCGGCGGAACATCTCCTGCAGGGCGCCGTTCCAGTACTGGGTCGGGTCGCCGGTGTAGTTCGGTGGGGCCGCGACGGCCGCGGCGGTGAGCTGGGGCGCCAGGGACAGGGAGCCGATCACCGCCAGCAGCGTGGTGCCGATGGCGATGCTCCGTTTGCCGCGGACGCCGGCGGTCACCGCTCGGCGGTGTGGGCGCGCTGCCGGTGAGCCGGGCTGCGGCGGGGCGGCGTCGTGCCGGGCCGTGCGAGTGCGCGGGAACACCATGAGGGAACTCCTTGGGGTCGGGGCGGATCTCTGCGGCCGGGGCGGCCTGGTGCGCGGGACGGGCGGGGCGCCCCTCAGCTCGGGGCCGGAGCGCGGGCTAGCGGGCGTCCGGGCCACGGACGGCCGTGATGTGCCAGCCGGACAGCACCGGAGAGCGCAGGAGCGCCCGGCGGTGGATGCGTTCCGCCGCCCGCGCGGCTTGGTGGGGGTTGTCGGCCATGACGAACACGACGACGTCGATCCGGCCTGACCCGACCTGGGCGAAGACATGCTCCAGACGGTCACCGCGCTCCGCGGTGGCCCACAGGGCGTCCAGGAGCTGGTGCCGCTCGACGTCCGGGCGCCGGGCGTTGGGCGCCGCGCACAGCGTGATCGCAACCATGGCCAGATACACGGATCCGGTCAGTCCCAGATCAGGCCATAAGGGAACAGCGACATGACGGGGTACCTCGTCTCCTCAGCGCGGTGGTGCATGGCCGCCGCCGGGTACGGCGGCGTAGCGGGAACGTGCGGCGTGCGGTGGGGGGCAGGGCGCGATCGCCTGCCGCGGTGCGAGTCTTGCCGCCGGAGCCCGGCGCGGGAAGGGACGCGAGGTGAGAGCAACCGCTCTGGAGCGCTTGCTCTCATGCGGTACCGGGGTGCCCGTGACGGGGGCCCGGTACCGCACTCGATCCCCGTGCCCCCGATGCCCGGCGGCTGCCGAACCGGCCAGGGTCGCTTTTCTCCAAGACTCCCGCCGGTCCGGCCCCGTACCGTGCCAGGCATGAGCTGAGCACGGCGGCAAGGCGCAGGGGGGCGGAAGAGTGCTGGCTGCATTAGGGCTCGACAGCGACACCGAGGCCGTCTACCGGTTGATGGCCGCCCGTCCGGAGGGCTGGGGGGTGCGGCGCATCGCCGCGCATCTCGGGCTCGACGACGGTCAGGTGCGCGACGCGTTGGACCAACTGGCGGCGCTCGAACTGCTGCGGCAGTCCGTGAGCCGGCCCGGGGCCTGGCGGGCGGTCAGCCCTGAGCAGGGCCTGTCGCACCTGCTGCGGCAGCGACAGGACGATCTCGAGCGGCGGCAGGTGGAACTCGCGCAGAGCCAGGCGGCGGTCTCCCGGATGATCGCGGAGTGCACGCAGGCGGCTTCCGGGCAGCCCCGTCCCGACAGCGAACGTCTCGTCGGGATCGACGCGGTCCACGCGTGGCTGGAGCGCGTCGCGGACCGGGCGGCGTCGTCGGTGTGCACCTTCATGCCCGGTGGGGCACAGTCCCCCGCTGCCCTCGCGGCGGCCCGGCACAACGACGCCAGGATCCTCGCCCGCGACGTGAGCATCCGCACGGTCTGCCTGGACAGCCTGCGCAACAGCCCCCCGACGCTGGACTACGCGCGCTGGCTCACCGCGGCCGGCGGCGCGGTCCGGTCCCTGCCCACACTGCCGCTGCGCATGATCGTCATCGACGGGACCAGCGCCCTGGTGCCCCTGGACCCCGCCGAGACCCGCCGCGGCGCGGTCGTCCTGCATGCCGCCGGCGCGCTGAGCGCCCTGACCGCGCTCTTCGAGCAGGCGTGGTCCACCGCCCTGCCCCTGGGAGCCAGTCGACCGCGCGACCGCACCACCGGGCTGAGCGCCCAGGAGCGCGAGCTCCTCACCCTGCTCGCCGGCGGCCTGACCGACGAGGCCGCCGCCACCCGCCTCGGCGTGTCGCTGAGCACCGTCCGCCGGTGCATGGCCGGCCTCATGGACCGCCTCGGCGCCCGCAGCCGCTTCGAGGCCGGTCTGCGCGCCGCCGAACGCGGCTGGCTGCTCCCTCCGCCGCGACCGGCTGGTTGAGCGCGCTGTGCCTCGCGGCGTGCTGCAGTAGCGTGCAGGGCGAGGCGTTCGCGCCGATGTTCGCGGCGTCGTCAGGTCCCGTCGCGGGCCAGCCAGTCGGCGATCGCCGCCGTGATGGGCTGACCGGTCGCCAGCTCGATGAAGCCGAACTGCCCCGACTGGTTGCACTCCAGGAACCACCAGGTGCCGTCACCGTCCTCCGCGAAGTCGAAGGCGCCGTAGGCGAGTCCGGCCGTGTCCATGTAGTCCCGGACCGCCTGCGCGATCCGCGCGGGCGGTTCGACCGGGTGCCACTGCGCCGCTTCGGGGCTGCCGAAGCGGCCGTCCACCTGGTCCGGTTCCGCCTTCTTGGCGGCGGCGAACTGCCGGCTTCCCACGCAGGTCAGCCGGATGTCGGCGGTCTTGCGGATGTACTCCTGCAGCAGGGTGGGTCCTGCCGAGACCGCCGAGAAGTCGGGGTCCGGCGGGACCAGGGTGGTCGGCAGCACCAGGGGCGGGTTTCCCGGATGGGTGCCGGAGACGGACTTGACCACCAGGTCCGGGTGCTGTTCGGCGAACCGGCGGGCCGCCTGCGGAAAGGTCGTGATCAAGGTGGCGGGCACCGCGAAGCCCGCGCGGTGCGCGGCGAACAGCTGCCAGGGCTTGTAGCGGGCCTGCTCGGCGGCGGCCGGATGGTTCATCCACGGCGCCGACACGCAGCGCAACGCCCCGTACAGGGCGCGCTCCGCCTCGGTGGTCAGCCACTCCGGCTGCTCGGCGTGGCGCGCGGCCGCGGTGCCCGGGGTGCCGGGGCGCCGGATCCACACCGAGCGCAGGCGGCTCATGCTGACGACACGCCCCTGTACGGACAGGAAGCCGTGCACGTCGCCGCGCACGTACTCGACGGACAGGGAGACCTCGCCGGGCAGGTCGGCCGGGTCCAGCCGCACCACCGGCACGGCTCGCTCGTGCAGGGCTGCCACCACCAGGTCCGCTGTCACGTCCTCCGGGACGGTGAGAATCAGGACGGTCATGTTCTGTGAGGGCTCAGTCGTCGAAGTGCGTCTTGGAACCGGCGGTCGAGGCGGTGGAACCGGTGGCGAGCAGCATCACCGGGTCACTGATGACGGGTCGTCCATCGGGCAGCACGTTCAGTTGCTGCGCGCTGTTGTAGCTGTACAGGACGGGGAAGGTGTCCGGGGTGGCCGGCCGGGCATGAATCAGCGCGAACGCTCGCATAGTTGCTCCTCTGTCACGTCGGGCCGAGTGGTGTCCGGCACGTATGCCCAACTACGGCTCTACGTATGAGACTTGCTCAGCGTCCGTGGTGTTCCCGTTACGGATGTGACGAAGGTAACTATGCGTGTCTGGAGCGCCCCACTCCGGCACTCTCCGTGACATTGCGGCTCTTCAGGGTGAGGAACACCACTCCGAAGGACGTTTACCACCCCGAACCGCCGATTCGGGCGCCTCGTCAGGGCTTCCGGACCCTAGCGCCGTCGGGCCTGCTCCTGGTTCGAGCGGTGGGGACCGAAGAGCCACTCCGCATGCGACCCCAGACGCGCGTCGACCGGTTCCACTCCGTGCCGGAGCGCGTCGAGGTAGGCACGATCAGCGGCAAGGCGGGCCGCCACCTGGGGGCCCTCGGCGACGGCGCCGTGGCCGGGGACCACGACGCCCACGTCCCGGACCGCCTCCCCCAGCCGGTCGAGCGCGGCCGCGTAGGCTCCCACCTGATCGTCCTGGCGGACGTCGAAGAGCGGGATCAGGACATCGGAGAGCATGTCACCGGCGAGCAGCACCCCACGGTCCGCGAGCAGCACCGCCGCGTGGCCGACCGCGTGGGCCTGATGCTCGATGAGCTCACCCGGCACCGGGCCGCCGCCCGCGGGCAGATCGGTGAGCAGCGCGACGAGGTCGACGGGGATACCCGACGCGCTCTGCGCCGCCATCGTCTGCGCCCGCTCCCGTGCCTCACCGGCAACGCGGGCGGCGGCAGGGGTCGCATAGCGCGGTACGTCACCGAACCGGGGATGCCAGAGCAGGTGATCCCAGTGCGGATGGGTGCAGAACCCGGCGACCACCGGAAGGCCGAGCCGCTCCACGTCGTCGGCGAGATCGTTCAACTCCGCGCCATGGATCCCGGGGTCGATGAGGACCAGCCCCTCCTCCCCGCGCACCACGATGGAATTGCTCCAGACCCACTCGCTCTGCCGGACCCAGACGCCGTCGGCCACCTCATGCAGCTTGCCCATCGCTTCACTCCCTCGGTTGGTTACCGTGCTGAGACTGCGATCCGCCCCCGAACTCATCGCTCCCAACGACCGCCGCGCGTCGCCGCCGCGGGGCCGCGTCGCCCGCCGACCGGAGGCCGCAGGACGAATCCCCCAGATCGTGCCGCAAGCTGGCCGGGCCGGTGAGGAGGCAGCCCCGACCGCGGCCGGCGCGACATCGACGAGCCGGCCGACAAGGGAACGGACGCGCCGGGGCGACTGTGCGGCTTCAGGGGAGGGCCCGTGCCGGCTCCGGCAGCCGTGCGGGATCGGGACGGGGCTTGCGGGCCATCCCATCCGGGGGCGCTCAGCGCCGCATCCCACAGCTCGGTCATGGCCACGGCGTCGAACGCACCGCCGACCTCCGCGATGGCCGCCCGCGTCGTACGGTCCCGGTCGATCAGCGGCCGACCGGTGAGGTCCGCGTGAACGGGAACGGCCAAGGGCAGGTGCGGGGCGAGCCGGGGGAGCCACTCGGCTTCCTTCGCAGCCTGCCCGATGGCGCCCGCATGACGGGGCAGCCGCACGGACAGGTGCTCGCCCAGCCGGTAGATCACATGGTCCGAACCGGCCGGGTCGAGCCGTTGGAGCGGCAGCTCGGCCCACTGCGGGAACTGCGTAGCGACCAGGCGCCGACGCTGGCGTCTTGCCAGGGAAGCCCGCAGTCCAGTCCACGCAGTGGCGTTGGCGTCGGGGAGCCCAGGGGGCGACACGGACGATCGACACCCTGATCACGATGACGCTCGCGGAAGTTCGTCAGCCCGGACAACGGTCAGGGGCCGCCGGTCGTTACGAAGACACAGACGGTGTTCGGGGGTGGGCTGGCGCACGGATTGGCCGTCTCCCGCGCCGAGTGGCCTGCCTGCAGCAGCACGATGCTTCCCGCGCCGGCGACGACCAGGGCCGCCCCCGCGACCAGCAGCGTCCTGACCCGATCGGACAGACACCCGCGGGCCTCGACCAGAGGCGGCGCCGGGTACGCGCCTTCCAGCTCTACCGGATCCAGGTGCAGCATGCGCGGGCCGCCTCGTATGCCGTCGAGCCCGCCGGACTGCCGCGGGGACCCATGGGACTACCGTCGTGGAACCCGGCTGCCTGCGCGTGCGATCAGGGAAGGCCGCAGCCACGGAGGGGATTGTCTCCCTGCAGGCGCTGCCCGGTCCAGGGTGCGTGGTCGGCCACCCGGCGCTCTGCCGAGGTAGTCACGCGATGGCGCAGGGGGCGGCCGGATCCCGGCGGACAACGCACTGCGGCCCCCGGGCGAACACCGGGGGCCGCAGTGGGGAAGCTGTGCTCAGTACTGGCCGGGGGCGGGGGTGTACGGGGGGCCGCCCGTGTAGCCGGGGCCGGCCTTCGGGTTCGGGCCGTACTGGTTGTCACCCGGCGTGCCTTCGGTGGCCGCGAACACGATGAGGATGATGCCACCGACGCACGGGATCAGCCCGAGGAGCGCCATCCAGCCCGACTTGCCCGTGTCGTGCAGGCGGCGCACGGTCACTGCCAGGGTCGGCAGGAAGGTGGCGAGAGTGTACAGAGCGTAGAGCAGCGGGTAGCTGCCGATAATCCGGTCCAGCACAACCAGCACGACGATGATGATGAAGTGGAACAGGGCGAACATCCAGTATTCCTGGCGGCGCGCCCGCCCGGCGAAGTTCGTGTACTGCTTGAGCACGTCGAGGTAGAAGTTCATTGTCCCCCCAAGGACCGCGATGGCGCCTGACCCAGTAGATCAGACCGAGAGGGGGGAACGTATGTGCTGGCGGGGCGGGGGTCAAACCGTTACCTGGCCGGGCCGTTGTCCGGTTCCTCGTGATGGAGGCGGCGCGCACGCACCAGGGGGCTATCAGCGCCCACCCCCTGAGGACAAAGCACTTCCGAACGGGGCGAAATCAACCCCGCCGCCCGCCCGCAGGCCCGAAGACAACCATCGGATCACGGAAACCTGCGTGCGGGGGCAAGGTCCCCACGCGACCTTCCCGCATTCGCCCGCGCCGGCAAGGCGGCAAGAGGGAATTGATGGGTCCTGCGGCATGAGGCTGGGCGACGTGCCGCCCGCTCAGGAGAGCACGCTCCCGCGCCCATTGGGCCGCCCCGCCGAAGCGAACGAGGACACCCGCCCCGGGGCCGGCGCCGACCTCGTCCGCCTCCGCCCCCGGTCGTCGCGGCCGACGGGCTGCGCCCCGCCGACGCACCGCACGATCGGGGTCGCCACCCTGGCGGTCCACTTCATCCCCTGACGGAGGTGCAGCAGGCCGCCCCGTCGGGGCGATCGGGGCGCCCTGGGGTCCTCGCCACGTGAACGCCGATGCCGCGGTGGGCCCGGGGTCGTCACCGGCGACCACGGCGCCGTCACGAACCGGGCCTTCCGTCCGGGGGCGTTCAGGACGGCTCGTACGCACCGCCTCGCCCGCACCCCGCTCGCCACGATCGGCGGATACCTATATCTCAAGAGGTTCAAATAAAGACGAGCTGGTCAAAAGCTCGGGTTCTGCGCGTAATACGGGCACTTTTGATATCTTCCCCTCGCCCCGACCAGACCTTATGATCTTGCTCTGTCCGTCCTCGGGAACCATAGGGATGCATCGTGGGAAATCGTGTATCACTTTTCAGAAATGCAGCGACCGTCGGCATAGCCGCCAGCGCGGTCGTTCTCATGGCGGCGACGCCCTCGCTCGCCGGAACGGACGTTGACGTCTCTTCGTATGTGTGCACCCATGTTGCCTGTGCATATGAGGCCGCCAGTGCTTCCTTCATTTCCGACGGGGACGACTGGAAGGTGTGCGACGAGTACGCCGACGGTGAGCGCGCCAAGATGTCCATCACTTATGTCAACGACAATGGCAGCACCGCGACCGACTACCTGGAGGCGACGGGGGGCGCCGGGACCTGTGTGAAGGGTGGCGTCGGGGAGAACATTCCCGAGGGCAACCGGGTGACGGTCAAGGTCTGGCACCAGAACGGCCCGACGGGAACGCCGCAGGACGTCAGCACCGGCTACGGCAAGGCGTAAGCGCCACCGGTTCCGTCCGTCCAGCGGACAAGCGTCCGTTGGAGCACGGCGCGCCGGCTGTCGCGGGCGAACGGGTCGCCGGGGCGCTGCCCCCGGCGACCCGGCTGCGGCGCGTGGCGCTACGGCGCCTGGGGCGCCGGGTCCGGACGGGTGACGCTCGGGGCGATCTGGTCGAGGTCCCAGGCGTGGGTGCGGGGAGCCGGCAGGTCCTCGCTGTAGCGGTTCAGGTAGCGCACCGGCTTGCGGCCCATGCCCTCGGTGGTCGGCGCGTAGACGACCCGGATGGCGGGATAGATGTCCAGGAGGAACCCCACCGCGGCGGAGTGGGTGATCCCGGCCTCCATGGACTCCGGTTCCGCCCCCTCCACGTCCGGAGGCCGCCAGCCCAGGTCGACGCGGCGGGCCAGCGCCTGCATTTCCTCCACGGCGAGGCCCGGCAATTCCGGCCAGTGCAACTGGAGGTAGCCGATCTGCCGGTCCGCCGTCAGGCCCAGAAGGCACCCGGACTGCCATACCGGACGGTCTTCCACGTACCTGCCCACCCGCGCGTACCGGTTGCCGGGTTCAGGCTCCTCGAGCTCCGCGCGTCCGGACTCCGCGTCGAAGCGTGCGACCTGGGTCTGTTCGCACACGATGCCCTCGTGCGCGATCTCCGACTCCGGCACGCCGAGGGCGGAGAGCACCGCCCGGCAGCTGCGCAGCAGTTCCTCGTCGGACCCTTCGAAGACGCCCAGCTCGCGGCCGACACCGAAGCGGTCGTCCTGCACGAAGTACGTCAAGGAGTCGAGCCGCCTGCTGAACAGGATGTTGCGGGAGCGGAGGCCGAGCATGTTCTGCAGACCGCCGGCTTGCTCGACACCGTCGAAGCGCAGCCCCAACACCGATTCGCCCAACTGGCGCAGTGCTGCGACGTCGTCGTCACTGTCGTCATAGCCACTGCCTGGTGACGTCATCGTCCCCCCTCCCCGTATTCCGCGGGTGCGCCGGTCACTGGGTGCGCCATTTCCAGGCGAACCAGGCCGGGGTGAAGTTGAAGGTGCTGTGCACCCCGATCGTCTCGCGGTCCCGCCGCCAGATGGCGTCCTCGCGTGACTCGCCCGCCGCCAGCGCCACCGCGCTGCACCCCGGCTGGATGTCGATCGTGCCGGCATCCATCCAGGCGTCGCCGACGCTCTGATGAGGGAAGGGCCAAAAACCCCCGGCGGCGCGGATCGCGAAGGCGAAGCCCCGGTCGGCGCTGTCCAAGGTGTCCGCCGACAGGTTGCCCGAATGCCCGAGCGCCACGTGCATGCCGCGGAAGACGGGGAACCACGAGTTCGCCAACGAGATCAGGTCCATCGGACAGCTGGCGTCGATCACCGCGTATTGGATCCCGTTCCGGGAATTCCCCCAGCGCACCTCGCTTCCGATGGTGATCACGTTCGGCCGCCCGAACGAACTGCACACCACCAGGAAGTCGGGATCCGTAGCCTGAGGCGACCGCTGGCAGATCCCGTGACCGGCGAAGAAGTACAGCTCGACGAGATCGCTGCCGCCTTGCGGTTCGAGGTCCCCGCCGCCCGCTTCACGGAAGTCGGAGCCCCAGACGTCCGTGTTCTCCCAGTGGCTGAACAGCTGGTGACCGGCGTGCACGAACACCGCAGCGAAGGCACGGGCTTCGGGAATGGTCGCGGGGAGATCCGGGCCCCCGCACCCATTGGGAATGTAGTCACGCACAGCACCCGTAGAGAACCGCATCAATAATCCCCCCACGCCCCTCGGGCAGCGGAACATCCCGCACATCACTGCCAGCTGACGGTGTCGCGTAGCTACCTATCATGCGCATTCCACGGGAAAGCAGCAACGGTCGCGCGCGCCCCGCATCAAATGGGTGTACCTCGTCCGCATCGACCGGCTGAACAGGCCATCTGGCGAAGCTATTACACGCCGTTCAGCTGAGCTCCAGGTGAACGCGGCAGATGGCTTCGCCAGCGGCATCCCGGCCGAGCGCAGCGCTGCTGCAGAGCACTTGGGAAGCCACAATTCCGTATGCATCGGAGGCCTCTCCCCAGGGGCTGCGCTTTCGTCAGTTCAAGGGCTCGGCCCCGACGACTGCAGGCCGTGGGGCGCGGCGACGCTCCCGCTGAGGCACCGGCGCGGAATACGGGACTGGCCCATCGCCGTACTGCATGCGATCACCGAGGGCCAGGACGCCGGCCGGGCCCCGCGTCATGACACCCCGTATTCCGGTGCCAAGCGCGCCGGACGACGCCGACTGGCCAGCCGCAGCCACTTCATCGTGGGATGCCTCACCAATGCCGGACTGATCATGACGACACTCAACCCGGAAGCTCAGTAGTCTGCGGGCATGACGGAGCATCCGGGGTTCGACGCGCTGCTGGCGTCGCTGCTGGACCGTAGGGGGTTCGGCGCACCGGAACTTGCCGACCGTGCTGGGCTGACACCAGGCGAGGTCCGCGCCGTGCTCGCCGGGGACAGCCCCAGCGAGGAGCTCCTGCGACTGCTCGGGCCGGCGCTGGGATTCCATGCGGTCGATCTGTTCATCCTCGCGCGGCTGGCGATCCCGGAGGACCTGGCGCCGCTGGACGCCACGGCCGCACAAGCGGTAGGAAGCACAGTGGCGGAGGCGGTGCGCCTTTCCGCCACGCTTCGCCGCGACCTTCTCCGGCTGACCCGCTCCTTGCCGCAGCAGGAACGCTGTTCCGGCTTCGCCCCGAAACTGCTCGCACCTCTCGACGGCGGCCCGGGAGCCTGCGTCATCCGCATGCTCCAGTACCGCAACTTGAACTGGTCGGGCATGGCGCATGCTCTCGGGCTACTGACGCCCACGTATCTGTCGGCGTCCACCTACGGTGTGATCGGCTCTGGTCGGTCGGAGTTGACGCCGCGCTTGGTGACGGACTGTGCAACCCTGCTGGGGATCGACTCTTGCGATCTGGCCGCACTGACGGGCGTCCATCTGACCGAGGCGCCACTGCCTCTGTCCCCAGAAGCGGCGGAGACCGCAGCCCTGCTGTGGGAGATGCGACGACTGTCCGCCGCCCAGGCGCAAGACGTCTGTGACGTGGCACGCGCCTGACGGGACGGCCCTCCCACTACAGGCTTCTCGCGGCACCGCCTGGGTCTGCCACCTGTTGACAGTCCCGCGGACCAGATCCTTGGAGACAAGGCGCCAGCGTTTGGGTTCGCAGTGGCTGTATGCGACGACGTTCTGCCGAGTGATCTCCGGGTCCGAATGCTCGCCGAGCACGGGCCCGCGGCGCCGACCCGCCGATCCGGGGTTGGCGGCCGCAGCACGGGAACACCCTGACCCGGCCCGGGTTCGGTCCGTTTCCGGTGGCCGAGCGGAATGCGCGGTCTGGCCTTCGCAGGGGGCTTGTGCTGGACTGCGCGCGATAGTCCGTGAGCGACGACAGGGTGACCGCGATGCCTCTTGAGGGCGAGTACGAGCCGAGTCCGGCACAGTGGGTGCGCGAACAGGTCGAGCTGTATGAGAGCTCGGGCGGCACACAGGGCACGACGCTCTGGGACACGGGCCTGCCCGTCGTCATCATGACGATGCGCGGCGCGAAGAGCGGCAGGACGCGCAAGATTCCGCTGATGCGCGTGGAGCACGAGGGGAGCTACGCCGCGGTGGCCTCGAAGGGCGGCTTCCCGCGTCACCCGGTCTGGTACTTCAACGTCACCTCTGAGCCGCATGTGATGCTCCAGGACGGTCCTGTACGCCAGGACATGACGGCCCGGGAGATCACCGGGAGCGAGAGGGCCGCGTGGTGGGAGCGGGCGGTGGCCGCGTACCCGCCGTACGCGGAGTACCAGGAGAAGACCGACCGGGTGATCCCCGTCTTCGTGCTGGAACCTGTGCAGGTGGCAGATCCGGGGGACTCCCCACCGCCGTCGACGAAGCCCTGACCTCCGGGCCCCACCTGTTCGACCCGGCAGGGTGCCGCGTGGTGCGAATCTCTACGCGTGTCTGATCCGGCGAGGTGACACCCTGCTCGAACGCTGCGCCGCGACGCTCCGCGCGAGCGAGGCCGCCGCGACGTCACCAACCTGATCGACCAAGGCCCATGAGAAGGCGGCGACCCCGACATCCTGGGCGTTGTGGCTGCCTACTCCCGCGGCCGACGGCCGACGGCCCCCGACCGGCTTGGGCACCGGCGGACGCCGTCGAGGGCAGCCGGATCGAACCGCGTCTCTCCGATCGTCGCCGTCGGACGGCAGCGGACCCTGGACGCCGTGGTTGCGTGCGCCGAGGTGCGGTCCAGCGCGGTCGCTCCGCCGCTCAGGTCCGCCAGGGGAGTCGACGTGGCCCCGCGCGGCAGCACAACGGCGCCGCGGCGCCACCGCGCGACTCTGTGACGGCAGCGCCCCCTCAGCACGGTTCGCACCGCGGGGTGCTGCTGTGAGCCCCGTCTGAGCCGACTGTTCCCCTGTAGTCGCGGGCAAGCTTGCTGCATGGCGACGCCAGAGAACAACGAACAGCGGCGAGACGCAGATGCCCGTCTCTGGGAGCACCACCTCCACACCGACACCATGGTCTTCGAGCGCGGCAACCTGTTCCTCGTCGCACAGTCTCTGCTGGCGGTGGCGTACAGCACTACCGCCACATCAGGCACCACACATGCGGCAGCACGGGTCCTGGCCGACTTCGGGCTCGCTCTCACCGTCATCTGGGCCTACGTGGGACACCGCTATCACCGCTACAACCGGGCCATCCAACGGCGCACGGCCGAGCGCCTGCCGGACTACGCGGAAACCTATGCAGCCAGCCGCATCTCCGGCCCCAGTGCGATGCCGATGATCGCCTACGCGCTGCCGCTTCTCGCCGCCGTCATGTGGATCGTTTTGCTCATCGTCACCTAGCCGGCGCTGCCGTGTCCGGGCGCGGTCGACGGCCGATGTCGTTGAACTCCGCGCTGCGTGGTGGCAGGTAGAGCCCGTCCACGGTGGTTGCCGTCGGCTGCGGCACGCCGGGACCGGTTGCGGCAAAGCCAGCCATACCCCCTCGGAGCGCCACCCTCCCCGCACGAGCCGACGCCCCGGTGCGAGCACCGGTTCGGCGTCCTCCGCACATCCGACAGCGCGCCCGCCCCGCTCCACTCGTCGGCCGATCGGCCGCCCGGACCTCCCTCCGAGGTCTCGTGGGGGAGGAGCGGGAGATGAAGCAAGCTCGTCGACGCCTGACGGTCGCCGGGGGCGGCTGCCGGGCATCGGCAAAATTCGCGTGTCGCATCCGGCGGCCGCGGGCTAGGGTTCGGGTGCAGCGAGTGATCCCCGAGGAGCGAAGAGATGCCCGGTCGTCCGAGCGCGCGTTGACGTCTAGGCCGTGATCGGCCGGTCATCGCGTGCTGCCCTCGAGGGTGCGGCACCGCGAGCCTTCCCCTGCCCGACCCGTCGGCGTACCTGTCGTGCGCCGGGCGCTGGGCCTCGTTGTCGGCAAGCCAAGGGACTCCTGTGCCGTCTGCCTCCTGTGCTGCATCCGATGCTCGTCAACCGGTTCCGTTCAGCTTGTGGCGGGACGGGGACTTCCGCAGGCTCTGGGTAGGTCAAACGGCCTCCCAACTCGGCGAGCAGGCCGGCCTGGTGATTTTTCCGCTGTTCGCTGTCCTCACGCTTCACGCCGATGCCGGCCAGTTGGGGGCTCTGCGCGCGGTGGGGCAGGCGCCAACCCTGTTGCTCGCGCTGTGCGTCGGCGCGTGGGTGGACCGGTGGCGGACCCGCACGGTGATGGTGTGGACGGACGGCGCCCGGGCCGTAGTCCTGAGTGGCGCCGCCGTGGCAGGCTTCCTGGGCTGGCTCGGCCTGCCCGCGCTGTTCGTGGTCGCGTTCGCGGTCGGGGTGCTGTCCGTGTTCTTCGACGTGGCCTACCAGGCGTCCCTGGTAGAGCTGGTGCCGCGCGAGCAGTTGGTACGGGGTAACAGCGCACTCGAGGGCACCCGGTCCGCGGCCCAGATGGGCGGGCCCGCCCTCGGGGGTGCGCTGGTGTCCTTGCTGTCGGCGCCGATCGCTGCGGCCTCGAGCGCGCTGTTCTTCGCTCTGTCGTTCCTGTCGATCCGGCGGATCCGCCGCACCGAAGCGGTCGCAGAACGCGCTGAGCGCCCTGCACGGGTAGGGCAGCAGGTCCGGGAGGGTCTCCGGTTCGTGGTCGGTGACCCTGCGCTGCGGACGGTGTGCCTGGCCTCTGCTGCCTTCCAGTTCTCCTATGCGGCCTTGATGACCGTCTACCTGCTGTTCCTGCCACGCGAGTTGCATCTTCCGGGCGCCGCCGTCGGCCTGGTGCTCGCGGCGACCGGGCCCGGCGCGTTGCTGGGCGCGCTGCTCGCAGCCCGCCTGCCGGGCCGGTTCGGCCATGGTCGGGTGCTGGTGTGTGCGGCGGTACTCGGCGACGGCGCGTTCTTGGGTGTGCCGGCCCTGCACCACGACTCCATTGCGGTGACGCTGCCCGCGCTGCTGGTGGTCAGCTTTGTGTTCGGGGCTGGCGGCCAGTTGGTGAATGTCACGGTCATGGCGGTGCGACAGGCGGCCACCCCGGACGGGATGCAGGGCCGCGCGGCCGCGACCATCACGTTCGTCGGCATGGGGCTGACCCCGCTCGGCTCCCTGCTCGGCGGCTTCCTCGCACAGCAGTGGGGGTTGCGCACCAGTCTGCTGGTGACGGCCGCCGGCATGCTGCTGTCTCCCGTCGTGATGGCCCTGTCCCCACTGGCCCGCCTGGGACGCGCGCTCCCGGTGCGGCAGTGATGGGTGGCGCCTGCAAGAGGCCGACAGCCGCTCGAGAAGCACCTCTTGCGGCTGCTGGCCCAGGGCTGGGGGAGCGGCGCATCCGGGCCACGGTCGTCGCCGGGTCGAGGGCCGGCGCAGGGAGCAGGGCCTGGCCTGCCTCGCCCGTCCCGCCCGCGCGGGAGGGTGCCTGGGTCGGGGCCTGGCCGGACCCTCGTGCGGACCTGGATCCCCGCCGCGGGTTCGCCCCCTGCTCCCTCCGGCTCGACCGACGCCCGGCCGGCGGCCCGGTGCGGGACGGTCTATCCCGCGTCTCGCCCGGCGTGCGGCGCCATCCCCGCGGCGAACGTGGCGTGCTGGTCGTGCAGGAAGGCAGTGAGGGTGCGGGGCGGGCGGCCGAGCAGGTCGCGGACGGTGGTGGTAGGGGTTTCGGGCCGCGTCAGGGTGAGTTGTTGGATCTCCACCACATGCTCGGCGAGCCAGGCTGGCATTCCGGCGTTGCGGATGAGGTGGTCGCGCAGGTCGTCCGGCGTGAGGTGGCGGTAGCGAATCTGTCGGCCGGTCAGTGCGCTCAGGCGGGCGGCGAGGCCGGGGGAGGAGACGGCTTCGGCCCCGGTCAGTGTGTAGGTCCCGCCGGCGATGTCGGGACGGGTGAGGGCGGCGGCGGCAACGTCGGCGATGTCGCGGCAGTCGATGTAGTTGCAGGGCGCGTCGCCCGTCGTGCCGAAGATGATGCCCTGGGCGACGGTGGGGGCCAGGCGCAGGAGATTCTGCATGAACGCGTAGGGGCGCAGGATGGTGTGGGGCAGGCCACTGGCGCGCAGGTGTTCCTCGATGGCGTGGTGTCCGCGGGAGACGGCGACCGGGGAGTCGGGCTCGGCAGCAGGTGCGGAGATCTTGACGATGTGTTCGATGCCGGTGTCCGCGGCGATGTCGATGACGCGGGTTTCCAGTTCGACCTGCGCCGGGCTGTTGGCCATGGCGAGGAACAGTTGGCCGGCGCCCTGCAAGGCGGCGCGCAGGGACTGGGGGTCGGTGGCGTCGGCGTAGTGGACCTCGACGCAGGCAGGGGGTGCGCCCGCGGGTAGGCCGGGGATCGGCCGGTGCGGCGTGCGGGTCAGCGCGCGGACAGGTGTGCCGCGGGTGAGGAGGCTGTGGAGCAGGGCGTTTCCGGTGGCTCCGGTCGCTCCCATGACAACGATCATCGTGTGCTCATTCCTGGGTTGGGCGGGTGAGGTGCGCGCTGGGGCGGCGTCGGCCGGACACCATCACCGAACGCGGCTGGCCGCCGCTGATCTGGACGAGGCCGGACGGCT